>NZ_JBXTSN010000032.1:0-69959 GCF_057158775.1 Antribacter sp. NEAU-D49 | reverse complement strand
AATCCCGTTGATCACCTGCCGGTGATCACGCCACTGCCCGCCACGCCCGGACGAGACCGGCAGCAGCGGCTCGATCCGCGCCCACGCCGCATCCGTCAACTCACCCCGACCAACACCCACAACCCGGACATTACAGAACCAGTGACCAGGCCATTCACAGGACAGGCCCTAGGCCGCCCGGGCATGAGGAGCGGCCCGCCTCACCCCAGGTGGACCACGCGTGCCCAGTCCGGCGGGGACTTCGGGCGGTAGTCGTGCGCCTCGCTCCACCGGCTCGGCCGAGGAAAGAGCCCGACGACCGTCCGGCACGGTGGCCGGCTGCTCGGCCAGGCCGTCTGCCCGTCGGTGAGCACGACGATCGCATCCGGGCGTGGTGTCCGCCTGAGCGCTCCCGCCATCCCGGTGCGCAGGTCGGTGCCACCGCCGCCGACCAGCGTGAGGCCCTCGGCCAGACACAGCGGGCCGACAGTCTGCACGGCGGCGTCACAGGACAGCACCGTCACCAGGTCTCGTCGTCCGCCGACGGCCCGGAGGATCGCGGTGACCTCGAGCAGGGCGGTCCCGAGCTCGTCGTCGCTGACCGAACCCGACGTGTCGACGACCACGCTCACCCGGGGCGGCCGGCGGCGCAGGCTGGGCAGGACGACGCCGGGAACCGACGTCGCTCTCCGGGCGGGCCGGCCGTAGGTGTAGTCGTCACCGACGCCACCACTGGTGACAGCCGAACGGATCGCGGCGCCCAGAAGGTCCCGCCACGGCTGAGGCGGATGGACCACCTCGTTGGCCCAACGCCGCCAGCCCGAGGGAGCACTGCCGGGGGCACCGACGAGGCCCTGGGCCACCCGGAAGCGGACGGCTTCACGCTCGGACGCGGAAAGGCCGTGGGCACCGTCCGGCCCGAGCTCCCAGGGTCGGGCCAGCCCGTCCGCGCCGCTCCCGCAGTCATGCCAGGCGTACGGTCCGGTCAGCGGCCCGAGGCTGATGTCGCCGACATACTCCTCCAGCAAGTGGCCCGGCTTCAGGCGTAGAGCCTCTGCGGTGACGGCACCGGACGGCATGGGCAGGGCATCGTCGTAGATGTCGTCGTTGATCTCGCAGTCCGCCGCGAGATTGATCCTGAACCGACCCCCAGGACCGTCGAGGCCGTGACGTGCCACCAGAACGTCGCCGCGGCCGTGGTGGTTGCGCAGCAGGTGAGAGACCTCGTGCACCCAGACGCCGGCCAGATCCTCGACGGTCGAGCGCTCCACGAAGGCCGGCGCGACGTAGCAGCGCCAGTACCGGTCGACCGCCATCGTGGGCACGGTGGTCGACACCTCCACGCCGAGCGCGAACAGCGCCGCGGCCAGGTACGGACGCGCCTGGCACGCCAGGAGGCGGGCCGCGTAGAGCTTCTCGGTGTCCAGCTCCATCAGACGTCCACGGGGAGGAGGCCGGCACGCTTTCCGAGCGGCACCGCCACGGCCAGCCTCTCGATCGCGGCGGGCACGACCCAGCCCGGCTGACGCAAGGCGGACAGCGTCATCACCGGCGTGACAAGGAGGTCCGGGGCACCCGTCTCGAGCGCTCGGACGAGCACCTCCCAGGCCGCGTGCCATCGCGCTTCGTCGGGCCGCTTCTTGACCGCCAGCACCACCGCATCGAGCACGGCCTGACGCAGGTCACCGCGGTCCGGCAGTGCCGCGGACGACGGATCAGCGAGAAGCGTCTCGGGATCAGGCAGGTCGAGCCGGTCGATCGCAGCGAGCAGCTCGAACCCCGGCCCGTCCCCCACTGTCCCCTTGACCAGGAGCGAGAGCACGTCCCGGTCCGCACCAGCGGCCGTCGCGAACGCGACCAGTCGGAGTGCCATCTCCCAGCTGCGCGGAGACGGCCACGCACCACCACGGCGCACCTCGCTGGCCGGCAGCTGATGCATCAGCGCAGGCCGCGCGTCCAGGAACGTGCAGACAGCACGTCGCGCGAACGCGACCGCCTCGCCAAGGCGCTCGGCCTCCAGCCTCGGCAGCACGGCCCGGGGCCAGGTGCCGCCGAGACCACGGACGACGACGTCGTGCTCGTGCCGCCAGGGCAGGTGCACGAACCTGTTGGCGAGGGGCGGGCTCAGCTCCCAGCCGTCAGCAGCCGACGAGCGGGGGTTCGCCGCGGCGACGATGCGCACGCCGTCGGGCAGCCGGAGCGCGCCCACCTGCCGCTCCAGCACGACCCGCAGGAGCGCCGCCTGCACCGCGGGGGGCGCGGTCGACAGCTCGTCGAGGAACAGCAGTCCTCGTCCGGACTTCACGAGACGCACGGCCCAGTCCGGCGGGGCCATCGGCACCCCGAGGCGGGCCGGGTCGTCCCCGACGACCGGCAAGCCGTTGAAGTCGGAGGGTTCGTGCACGCTCGCGATCACCGTCGTGAGCGGAAGGTCGAGGGTCTCCGCGAGCTGCGTGATCGCGGAGGTCTTGCCGATCCCTGGCTCGCCCCACAGGAGCACCGGGATGTCTGCGGCGACGGCAAGGGTCAGGGCCGTGAGCTGAGGATCGGTACGCGGTTCGGTAGTGGTGGTGCTCAGCATCGTGAGCAGATCGGAGGCAACAGAAAGCTGAGAAGTCATAGATCACCCTGGGTGTGAGGGGGCCCGAAGGCCCGGGATGGGTCGCGAGGACTGGGCCGCGCAGCGGCGGGCGGTCAGTGGGTCGACGTCAGCAGGCGCCGGCTGTAGCGGTCGCGCTGCTTGTACGGGGTGCGTTCGGCGACGCCGCGCGCACGGAAGCTCGGGCCAGACGCGCGCGGGTCGCCGCTCGGGTCCACCCCGCGAGCCACGGGGTCGAGCCCCGCTCGGAACAGGCCGTAGGCGATCCGCCCCTCGGCGGCGGCGTTCAGCTCGTCCTGGAGGGCACCTGACCGAAGCACAGCCTCGGACCCGAGAACGGCCTCGACCGCGGCAAGAGCGGCCTCGGTGTCGCCGTGATCCAACCGGGCTCGGACGTCGGAGAGCTCGGCGGGGCTGCGATGCAGCTGGTCGACGACCTGCAGGCAGGGAATCGGTGTCCCCGTCAGAGCGGCCAGCAGCTCCTCCCGCTGGATCTCCTCCGGCGCATGGTCGAGCGCGGTGAGCACGCCTTCGACCAGCGCGAGCCGATGCCGCGCCCCTCCGCACTCCACGAACCGCGTCGTCGGCTCGGCAGACACAGGGCGCACACGTGACCCGCCGATCGCGAGCGCCTCCGCGACCAGGGGGTGCAGAGTGTCCGGAGTGATCAGCCCGGCTCGCAGCAGCTGGACGTCCGGCGGCACCCAGGTAGCCGCGTCGGGGAGCACCGGGAGGCTCGCCGTCGCCGCTCGGCCCCTCCTCGCATCGGTCAGCGAGAGAGGCCACGTGTCGCTCGCTCGCACGAGCATCCGCTTCCGTGAGCCCAGCCGGACGACAACCGTGTCGCCGGGGACGCCGGCGGCTCGCAGGACGAGCGCCGCCTCGGATGCCCACCGCTCGATCGCCCAGTCGTGCGGCACGCCTACGGTCTCGTCCCGGCAGGTGAAGGCTGCCAGCCCGGAACGCTCCGAGTACTCGGCGGTGCGCCGGGCGTCCCAGAGGTGCCGATGGAGATCCAGTCGATACCTCGGGTCGGGATGCGGGTGCGGGTGGCGCTCGGCGGCGCCCTCCCACCACCCCAGGACCATCCGTTGCCCACCTGCTGCCCACGTCGGCGGCGTCCGGACGACGAGATGAGCCGGCGGCCCACCTGGTCGTGGGTAACGGGCCAGCGAAAGGGTGAGTCCCGGGCGCAGCAGGCCGTCCGGGAGGACGCGCGGCATGTGCCAGCGGAGCAGGTCTGGCGCGAGGTGCCGGAGATCGCGGCGCACCTCGGCGGCGCGATCGGTCCCCTGGGTCCGTCGAATGCTCCGAAGGTCGACGTCGACGTCGACCCGGGCGGCCGCACACGCACCTGCCCAGTCACCCTCGAGACGGCGAGCTGTCGCCTTCTCGATCATCGGCGGCGGTACGGCGTACTCGCGTATCCGCTGCCAGGAGAGGAGGCGGGTTCCCTCGTTCACGGATGAGCGCATCAGCACTCACCTGGAGTGAACTGGGCCCCCGATCTGTTGCTCGTCAGGATTCTCATCGCCGCGGAGCCTAGCAGAGCCGTTCCGGCCAGCACAGCATCGCCCTCACCTGCGGCGAACGGCTCCCCAGACGCACACCGCCACGAGGACGAGCATCGCCAGACCCAGCAGCGGGTCCAGGCCGCGTCCCAGCATCGCGTCCGCCCCCAGCACCACTGCCGGGAGCACCGCGAGGACGAGGGCCGCGTCGAGCGGCCAGCACATCATGATGCCCTGCTGGAGCGGCAGGATCGGCAGCGCGATGCAGGTGATCGCGACCAGCGCCGTCGACCAGAACCGGTCGAGCACCGCACCACCGGCCACGGCGGGGATCGCCAGGATGCCTGACACGATCCACGCCAGGTGGAACCTGCTCGCAGCGAGCTCCAGGCCGGTGAACCCCTGTCCGCCGAGCCGGTGGGACGTCACGAGAACGCCCGCGGCCCCAGCACCGGCGACCAGGCACAGCGCAACACCCAGCAGGGTCTCCCCAGGTCGCTGGCCGCCCTCGTCCGCGATCGCGACCCAGGCGATCCCTGCGCAGAGGGCGAGCACGACGCCCGGATAGCCCAGTCCCACCGGCCGTCGCACCGCGACCGCAGCCACCAGGGCGACGACGATCGGCGCCGTGCCGACCTCCAGCACCGACGCCGCCGTAGGCGGAACGAGGGTCACGGCGACGTAGAACGCTCCGAACGCCGCGGCCGTGAAGACGTTGGCCACGACGACGTCCCGCCCTCGCACGCGAGGGCGCAGCCGCCCCGATCCGGCGCTCCGGCGCCGGGTCACGGAGAGCGCGACGACCGAGGCGAGAGCCACGACGAAGAAAGCCACGAACGTGGCGAACGTCGCCAAGGCCGGGGGCACCGTCGCGCCGACGACGGCGGTGCCCGTGCCCTGCCAGAGCACCGCCAGCGCGACGAGGCCGAGTCCGAGTCGCTCTCTCGGGGAGCGCGGCGGCCGGGTCGTCACGTCACTGGCGGACCGGTCGCCGAGGCCGGTGCGGTGCATGGTCATGCCCCAGTTTCCCGGTGGCGCGCGCCGCTCAGTTTGTCGCCCCCGGCGCGCTCGCCGCCGCCGTCGGCTCGGCCGGGCAGTCGTACCTCGGCGTGGTGAGCGTCTTCGCCTCCCGGCTCGGCAGGTCGGCGGCGCCTCCCGGGCTGCCGAAGTTGCCGAAGACGGCGAGGAGGACGTCCTCGATGTTCTCCCGGTCGGTCGACGCCCGGTAGAACCGGGCGTCGGTGCGCTCGGCGATCTCCCCCAGCAGGCACTCGTCGGTCTCGGTCCCGTAGGGCACGGTGTAGATGCGGACCTCCCGCTCGGGCTCGTCGATGGTGGCGATGAGGGCGTCCACCTGCTCCTGGGCGGCCGGCGGGTTGTTCACGCCGTCGGTGAGCAGCACGACGGCCTGGACCTTCTCGTCGTCGCTGCTCGTCGGGAACTTGGCCTCCAGCGCCTCGTGCGCCGCGATGGTCGCGTCGACCAGGGCGGTCCCCGACCCGGACGGCCGCAGCCCGTCGATCACAGCGTGCAGCGCCACGCCGTCGCCCACGGGCTGGAAGCCGGTGACCGGGACGGGCCCGTCGGCGAACGTCCAGATCGCCACCTCGTCACTCGGGTCGAGCAGGTCGAGCGCACGGTGGGAGGCCGCCTTGACGTCGTCCAGCGGTGCTCCAGCCATCGACAGCGACGTGTCGAGCAGGAGGAGCACCTGGGCGTTCTTGCGCACCCCGTCCCACTGTGCGCGCATCGCGTCCAGGACGGCCGCGTCCGGCACGGCGACGCTCGTGGACTGCTCGGCGGCCGTCGTCGTCCGGAGCTGGTCGGTCCGGGCGAGGGGGTCGCCGGGGCTGCGGAAGCCGACGTCGAGGAACCGGTCCTGCTGCGCCTCGTCGGCGAGGTAGGCGAAGAACGCCTCGGCGACGGCGCGCTGGTCGTCGCCGGTCCACGGCATGAGCAGGAAGGGATGGTCGAGCACGACCGTCCCCTCGGCCGGCTGCAGCGCGTCGAGGCTCGCGACGGCCTCGTGCTCACGCTTCCCCGAGCCGCAGTCGGCGTCGCCGCCGTCGGGCCGGCCGAGGTTGTAGGAGTGGATCATCTGCTCCTGGAGCACGAGCGCGTCCACCGGCGCCGTCCGCCCGCAGTAGATGTCCTCGAGATACTGCGTGGCCTCCTGGCCGTAGCTGCCGACCGACGACTCGACGTCGCGCACCCAGCCCACGACCTCGGGGTTCTGGACCAGGTCGACCGTCACGCCCTCCTGCTCACCGGGCAGCGCCCTCACTGCCGCGTCGTAGACGGAGACGGTCGTCGCGAGCCCCGACGTCGAGTAGAGCGGCACGTCGCGCCCGAGCACGAAGTCCTCGCTCTCGGCGTCCTTCTTCAGGTCGGCCCACGACATGGTCGACGGGTTGCCGGGTGCGCTCGGGACGGCGATCGCCATGACGCTCGCCGTGACCGAACCGAGGTTCTGCGCCTCGATCCCCTTCGCGGACCGCAGCAGCTCGGCCCACATGGAGGAGGTCGGCATCCACACCACCGGGGGCGGCGGCTGCGGCGGCTCGTCGCTCTCGATGGTCTTGGCGACGATCTCCTGGTCCCAGCGCTCGGCGCCCGCGAGCGCCTCCATGGCTCCGCCGGAGGTGAGCCCGGCTGCCTGCACGTCCACGCACCGCCCGTCGACGGTCTCCGTGGCGTTGAACTGCTGAGCGAGCTCCTTGACCAGCTCGTCCTTCTCGGTCGAGATGCTGACGGGCACGGCGATGCACGGCCCGGGCGCGACGGGCGGCCGGAGGATGCCGAGGGCGCTGAGCACGAGGAGCGTGGCTCCGACGGACGCCGCGACGGTGCCGCCGACCACGACGGTGGGGCGGTGGTCCCTGCCCCAGCCCACCACCTGGGCGGGGGCCGCGCGCACCTGCTCGCGCACCTTCCCGGCCCAGCGCAGCACGGCCTCGACGACCACGCGTACGAGCCGCTGCGGCCGTCTCGCAGGGACGTTCAGCCCTTCGAACACGGTGGAGGACAGGGCGCGCGCTTCGAAGCGGCCGTCGCGGGAGACCGACTCGACCGTCATGCCGACGACGCGCCCCGACGTGACCTCGACGACCGGGCTGCCGCAGAACCCCGGCCGCGGGCCGGGGGGCCCGCCGTGGTCGCCGTCGATCTGGAGCCACCGGCTGTCCAGGGTGCCCCGGACGTGCCCGGCGACCCACAGCTCGCCGCCAGGCCCGGCGCCGGTCTCGGCGTAGCCGAACAGCGAGACGTCCGTCCCTGCCGTGGGCTTCCCGAACCGGAACGGCAGCACGCTGCGGGGCACCCGGTCCGCTTCGTGGACCTCGAGCGCGACGACGTCGCCGTCCGGCACCTGCGCGCGGTACCGCACCTGCCGCTGCACGACGCCGTCCCCCTCGCCCAGGTGCGGGAACGTCACCGTGAACCACAGCGACAGCGGGTTCTTGTCCTTCGCGACGCGTTCGAGCACGTCCCAGGACGTGAGGACCCGGCGGGGCGAGACGACGAAGCCGAGGCCCACGGGGGCGCCGTCGTCCACGATGGTGACGACCGCCTTGCTCCAGCGTTCCTGACGGGCCCGCGCCCGGGCGCCCGGGGTGGAGAACTCCTGGAGCTGGGCCACGAGCTCGCCCGCCAGGGTGCAGGCGAGGGCGAGCCACAGCAGGGGGGACGTGAAGGCCTCGGCGAGGTTGCCGTCGACCCGTTCGATGGCCACACCGCCGAGCACCGCGGTCAGCGCGAGTCCGACGGATCTCGCGATCTGCTTCCCCATGCGTCCGCCTTCGTCCGGATAGTCCCTGGTCTGGGGAGACTATCGGCTCGGGTCTGCGCCTGCCCGGACGACCTCGCCGTGTTGGGACGGCGGCGCCGGGTGAGCCTTCTCGAGGTCGGTGACGTACGCGCAGAGCATGCGCTTGACCTCGGCGATCATGGCCGGCTGGTCGGCGGGGCCTGCTGCCGTGACCGAGGGCAGGGCCGCCTGGAAGACCTGGATCATCAGCTGCGCCGCCAGGCTCAGCTCGACGGGCGACCGGTCGGGAACGCGCAGGCGCAGGAGCTGGACCACCCGGCCGACGAGGGCCTCGTGGACCGGCCGCACAGCCGCCGTGAGTCCGGGCGGCATGTCGGGGCGCGCGAGCAGCGCCTTGAAGCCGGGTGTGGCGAGGTTGACGGCGATGATCGGGTCGACGACGCGGTCGATCACGTCGTGCGTCGGCAGGCGGGCGACGTCGGCCACGTCGAACGCCGCCTCGTGCACCTCGCGCAGGCTGTCGGCGTAGCTCTGCGCCAGCGCTCCGACGATCTCGTCCTTGTTGCGGAAGTACTGGTAGAGCGAGCCCGGCGAGATGCCGGCCTCCGCGGCGATCGCGTTGGTCGTGGTCCTCTCGTACCCCTCGGACGCCAGCACGCAGGCGGCCGCGGTGAGGATCTCGGCCATGCGGCGCTCCCCCCTCGCCTGACGTCGTCGCGGCGCGTCAGCGCGCGCGCCCTCCGGTTCTCCCTGGTCGTCCACGTGTACCTCCTTGCCGTTGACAAACACGAGCGTCTGCTCGCATTCTAGACGCGAGCGATTGCTCGCGTTCAGCCTAGCCTCTGGGAGCCTCGGTGCTCGGTCGCCACCTCACGCAACACGCAGCCCACGTCCCGCCGCCTGCCGAGGGCACGTTCTGATGGGGGTACCGCGCAGCGCCCGGGTGATCGCCACGATCCAGGCCACGGTCTCGTCGGTGTTCTTCGTGGTCCTCGGGGGCGTCCGTGCCGACAACCCGTTCCTGGTCCCCGACGCCGTGCTGGTCGTCCTGCTGCTGGTCTCGGCGTACCTGCCCGGCCGCTGGGCGGCGCCGTCGTTGATCTTCTCGTTCGCGCTGGCCGTCGGGGTCTGGTCCGTCTCGCTGGCGCAGTACGTGGTCCGGGGCGAGTTCCTCGAAGGTGCGAACCACGTGCCCCTCATCGTGTCGGCGGTGGTGCAGAGCATGTTCCTGGTCCGGCGGCTCAGCCGGCCGCGGGCCGAAGATCCGGGCGGGCGTCAACCGGTCCAGCAGCCGGTGGCCGCATGACCGCATGACCGCTCGCGAGAGGACGCGAGCCGAGGCGGCCTACTCCGCGCCGTAGAAGAGCCGCTCCACCACCGTCCGGGCACGCCGGGACGTCCGCAGGTAGGCCTCCTCGAGCTCGGCGCCCGACCCGAGGTCGCCCAGGAGCCGCGAGATGGCCGTGAGTGCCGCGCGGTCGTGCGGCAGGAGGTCGACGGACGCCCCGGTGGTGCGCCCGGACCACAGCACGATCGCGGACCGCAGGCGCGAGGCCAGGTGCCAGGCGTCGCGGAGGGCTGAAGCGTCCCCGGAGTCCACCAGGCCAGCGGTCTCGGCTGCGGCGAGCGCGGCCATCGTGCCGGTGGTCCGCAGGCCGGGCACCTCGGCGGCGTGCTGGAGCTGGAGCAGCTGGACGGTCCACTCGACGTCGGCCAGGCCGCCGCGACCGAGCTTCAGGTGCCGCGCCGGGTCCGCCCCCCGCGGGAGCCGTTCGGACTCGACGCGTGCCTTGATGCGCCGCACCTCACGGACCACGGCGGGGTCCAGCCCGCCCTCCGGGTAGCGCAACGGGTCCACGAGCGCCCGGAACCGCTCGCCCAGCGACAGGCCGCCCGCGGCACCGGGACCGAAGCGGCCCGCCTCGTCGTCGGGCCCGGGCCCGACCGGCACGTCGACGCCCGCCGCAGCCGCCACGTCAGCGCCCGCCGCAGCCCCCGCGTCAGCGCCCGCGTCCCCCGCCTCCGCCACCCCGCGCAGCGTCCCGGACAACGGCCGGGCCCGGAGCAGCGCCTGCGCCTCCCACGGCGACGACCAGCGCCCGTAGTACTCCGCGTAGGACGCGAAGGACCGCACGAGCGGGCCGCTGCGCCCCTCGGGCCGCAGGTCGGCGTCGACGGGCAGCGCCGGCTCCGGGCCCATCGCCGAGAGCAGCTTGCGCAGGTGCGTGGCGACGGCGAGCGCGTAGTCGCCGGCCGCCCGCTCGGTCGCGCCGGGCGCGGGCTCATAGACGAACATCACGTCGGCGTCGGACCCGTACCCCATCTCCTGCCCGCCGAGCCGGCCCATGGCGACCACGAGGAGCCGCGCGGGCTCGGCGCCGCGGTCGAGCCCGCGCTCTGCGCGCGCCTGGAACTCCGCGATCCGCAGCCCACCTGCGAGGACCACGTCCGCGGCGTCGGAGATGGCTCGGGCGGCCCGGACGGCGTCGAGCAGCCCGAGCACCTCCCCCACACCGGTGCGGGCGAGCTCCCGCCGCCGGAGCGCCCGCAGCGACACGGTCGCCTGCCCGGTCTCGCTCGCACGCCGCAGGATCGCGTCGGCCTCACCCGCCAGCCGGTCGACGCCGCGCGGCTCGAGCCCCGCCGTCTCAGCGAGCCACTGCACCGACTCGGGCGAGCGTGCGAGGGCGTCCGACAGGTAGCGCGACGACGCGAGCACCTGCGCGAGGCGCGCGGCGGCGGCCTCGGAGTCACGCAGCAGGCGCAGGTACCAGGGCGTGGAGCCGAGCTCCTCCGACAGGCGCCGGAACGCGAGCAGCCCGGCGTCGGGGTCCGCGCCCTCGGCGAACCAGCCCAGGAGCACCGGCAGGAGCTGCCGCTGGATCGACGCCCGCCGCGACACGCCCTCGGTCAGGGCTGTGACATGGCGCAGCGCCCCGGCGGGATCCCGGTAGCCGATGGCCGCGAACCGGGCGACAGCCGCCTCCGGGGCGAGCGACAGCTCGTCGTCGGACAGCTGGGCGGTGGCCGGCAGGAGCGGCCGGTAGAAGAGCGCCTCGTGCAGCGTGCGCACCTCCCGCCGCACGGACCGCCAGCGCTTGTCGAGCTCGGCGGCGTCCGTGAGGCCCAGAGCGCGCGCCAGCCTGCGCAGGTCGCCGTCGCCGGTCGGCAGCAGGTGCGTACGGCGCAGCCGGAACAGCTGGATGCGGTGCTCCAGGACCCTCAGGAACCGGTAGCACTCGGCCATCTTCACGGCGTGCTCGCGCCCCACGTACCCGCCCGCGGCGAGCGCCCCGAGCGCGTCCAGCGTGGTGCGACCGCGGATCGACTCGTCGGTGCGCCCGTGCACGAGCTGCAGCAGCTGCACCGTGAACTCCACGTCCCGCAGGCCGCCCGCCCCGAGCTTGATCTGCCGCTCCGCCTCCGCCGCCGGCACGTTGTCCTCCACGCGACGGCGCATCGCCTGCGCGTCCACGACGAAGTTCTCCCGCGTCACGGCACGCCACACGAGCGGCTCGATCGCCTCCCGGTACTCCCGCCCCAGGTCCAGGTCACCCGCGACGGGCCGCGACTTGAGCAGCGCCTGGAACTCCCAGGTGCTGGCCCAGCGCTCGTAGTACGCCAGGTGGCTGGCGAGCGTCCGCGTCAGCGGCCCCTGCTTGCCCTCCGGGCGCAGCGCCGCGTCCACCTGCCAGAGCGCCGGCTCGGCCGACGTCGCCGAGCACACCCGCGCGAGCCCCGTCGCCAGGCGCGCCCCGACGCGCAGGGCCTCGTCCTCGTCGACGCCCTCCTCGGGCTCGGCCACGTAGACGACGTCCACGTCGGAGACGTAGTTCAGCTCGCGCCCGCCTGTCTTGCCCATGCCGATCACCGCGAGGCGTACGCCCGCGCCGTGGTCGGGCAGCTCCGAGCGGGCCACCGCGAGCGCCCCCTCCAGCGCCGCCGCCGCCAGGTCGGCGAGGGCCGCTGCCACGGCGGGCAGCACGGCGGCCGGGTCGGGCGCGGTGACGTCGGTCGCCGCGATGCGCAGCAGCCGGGCCCGGTACGCCCGGCGCAGCGCGTCGGTGTACGACGACGGACGCGCGCCCGGGTGCACCGCCCCGGCCGGGTCCTCAGGCTGAGCGGGCGCCTCCGACCCCGCGACCGGCGCCTTCGCGCCGGGGTCCGCGTCGACCGCGCGGAGGAGCTCGGCCCGGACCTCGGCCGGGTCCACGCCGGTGCCAGGGGTCAGGTCCTCGACCACGTCGAGGAGCTCGGGGCGCCGCACCAGCTCGTCGCCGAGGGCGGTCGACGCCCCGAGGACGCCGAGCAGCCGCGCCCGGGCGTCCGGCTCGCCGTCGGGCTCCCCCGCCGCCGGCAGCAGCAGGGGACGTAGCCGCGGGCCGGCGCTCGCCGCCAGGCGGACGAGCTGGAGCAGGGCGAGGTCGGGGTCTGCCGTGTGCCCGACGGCCCGGAGCAGCGCTGCGGACTCGGGGCCGAGCTCGACCGAGGCGCCGTCGGGCCCGCCGCCGTCCGGACCCGCTCCTGCTGCCGGCTCGGGCTGCGCGTCGCGGACCGCCGCCAGCTCCGGGTCCTGCCAGAGCGCGGCGGAGCGCGACAGGTCGGCGAAGCCGGCCCTGATCAGGTGGGTCGTCAGCGTCTCGGGTCGGCGGCTCTGCACGGTCCGACCCTACCCACCTGCCCCGGCTCGCCGCGGCGGACCTACAGGAACTGCAGGAACCGCTCCAGCTCGTACGGCGTGACCTGCGCCGAGTAGGCGTCCCACTCCTGGCGCTTGTTGCGCAGGAAGTACTGGAACACGTGCTCGCCCAGCGTCTCGGCGAGGAGCTCGGACTTCTCCATGACCTCGATCGCCTCGTTGAGGTTGCGCGGCAGGGGCGTGATGCCCAGCGCGCGACGCTCCGAGCCGGTCAGCTCCCACACGTCGTCCTCGGTGGCCTCGGGGAGCTCGTAGCCCTCCTCGATGCCCTTGAGACCGGCGGCGAGCATCACCGCGAACGCGAGGTACGGGTTGGCCGCCGAGTCCAGCGCGCGGTACTCCACCCGGGACGAGTTGCCCTTGCCCGGCTTGTACATGGGCACCCGGACGAGCGCCGAGCGGTTGTTGTGGCCCCAGGAGACGTACGACGGCGCCTCCTGGCCACCCCACAGCCGCTTGTACGAGTTCACGTACTGGTTGGTGATCGCCGTGATCTCGCTCGCGTGCACCAGCAGGCCGGCGATGAACTGGCGCGCGGTCTTGGACAGCTCGTACTGGGCGCCCGGCTCGTGGAAGGCGTTGCGGTCGTCCTCGAAGAGCGACATGTGCGTGTGCATGCCGGAGCCCGGCTCGTTCGCGAGCGGCTTGGGCATGAACGACGCGAACACGCCCTGCTCGAGCGCGACCTCCTTGACGACCGTGCGGAACGTCATGAGGTTGTCAGCGGTGGTCAGCGCGTCGGCATAGCGCAGGTCGATCTCGTTCTGGCCGGGACCCGCCTCGTGGTGGGAGAACTCCACCGAGATGCCCATGGACTCGAGCATCGTGATGGCCGCGCGGCGGAAGTCGTGCGTTGACCCGCGGGCCAGGTGGTCGAAGTAGCCGCCGCGGTCCACGGGAACCAGCTTCTCGTCCGTCGAGGAGATCTGGTTGAAGAGGTAGAACTCGACCTCGGGGTGCGTGTAGAACGTGAACCCCTTGTCGCTCGCCCGGGCCAGCGCGCGCTTGAGCACGTTGCGGGAGTCGGCGAGCGACGGCTCGCCGTCGGGCGTGAGGATGTCGCAGAACATGCGACCCGTGCCGTGCCGGTCGCCGCGCCACGGCAGCACCTGGAACGTGGTGGGGTCGGGCTTGGCGATCATGTCGGCCTCGTACACGCGCGTGAGGCCCTCGATGGCGCTGCCGTCGAACCCGATGCCCTCGGAGAACGCCGACTCGAGCTCTGCGGGCGCGACCGCGACCGACTTCAGCACGCCGAGCACGTCGGTGAACCAGAGCCGGATGAAGCGGATGTCGCGCTCCTCGACCGTGCGGAGCACGAACTCCTGCTGCCTGTCCATGGGGCCTATCCTGCACCAGATCCTGTTACGGGCGCGTATACCGGAGGCCAAGAGCTGATCGTGCCCCGCGTCACACCGCCGCCGGCGCCGGGTGCAGGGGGCGGCGCGCGAGGCCGGGCATAGGCTGGGGGAGGCATCCACGGGGCGACGACGCCCATCCCTCGACCGCAGGAGGACCATGTCCGCGCACACCCCGCCCGCCGCCGGCTCGCCCAAGAAGGTGCGGGTGCACCACCTCGCCGAGGCCAAGGCGCGCGGCGAGCGGATCACCATGCTCACGGCCTACGACGCGGTCACCGCGGCGATCTTCGACGCGGCCGGCCTGGACCTGCTGCTCGTCGGCGACTCGATCGGCAACGTGATGCACGGGCACGCCACCACCATCCCCGTCACGGTCGACGACATGATCCCGCCCGCTCGCGCCGTCGCCCGGGCCGCGAAGCGCGCTCTCGTCGTGGTGGACCTGCCGTTCGGCTCGTACGAGGCGGGCGCGCAGCAGGCGCTCGAGACCGGCGTGCGCATCTTCAAGGAGACCGGCGCCGCGGCCGTGAAGCTCGAGGGCGGACGGCGGAGCGTGGCCCAGATCCGCGCGCTCACCGACGCCGGCATCCCCGTGGTGGGCCACCTCGGCTACACGCCGCAGTCCGAGAACCTGCTCGGCGGCCCGCGCGTCCAGGGCCGGGGCGACGAGGCGGTCGAGGCCCTGTCGGCCGACGCCAAGGCGGTCGAGGAGGCGGGCGCCGTCGCCGTGGTGCTGGAGATGGTGCCCGTCGACGCCGCGGCCCGCATCACCGAGATCCTCCGGATCCCGACGATCGGCATCGGCGCCGGCCCGTCGTGCGACGGCCAGGTGCTCGTCTGGACCGACATGGCCGGGATGACGGACTGGTCGCCGCGCTTCGCCAAGCGCTACGCGGAGCTCGGCGCCGTGCTCGAGCGCGCCGCAGCGGACTTCGTCGAGGAGGTCAAGGAAGGCACCTTCCCCGACGAGGCGCACTCCTTCCAGAAGTAGGCCGGCCCGGCGCGGGCGCGCCACCGGCCATGGCGCCCGCGCCGCTCACTCCTTGCGCCAGCTGCCTTCCTCGTCCTCCCAGACGTCGTTGCGCACCCGCGCGCGCTCGAGCGCCTGCTCGGCCTCCTCGCGGGTGGCGTACGGGCCCATGAGGTGGTTCCAGGTCGATCGGCGGCCCGTCTCGACCTCGCCCGTCTCGGTGTTGTACCAGTACTGTGCGGCGTCGCTCATGAGACGATCCTCGCACCAGGCCGTGTGCGGCGCGCCGCCGGACACGCCCCCACTCGAAGCGGAGAAGCCTTGTCGGGACATCATCACGAGACCGCCCAGCTGGCGTTCGGCATCGACATCGGAGGATCGGGCATCAAGGGCGCGCCCGTCGACCTCGCGACAGGGACGTTCGTGCAGGAGCGCACCCGGATCCCCACCCCGGCGCCCTCGACACCTCAGGCGGTCGCGGCCGTGCTCGCCGAGCTCATCGGCACCTACCACCTGCCCGACGACGTGCCGGTCGGCGTCGCCTTCCCCGCGCCGATGCAGCGGGGAGTGGTCCGGTCCATCGCCAACCTCGACGCCTCGTGGACCGGGGTCGACCTGCCGGCGCTCGTGGAGCGCGCCACGGGCCGCCACGCGGTCGCGGTGAACGACGCCGACGCCGCCGGCGTGGGCGAGCTCCGCTACGGGGCCGCCCGCCAGACCGACGGTGTGGTGCTCGTGGCGACCCTCGGCACCGGGATCGGCTCCGCGCTCTTCGTGGACGGCACGCTCGTGCCCAACACCGAGCTGGGCCACCTGGAGATCGACGGGCACGACGCCGAGTCCCGCGCCGCGGACTCCGCCCGCGAGCGCGAGAACCTGTCGTGGGAGGCGTGGGCCCAGCGGCTGCAGCGCTACTTCGGCGTGGTCGAGGACCTGCTCTCCCCCGACCTCATCGTGATCGGCGGCGGCGTCAGCAAGCACCACGAGAAGTACCTGCCGCTGCTCCACCTCCGGGCGCCCGTGGTTCCCGCCCAGCTGCGCAACGCTGCGGGGATCGTCGGGGCGGCCTCGCTGGCGGCCGACGCCTGAACACAGACATCGAGCAGGCCCTCACGTCGTCGACGTGAGGGCCTGCTCGATGTTCGTCGTCGTGTGCGGAGGCAGCGGCTCAGCCGGCTACGGCTCCGTAGTGTGACCCCGAGGTCTGCGCGAAGACCGAGTCCACGCCCAGCATCTCGAGGACGTCCGACACCACAGTCGGCGGTTCGAGGAGCCGGACCTGCAGCCCCTCGCGTGTGCCGAACGTGTAGAGCTGGACCAGGAAGGCGATCCCCGTGGAGTCGATGAACGTCACGCGTGACGTGTCAATGACGACGGGTACGTCGCGTTCCAACGCATTCGCGAGGGCGGCACCGGCCTCGCCCCGCAGAGCGACGTCGATCTCGCCCCACATGTTGACCAGGCTCGCCTCCGGAGTCTCCTCCAGCGCGATACCCCCGGTGTGCCCCCCAGCATGATTCATGGTGTAGCTCACTCACATCGCCCCTGCTCCTTGCTCCCGACTGGTGCTGCCGGTACTGCTGGCCCCCCGACCCCCGGCAACTAGGGAGATGCGACGCCCTCGTCGCGATCACGGGAAGCGTACAACGGCTTCACGCGGTAGCGGAACACCGTGGGAGGGGTTTCTTTGAGGAATTTTCCCTGGTATAGGCCGGGAAATGGCTACCGTGAATCAGCATCACGGGCCAATAGGCTCTTTACGGGCGAACTGGAATAGCGTTGCGGAACAGAGCATCCCGGATGTTGGGATACCCGCACTCCGCTCAGTCGTTGCCGCGCTCCGAGCGTTCCCCGGCCCCGTTCTCCCGGCGGCGGGACCCCGTGGCGCTCTCCTTCTCCCATGCGTCGAGCTGCATCGTGAGCGCCTTCGCCAGCTCGAACACCTGCTGCGGCGGGATGCGCACGCGCGACACCACCCGTCCGGGCACCACGACGTTGGTGACCTCGCCCGTGTCCGGGTCGGTCGTCGGGCTCGGTGGCTGCTTCACCGCGATGAAGTCCAGCACGAACGACGTCGGCGTGTGCCACACCGAGGCGAAGTCGGCAGGGACGCCGGTCTCCATCTCGTCGGGCACGTCGATCTGAAACTCCTGCGGGATCTCGTCCGGCACTGTGCCTCCTGGGGTGCGGCGATCGTCCGACGCTAGCGCGCCGTGGCCCGCTCGCACGGTGGCGCGCCGCGGACTCGGGCGATCTGCAGCAGATCGGTATGAACTGCGTAGGTATCAGTATCGCCGTCCGGCCGCGATCACGTGACCTGACCGCCGCACTGACCGTGTCAGCCGACGGCGTCTGCGAGCTCCGGTGGCACGCCGGCGTCGTGCTCCAGCCAGCCCACCAGCGACGCGTGCACCACGATCCGGTGGTCGTTGCCCCACGCGCCGTCGGTCACCGAGTGGCACGAGACGAGCGTGAGGTAGCGCCCGCCGGGGGCCAGGCCCGCCGGCGCGTCGGCCACGACGTCGGCCCCCTGCTGGGGCTCGACCAGCGTGGCCGGCGCGGTCACCTCGTAGACGTACCAGGCGTCGGCGGTCTCGACGACGACGGCGTCGCCCGTGACCAGCGCGTCCACGTGGAGGAAGTTGTCGCCGTGCGTGCGACGGTGCCCGGCGAAGGCGGTGTTACCCACCTGCCCCGGCAGGTCCGACTGCGTGAACCGGCCCGCCGCCCCCGTGTTGAGCACGGCCTCTGTCACGCCCTCCTTGATGGGGGTGCGGGCGTCCATCAGCTCGCCGCGGGCGCCGGTGGTGCCCGCCCAGGACGGGACCCAGAGGGTCCCCCAGGTCCCGGACAGGTCGCCCGGGACCGGTGCGGCGTCGAGGTCGGTGCGGAGGGCCGCGGCGGCGTCGGGCAGGGGGTTCGCCTCGCTGAAGGCGGCGAGGTCCTGGGCCTCCTGGCGGTCGGCCACCCAGGTGGTGCCGACGTTCTGCCAGGTCCAGCCGCCCGCGGCGGCGAGGCCGCCCAGCAGGACGACGATCGCCACGACCTTCACGGGGTCGGGCCGACGACGGCGCGTGCGCACGGGGAGTGTCTCCTTCGGGTGCTGGTTCGCGGGGGTCTCGTCCGCCGGAGCGCGGGACGGCTTGCGCGGCCGGCTGAGCCGGTTGCCGCCCACGCCCGCGAGCGCCACGCCGCCGACGAACGCGACGGCCCACCACGGGAACCCGGCCTCGCCGTCGCGACCGGCGATGACGGCCTCGGCATCCTCCTCGGGGACGGGGTCGAGCCGGACGCCGCGCACGGCGAGGCGGTGGGAGTTGATGCCGGTGGGGGTGCAGGTGAGCAGGGTGACGAGGTCGCGGCCGGGCTCGGGCTGCATGGTGCTGGTGTCGCCCGGCTCGACGACGGTGATCTGGTCCACCTCGTAGGTGATCGTCCGGCCCACCACGTCGATGCTGAAGTGGTCGCCGAGGTCGAGGTCCTCGAGGTGGGTGAAGAGCTCGGCGTCCACCAGGCCGGACTGCGCCGAGAGCACCGGGTGGTTCCCGGTGCCGCCCACCGGCAGCGCCGACCCGAACAGGTGTCCGACGCCCCGGCTCAGCGAGTCCTCCCCCGTGCCGTGGTAGACGGGCAGCGTGAGGCTGAGGTCGGGGATGGTGAGCTGAGCCATGACGTCGCCGGGCTGGGGGGCGAGCTCGCCGCGGTACTCGGCGTCGGGCGTGTCGCCCGAGCCGGTGAGGCCCTGGGCGAGCCGCTCGTTGTAGGCCTCGGCGGACGCGAGCATCGCGTCCTGCTCCGCCGACGGCATCGCGTCGACGGCGTGGGCGCAGCCCGTGAGCTCGGAGGCCTGGTCGCGGACGGCGAACCAGTTGGCAGCCGTCGGGTAGAGGAGCAGGCCGAGCCCGAGCGCGGCGAGGACCATGACGGCGACGGTCTGTCGGTTCATGGTTCCTCCCGTGCTCGGGCTCGGTGACGTGCGCCGGGACGCGGGCCTCGCGGCCCGCGCCCCGGGTGTGGTGCGTCAGACCTCGTCGGTCTGGCGACGCGACCGGGCCACGAGGACCAGGGCCGCAGCCAGGACGACGACGCCCGCACCGGTCAGCAGGGCCGTACCCGAACCACCGGTGAGGGGCAGGGTGAACCCGGCGTTGTGCTCGACGTTCTCGACGACCACCTGGGCGTCGCCGCCCACGGCGGTGGCCGCAGCGGTGACCTGGAACTCGACCGGGTCGGCGAGCAGCTCGTAGCCGCTCGGCGCCTTGGTCTCGACCAGCCAGTAGGTGCGCGGCGTCGCGTCCGTGGCACCGTTCTCGTAGTCGCTGTAGCGCAGACCGTCGATGACGACCTGGCCGCTGCCCGAGGCGGTGGTGAAGGTGCTCACGCCGTTGATCGAGACCGGGTTGGTCTGCGCGGCGGCGTCCTCCGCGGAGGTGAACACCTGGAACTCGGCGCCCGCCAGCTTGGTGGCGCTGGTGGCGGCGTCGACCTTCTCGAGCAGGACGCCGCCCCACTTGGTGTCGACCTCGTTGGAGACCTCACCCTTGTCGTTGTCCACCGACCACTGGTTCGGGTACAGCGTCGCCGTGTTGGGGATCACGCCCGAGGCGTTGACCTCGGTGGAGATGACCACCTGGACCTGCTGGTCGCCCGCCGCAGCGGCGTCCTCGAGCTTCTCGAGGCCCGACGCGGTGAAGGTCACGGAGACCTCGGGACCGGCGTCGGTCGCTGCGGCCGGGAGGACCGTGTAGTCGGCCGGGTCGAGCGAGATCGTGCCCTCGGTGAGGGACACCGTGATCGACACGTAGTCGAGCTTGGCGTCCAGGTCGTCGACGATCTTGTAGGCGTCGATCTCCCCGTTCTCGTTCTTCGGGATGTCGGCGAGGATCGTCCACTCGACGAGGTCGTCGTTCACGACGTAGTCGTCGGCGTCAGCCACCGACTTCACGAGGTCCACCACCGAGTTCTTCGGGTAGACGTACACGTCGTACATCCACTCGTTGAGCGCCGTCGGGTTGGTCATCGGGAGGGTGACCAGGAACGGGTCGCCCTTCACGACGCCGGCCGGCGTCGCGGTCTCCTGCACGTAGTACAGGCCGATGGGCAGGTTGGCCAAGTCGACCGTGCCGTCCGCGGCCGTGGTGCCGGTGGCCGCGTTGCCGAGGGTCGCGCTGCCGAGGCTGCCCGTGCTGTTGTAGGACGCGGCGAGGTCGGCCGCGGCCTGCCAGCCGGCGTTCGTCGACAGGTCGATGCCCTCGACCTTCTGCACGGAGAACGTGACGTCCTTGATGCTTCCGACCACGCCCGGCTTCTGCGTGCCGTCGGCCTCCCCGGAACCCGGGGTCTCGGCCTTGGTGATGTGCAGGTTTCCGGTGCTCTGGGTCGGGAGCCCCTGGAGGGGCGTCGCGGACTCGGTGGGCTCCGGGTCGGCGCCGGCCGCGGAGGCCGGGAGGCCGAAGGTGCCGACGCTGAGCGCGGAGGCGGCCATCACGGCCAGGACTCCCGCCCCGGTACGCCGGTTCGATCGGATGGTGCGCATTGTTCTTTCCTTTTCTCTCTTCTATCGGTGCCCGGCGTACCCGGGCTTGGTCTGAAGGGCGCCACCGACCGCCGCCACCGCCCGGCGCAGGGCGCGCCTGGGGAGGCCGTCGGCTACAGAGGGGGGACGTTGCCGTCGGCGGGGCGACGGCGGTCGGCGGCGCGGGCGCCGTCCGGCACGGGCGAGGGGAAGCCCGGCTCAGTGACGGCGCGGCACGCTGCGTCGACGACGCAGGGCCAGTACTGCGGCCAGCACGGCGGCGCCGAGCGTCGCCAGGCCGAGGGTGCTGAGGGTGGCGCCCGGGCCGCCGGTGAAGGGCAGCGTGAGCACCGGGCGGTCGACCACCTGGAGGGTGTCGTCGATCGCGCCGCCGTCGGCCGAGGTGGCGGTGACCTGCGGGTGCCGCTCGGGGAGGGCGACCTGCACGGAACCGTCGGAGCCGACGAGGAACTGGACCGGCTCGGGCAGCAGGTCGTACCCGGTGGGGGCCTTGACCTCCTGGAGCCAGTAGGTGCCGGCCGGGATGGCCGTCAGCTCTGCGGCTGGCCGAGCTTCTGGACGGAGATGTCCGAGGCGAGGGGCGCCGTCTCAGCGGTGTTCGTCAGCCTGACGGTCAGGACGGCGCCGTTGATCAGCGTGGCCCGCTCGGGGCTGAACTCCGGCGTGCCCCAGGTGACGCCCGGGACCTGCGGCAGGTTCACCTCGGTCAGCTCGATCACGTCGCCGTGCCGGAAGGCCTCGGTGCCCGACTGCGGGCTGGTCCACGCGGTGCCGTCAGCGCTGAGCGTGAAGGTGCCCTCCTTGCGGGCCGCCACGTTGACGCTGGGCCCGGACACGACCTTCCAGCTCACGGTGAAGACGGTGCCCTCGGGGACGAGCCCGGCGGCCTCACCGACGATCTCCTTGTGCACGGAGAACCGGGCGATCTTGGGGTTGGCGGTGTTCCTGACCACCACGGCCGGCACGTCGAGCGTGCCGTCGTTGTTCGCGTCCTGGCCCAGGGTGATGGTGGACGGGGTGACGACCCCGGAAGTCGCGGCCGCCCAGTTCACTCCCGACACCGTCGGGTACGGGGTGACCTCGCTGAGCTCGACCACGTCGCCGACGGCCAGCACCGGCCCCTGGACCACGGCGCCGTCGGCCGTGATCGTCAGCGTGCCGGTGGCGCGGTCGGTCCCCGCGCTCGGGCCGGAGGTCACGGTGTACGCCACGGTGAACTCGGTGTCGCCCGGCACGAGCCCGGCGCCCGGGCCGGCGACCAGCTTCTGCACCGTGAAGGTGGCGGCCGTCAGGGCCGTGTTGGTCACGGTGACGGTGACCTGCGCGTTCTCCGCGATCGTGAACGAGCCGTTGGCGATCTGCGGCTGGCCCCAGGTCACGCCCGCCATGTCCGGGAAGGTGGTCTCCGTGACCACCACCTCGGCGCCCACCGGGATCTCCGGGGAGGTCACGACCGTGCCGACCGGGACCGTCAGAGGCGGCTGCGGTACGCCGTCGACGGTGTAGTCCACGGTGAACACGGTGCCGGGCGGCACCGACCCGGCCTGCTCGCCGCCCACCTGCTTGGTCACCTGGAAGGTGCCCGTCGGGGGCCGGTTGGCGGTGTTCTCGATGGTGACGGCCTGGTGCTCGTTCCAGCCGCTGCTCCACTGGACATAGGTGGGGTAGAGCTCGTAGTCGCCCCACGAGACCCCGGCGAGCTCGGGCATGTCCTCGGAGGTGAACTCGACACGGTCGCCCTGGAGAAGGACGGGGCCCTCGGACGGCGTGCCGTCGGCGGTGACGCGGATGCTGCCGCTGGCACCCTGGCTCGGCCCGGACACGACGGTCCAGCCCACGATGAACACCGTGCCGGGCGGCACCAGGTCGGCGGTCTCACCCCAGATGACCTTGCTGAGCGAGAAGCCCGCGGCGGGCACCAGGCTGTTGTGCATGGCGAGCTCGATCACGCCGTCGTCACCCAGGGTGAACGAGGCCCAGCCGTCGCCCGTCAGGGGCAGGGGCTGGCCGTCGACGGTGAAGACCGGCTTGGCCCACTGTGCGCCGCCGGGGGCGGCCGGCATGGGACGCTCGGAGTTCCACTGGACCTCCTGGACGTAGATCACGTCGCCGGCCTTGAGCGGGACCGGCTCCTCGCCGACCCACCCGGGGGGCGCGGTGTCCGGCGCGTCCACGATGGTGCCGTCGGCCCGGAGAGCCAGGAAGCCCACGGCCCAGCGGTCGTTCACGCGGTACTGGAGCCAGAACACGGCGTCGTCGGGCATGGCGTCCGCGGCGCCCTCCAGCTCCTTGTGCGCGGCGAACCCGACGCCGGGCCGGCGGGCGGTGTTGGTCACGGTGACCAGCACCGGCGCCTCGTCGTCGGCGGTGAGGGTCAGCGTGTCACCGGCCAGGGGCTCGCCGTTCACGGCGAACGTGACGGCGCCCCACACGACCCCGTCGAGGGCGGGCGGCGTGGCCTCGGAGAAGGTGACGGTGTCGCCGTAGGCCAGGGTGGGCCCGCCCACGACGGTGCCGTCCGCGCGCAGCGTGAGCGTGCCCGTCTGCTCGCCGCCGTTCACGGCGTAGTTCACCGTGAACTCGGTGTCGTCCGGCACGGAGCCGGCGGCCGCCCCGGTGAGGTCCTTGTAGATCGAGAACGTGCGGTCCACCGGCACCGCGGTGTTGACGACGGGCAGCGCGTAGGGCGACTGCGCGCCGCTGTGCACGGTGAAGGTGCCCTCGAGCTGGGGGTCGGCCCACTCCACGCCCGTGAACTGCGGCACGTCCTTCTCCGCGATCGTGATCACGGCGCCGTCGGGCAGGTCGGGGCTCAGCACCGTCTCCCCCGCGCGGACCGTGATCGGCTCGGCGGCGGGCACGCCGTCGACGGAGTACTCGAACGTGTACGTGGCGTCGGGGTCCACGAGGTCCGCGCCGTCACCGGCCACGGTCTTGGTCACGGCGAAGCGGGCGGGCTTCTCGGTCAGGGTGTTCACGGCGGTGAACGAGGCGCTCGGGTCGTGCCCGCCCACCGTGACGGTCTCGGGGCTGAGCGACGGCGTCCACTCGCTCGCCGGGCCGGGGTCGGGCAGCCCGGTCTCGGACACGGTCACCGTGGTGCCGGTCGGGAACAGCACCGGGCTCCCGTCCACGGTCGGGCTGACCGTCCCGCCCGCGCCGACCGTGACGGTCCCCGTCGACGCCCCGGCCACCGGGGCGGCAGGGCCGCCGGCGGCGGGCACCTGGTAGCCGGTGGCGGCTGCGCCGTCGGGCCCCGTGGCCGTCCAGGTGAAGCCGAACTGCGCGTCCGTGGTGGTGCCGACCACCTGCTTGGTGAGGTCGAAGGAGCCCAGGAGCGTGTTGGTGACGTCGACCGAGACCTCAGGCGTCTCCTCCGTGACGACGAACGTCGTCGAGGCCTGGCCGCCCACGGTGATGGTGGGCTGCGCCCAGGTGAAGCCCTGCGTGTCGAGCGGGCTGCCGTCCGTGAGGTAGAGGGCCTGGCTGCTCGGTCACTGTGCATGTGGCCCCGAAGGGGATGCCGTCGAAGTAGACCGTACGGCCGGGGGCGAGGGTCCAGTCGCGCTCGAAGAGGACGGTTCCGTCGGTGTCGGTGCAGACCAGCTCGCCCTGGGCCACCACGACGCCGGGCATCTGCGCCAGGAGGTCGTCGACGAACGACCCGGGCGTGAGGTGCTTGGTGAGGTAGACCTCGCCGGACACGGGCGTGACGGTGTTGTCGTCGCAGGCGCTGGCCGACGCGCCGTTCCACGGGTAGTTGTGGTGCTCGGCGTGCGCGGTGATGTTGGGCATCGAGTCGCCCATGTCGTAGCTGCCGCCCACGTAGACGCGTCCGTTGGTGCTGATGACGTCCGTGGTCAGGTTGCCGTCCGGCACCAGGATGCTGCCGAGGAAGTTGACCCCGTCCTGCGTGCTCGCCAGGTCGACGGAGCCGGCGTCGGGGAAGTTCCACATCACGGCGGACGACACGTTGCCGAGGTCGGCGCCCGTGGTGAGCGGGCCGGCGACCATCGTGCCGTTCACATAGGTGCTGTTGTTCACCGCTGCGACCGGGCCACCGGTGATGTTCACGACCACAGGCGGGTAGGAGCCGTCCGCGTTGACCGGCAGGCTGTCGAAGTCGACCCGGGTCGCGGCGCCGAAGTCGGCCGCGGGGACGGTGAACACCTGGCGTCCGGCCGTGTCGGGCGTGCCCGCGGTCAGCACCAGGGCGGTCTCCCCGTCCCGGGTCTCCAGGGCGCTGGTCCCGTTGGCGGCCAGCGCGTCGAGGGCCGACGACAGGGCGTCCGTCTTGGCGCCGAAGTTCTGGTACTGGGCGAGGTGCTGGGCCGCGGCCTCCTGCGTGAGGACCGGGCCGCCCTGCGTGTCGACGGTGCCCGAGATCTGCCCGACGACGGCGACGCCGCCCCCGATGATGTAGCCCACCATGATCGAGTAGCCGGGCTTGACGGTGAGGTCGCCACCTACGCTGAGCATCACGGACATGGGCTCCGGTGCGATCTGCGAGCCGACGCCGACCACGCCGAAGTTGAAGCCGTACCAGCCGTCGTTCGCCACCGTCTTGGACATGGTCACGTCGCCCATGACGACGGTGGTGCCCTCGGCCTCGGCGGTCGCGCCGGTCACCGTGAAGTCGCCGCCGACCCACGTCGAGACGGCGTTGTCCGTGTAGAGAGGACCGTCGCCGGGCAGGTTGGTCCACGAGGGGATGTCGCCCGACGGCGGGCAGACAGGCGCCTGGGCGGCGGCGGCCGGCTGGACGGTCCACGAGGTGGAGACCACTGCGCCACTGAGCGCGAGCGCGGCGGTCGCGAGGGCGGCGGCGGCCTTCCGCAGGGGCGACGACACCCTCCGCGCATGAGGTCTGACCTCATGCGCCGAGCGTCCGCTCCCTACGCCCTACATCGCTCCCCACTCCTCCGCCGCCCTCGTTGCCTCGGGCGATCGAGCCGCTGGTCTCCGGTGGTGCCCGGAACTTCAACGACTCCAGGCTTGCATGCTTGTGCATGCTTTCACAAGCGATGGCGGTGTGGGTTCCGTCACCTCGGGCGGATGTGTCAGAAACCCGGCGGAGTCAGCGAGGCTTGTTAGCACTTGCCCCGCGCCCGATCGGGAGCTGACGAACGCGAGTCTCGTCCTCACCGACAACGGCGATCGCGCCGGCTTCGAGGTCCTCGGCGATGGCAGGGAGGTTCGCCACCAGCAGTGCGGCGAGATCCTCGGCTCGGCGACCGTTCGTCCGTCGCAGCAGGACGAAGGACGGCCGCGACCGGTTCCCCGCCGCTAGCAGCGCGCCAAAGTCGGAGTCGGCCGACACGAGTACCTGGTCCGACGACGCCGCCGACTCGAGCACGACTGCGTCGGTGGCTGCAGCGAGCCCAAGATCTCGGACGTGCTCCACCTCATGACCCGCCGCGGCGGGTCAGGTGGACCAGCCGCACGGACAGGTTGTTGTCCAGCAGGAGCCTCATGCTGCCGAGGTCAGAGGCAGGTGCCGTTCGCGTGCGAGATCCGCCGCAAACCGAAGCGCAGCTGCGACATCCTCGGCAGTGAGGTCCGGCAGGTCGGCGACGACCTCGTCCGCCGTCATCCCGTCCGCGAGCATAGCGACGACCGTGGCGACCGGGATGCGGAGCCCGCGGATGGTCGGAACCCCGCCCATGACAGCGGGATCGACTGTGATGCGCGAAGTCGTCATGGGAACACCATAGGACTCCAGTCAGGGCTCGTCTCCCCCGGCACGCCCAGGGGCCCGCGCTACCGGCCGCTGCCGATCTGGCCCTCGACCGGTGCGCCCGACCCCGGGTGCACCACGTACGGCATCGGCACGCCGACCCGGTCCGCGTAGTCCGCCCCGTTCAGCAGGTCGGCGATCGACCCGGCGTCGCCGTCGGCCATCACGGTGACCACCACGGTCGGCGCGTCCGCCGACGGCGCCACCCGCCGGGCACCCACCGACCGCACACCCTCGACGGCGGACAGCTCGACCAGCACGTCCATCACGTCCGCGTGCGGCATGCGGCCCTCCGGCCAGCCCTCGACCAACCCGCCGCCCGCGATCGCGAGCGTCCGGACCGGGCGGTCCTGCTCCCGCGCCACCGCGACGACGGAGCGGGCGGCGCTCGCGGACTCCACGGTGACGTGCGTGCCGTCGAAGTCGGTCCGCACCCGGGTGACCGCTCCCCCGTCGACCCCGAGGAGGGTGACGGCGGCGCCGAGCGCGTCCCCGCCGAGCCGCTTGGCCTGCGGGAACTGCGTGGCGGGGTACAGGAGCGACACGTCGAGCGTCGCGGTCTCCTTCGTCTGGGACGTGCCGGTGAGGAGCCGGAGGTTGATGTAGTCCGTCAGCGGTGTGCCCGGCAGGTCCACGGGTGACGCGGCGGCGATGACGTCGAGGATCTGGTCCGCGAGCGCCGTCGCCTCACGCGGCGCGGGAAGCGGCTCGGCGAGGTAGACGTCGATGCGCGGGTAGGCCCAGTCTTCGCTGGACCCGGCGTCGGCCACCCCCGGGATGGCCTTGAGCTGCTCCACCACCTCGGGGTACGGGCCCACCGGCTCGGGAGAGGGTGGCGGTGTGGGGCTCGGTGTGGGCGACGGCGTCGGGCTGGGACTGGGGCTGGGCGGCGGAGGCGTGGGCGAGGCGGACGGCGGCGTGGCCGCCTCGCCCTCGGTCAGGCTCCCCAGCAGCGGCAGCACGAGGGCGAAGAAGGCGGCCAGCACGACGACGACCGCGGCGCCGACGATGAGGACCGACCGTGGCACGGGCATCCGGCCCTCACGCGGCGACGTCATGCGGCGGAAAGTACCAGCCGGTGAGAGCAGGTGAACAGGCTTCTCACGGCCCTCCGCCGATCCCCGAACGTTTTCACCCGGCCGCGGGAGTAGCGGCCGGCCGCGGCCGAGCCCCTCGGTCGACTACCTCACCCGACCACGAGGACGGCGACCGACACGACCGCCGACACGACGAGGAGGCTGAGAACGACCCGCTCGTACCGCGAGGCGCCGAAGCGGTGGAACGCCCGGGCACCGGCCAGCTGGCCGAGGAGCGCCGCCGCGATCAGCGGCGCCCACCACTCGTAGGTCTCCCACGTGCCGGCGAGGAGGAGCGCCGCGACGCTCAGGGGCAGGCGCACCAGGGAGAGGGAGACGAGCGTGTCGCGCATCGCGTGCGGGCCGAGGTCGCGGTGGATCAGGTAGTAGACGCTCGGCGGGCCGCCGAGGGACGTCGACGTGCTCAAGATCCCCGAGAGCAGCCCCGCCGGGGCCGCCCACGCCGGCCTCACCACGGCACCCCGGTCACGGGAGCGGACCCGCAGCACCACGGCGCCGAGCACCACGCAGGCGACGAAGACCTGCAGCCCCGACGGGGGCAGGGACGCGAGGAGCCAGGCGCCCGCCAGCATCCCGGGCACGGACCACGCAGCCAGCGCCCACACCTCACGAGCGACGGGGCGGGGGACGCTGCGGCGCATCACGAGGATGGCGACGTCGCAGGCGGTGCCGGTGAGGATGATCGTCGACACCGCCTCCGGACCTCCGACGGTCACGGCGAGGAGCGGGGCGCTCAGCAGCGCGAACCCGAAGCCCGACAGGGACTGGAGGACGGCGCTCAGGAAGATCAGCGCGAAGAGGAACGCAAGGAGCGTGCTGCCCTCGAGAAGCATCTGCCGCACCCCCTCCCCCCGCAGCGCCCTACGGCAGCGTGGCGGCCGCGACCCTAGCGCTGCCGCATCACGAACCCCGCGTGGTGCAGCACGCCGTCCACGAACTCGCCGAACGCCCAGAAGCCCTGGTCGTCCAGGTACGTGATGCGGTCGCCGTCGAGCCAGAACCGCCCCGTGTACGCGTCCCGCCGTCCGCTGCGGGTCTCGCTGTACCGTCCGTCGGCCGTGAGGTGCCGCTCCAGGGCTTTCCCGGGGTCCACCCAGGTGCCGAGCCGCGGGTCGTCCGGCGCGGTCCCTGCCGCTCCCGCATGCCGGGTCGGCTCGCCGTGCGACGCCACGAGCGTGCCCTCCACCAGGACGGCGAGCAGGTCGCGCGGCGGCACCACGAGCATCTGCGTGATGCGGGACTCGTCGACCCGCCCTCGGACGGCGGCCAGGGTCGCCGCGTTGCCGGGTGCGAGGTCGTATGCGCTCCGGGCGGCGGACCGCTGCGCCCGCAGCGCGCTGTCGACCTGCAACGGGACCAGGGTTGCCCCGGACGCGTCGGTCACCAGCGCGTCGTCGGGGTAGGGCGGCCTGGGCGGCCCCACGTGGGTCACGGTCCCGTCGATGGCCCACAGCTCGGCGTCGACGGTGCGGGACGGCGCCACGCGCACGCTCGCGTCGGTGAACACGATGGTCCGGGGCTGCTCGGTGGCCGGTGAGGAGCTCATGACGTCAACTCTCCCGGTTCGACGACGGGCCACCAAGGCCGTGGCTCTCCGGGGTGCGGTGCTCCCGGGTGGGCCGGGGCCACCCTCACGTCGTCCCGGGGGATGACGGGGATCAGCCCTGGGACCGATGCCCTGCGCGACGACGCTCGATAGCGTCACGCCATGACCGCCGCCACCCGGACACCGCATGCCGCCGCGCCTCCTCGCCTCCTGCTCCGGGCCGGGATCGTGGTGCTCGTCAGCTTTCTGCTCGGCGGAGCGACCTCCTGGGCGCAGGGCTTCCTGCCGAGCGCGCTCGCGTCGTTCGCGAACTCGGCCAGCGGCTGGACCGTGCTCACGGCGCTGCTGGTGTTCTGGTCCCGGGCACGCACCGCGCCGGCCGCCGTGCTCGGCGCCGTCAGCTTCGTCCTGCTCGTGCTCGGCTACTCCGCCGCATCCGAGCTACGGGGCCTCTCCTACGACCCGCTCCTCTTCTCTGCCGTCGGGGTGGCGGCAGGGCCGTTCGTGGGGGTGGCGGCGTCATGGCTGCGTTCCGGGGGTGTAAGGGCAGCCCTCGGCGCAGCACTGCTCGCGGGGATCGGCATCGGCGAGGCCGCCTACGGGCTGACGGTCGTCCATGAGACCACGAGCCCGGTGTACTGGACGCTCATCGGCGTGACCGGTCTCGCGCTGCTGGCCGTCACGCTCGTCCGTCACGTCCGCGGGGCGCTGCCCGTCGCGCTGGCCGTCGGTGGCACGGCCGTCGTGGGGACCACCTTCTACCTCGCCTACTCGAGCCTCAGCTAGACCGGCGGAAGCGCACCGCCGGCCTGTCCCCCGTGCGAGCTACCTGCGAGTGTCCACCCTGCGGTGACGACCCTGGGCTGCCCGATCCCTAGCGTCGGGGTAGCCCGCGGCGCTCAGACCGCGGCTTCTCGCGAAGGAGTCATCGTGCGCCTGATCTGGCAGCTCGTGGCAGTCCTGGCCGTCTCTCTCCTCGGCAGCCAGGCGGTGATGGCGGTCCAGGGCAACCCGTGGCTGACGCTCGTCGTCGGGGCGGCGACGGCGGCGCTCGCCGTCCTGACCTACGCCTGGGTGGTGCGGCGGACCGAACGCCGCAGCCCGGTGGAAGTAGCTCTGCGGGGCGCCGCGCCGGCGGTCGGCTGGGGCACGCTGATCGGCGTCGGGCTGTTCAGCCTGGTCATCGCGAGCATCGCCGTCCTGGGCGGGTACACGGTTCACGGCCTGGGCACGCCGACGGGTGCCGTCGGGCTGCTCGGCGCCATGACGGCGGTCGCCGTGACGGAGGAGCTGATGTTCCGTGGCGTCCTGTTCCGGGTCGTCGAGGGGTGGACGGGGACGTGGGTCGCCCTGGTACTGACCGGCCTGCTGTTCGGGCTCCTGCACCTGATCAACCCGAACGCCAGCCTGTGGGGCGCGATCGCGATCGCGATCGAGGCGGGCGGGATGCTCACCGCCGCGTACGTCGCCACGCGCAGGCTGTGGGTGCCGATCGGCCTTCACCTGGGCTGGAACGTGGCCGCGAGCGCCATCTTCAGCACCGAGGTCTCGGGCAACAACACTCCGCAGGGCCTGCTCGACGCGACGACGTCGGGCCCTGCGCTGCTGACCGGCGGTGCCTTCGGGCCGGAGGGCAGCCTGTTCTCCCTGGTGTTCTGCGTGCTGGTCGCCGCCGTCTTCATGCGGCTGGCTTACCGCCGCGGCCACGTGGTGCCCCTGCGACGCGCCGCACGGCCCGACGCGGCCGTTACGCTCGCGGAGTGATCGATCTCGGGCGGGTCCCGGAGCGCTGGCACCGGCTCCACGTCTCGCTCCGGGACCTGCCGCTCGCGCTCGGGCTCGCGGGGGCGGCGTTCGTGCCGTTCCTGCGGGACTACGGCACCCAGGTGGGCGAGGCGCCCGCCCGCCCGCTGGACGGCTGGACCGTGGTGGTCGTCGCCCTCGAGTGCCTCCCGCTCGCTGTGCGGCGGCGGTTGCCGGCGGTCTCCGTGGTGCTGGTGGCGCTCGGCTTCGCGCTGGGCCAGGTTTCCGGCGCGCACACGTTCGCGGGGAACGCGCTCGGTATCGCGCTGGTGAGCGCGGGGGCGCACCTGGGGCGCCGACGTCGGCTCGTCGCCGCCGGTCTCTCGGTGGCGTACGTGGCACTGGCCGTCGTGCTCGACCGGCTGACCGGGGCCGAGCGGGTGGACGAGCTCGTGACGTTCTACCTGGTGATGGCGCTCGCCTGGGGAGTCGGCACGTGGCTCCGCACCACCCGCGCGGCCGAGGCGGAACGCCGGCTCCGGGTCGCCGACGAGACCCGCGCCGCCGAGCGGACCCGGATCGCCCGCGAGCTGCACGACGTCGTGACGCACCACGTGACAGCGATGGTCGTGCAGGCCGAGGCCGCGCGGTACCTGACCGCCGCGCCCGGCCGGCTCGACGAGACCCTGACCGCCGTCGCAGACACGGGCCGCCGTGCCATCACCGACCTGCGGGACCTGCTCGACCTGCTCGACCCGGGCCACGAGGGCGGAGCCGTCCGGACTCCGCCCGGCGGCGGTATCCGCCGGCTCGTGGAGCAGACCCGGCAGGCAGGCCAGCCGGTGGAGCTCACCGAGGTGGGCGCGCCGTCGGAGCCGGCCGGAGGCGCCGAGCGGGCCGTCCACCGGGTGGTGCAGGAGTCGTTGACGAACGCCCTCAAGCACGCCCAGGGCAGCCCGACGGCGGTCAGCGTGCGCTACGACGACAGGGAGATCACGGTGACGGTCAGTACCGAGGGGCCCCGGCCGGGCCCGCTCTCGGCGGCCGGGCAGCGGCCGTCGCGCGGCGGGTCGCCCGCAGGGTCGCGCGTCGTCCCGGCCGGAAGCGGCCGGGGCCTCACCGGGCTCCGCGAACGGGTCGCCGCCCTGGGCGGCGAGCTCGACGCACGACGACGGGACGACGGCGGCTTCGTCGTCCAGGCTCGTATCCCGACGCGGAGCCGGCCATGAGCGCGGCCACCCGGGTGCTGGTCTGCGACGACCAGGTGCTGATCCGTACGGGCTTCACGACGATCATCGACGCCCAGCCCGACCTGGAGGTGGTGGGCTCGTGCGGGGACGGGCGGGCCGCCGTCGACCTGGCCCGCCGGCTCAGGCCCGACGTCGTGGTGATGGACGTCCGGATGCCGGTGCTCGACGGCATCGAGGCGACCCGGCTGCTCGCCGGCGCCGGGGTGGAGCACCCCATGAAGGTGCTCGTGGTGACGACGTTCAACCTCGACGAGTACGTGTACGAGGCACTGCGTGCCGGGGCGAGCGGGTTCCTGCTCAAGGACGCCCCGGCGGCGCAGCTGCTGCACGGCATCCGCACCGTCGCGGCCGGGTCCGCGCTGCTGGCGCCTGAGGTGACGAGACAGCTCGTCGGCAGGTACGCCGCACGGATCCGGCCCGTCGACGAGGCGCACGACGACACGGCGCTGACCCGGCGCGAGCTGGAGGTGCTGCGCCTCATCGCCGACGGGCTGTCCAACTCCGAGATCGCCGCGACGCTCGTGATCAGCCAGGAGACGGTCAAGACGTACGTGTCGCGCCTCCTGGCCAAGCTGGGGCTGCGCGACCGGGTGCAGGCGGTGGTCTACGCGTACCGCCACGGGCTGGTGCTGTGACGGTGGCTCGCCTGCCGTCTCCGGCTCCCTGAGCGGGCCGTCGCCCTCAGCGGTGCTGGTCCGCGCTGTCGTGGTGGGCGAAGATCCGGCGGGTCGTCAGGTCGGCGCCCGTGAGGATGCCCGCCCGGCCGAGCAGGCGCCCGTTCTGCCAGTTCGACAGGCCGAGCTCCGGCTGGTGGAGGGCGTACTGCCCGTCGGCCCAGCGGGTGAACCCGTCGCCGACGAACGGGGCGTTCACCGTCTCGCGGAAGCGGGCGTGGGCAGCAGGGTCCTCGGAGACGAGCGCGGCGACGAACTGCGGGCTGTAGGCGTTGAAGAGCCGCACCGCCTCGTCGACGTCCTCGACCACCACGAGGCTCAGCTCGGGGGTCTCCTCCCACTCCCACTCGGTGCCGAGCTGGTCCACGTCGAGGAGGGTGGCGCGGGGCTCGGCCACGGTGCCCTCGGCGCGCCGGACCTCGATGGGGCGCGCCAGGTCGCCGTCGGGCAGCCAGGCCTCGCTGCCCTTGACGACGTGGACCCGGGCGACGCCGCCCCGGGCAGCGGCGGCCTCGTCGGCTGCCGCGAGCAGCAGCGGGACCAGCTCGCCCGCCCGCTCGCGCACGACGACGGCCACGTTGAGCGTGTTGCACACCTTCCGGTCGAGCGAGTGCCGCACCACGCCGGCGAGACGCTGAGGGTCGGCGGTGCGGTCGGCGACCAGCCAGGCGCCGCCCGTGCCGTGCGAGCTGACGGGGATGCCGCTCTGCCGGGCGACGCTGCTCAGCTCCGTGACGGCCGAGCCGGAACCGCGCACGACGGCGAGCGCCAGCCGGCTGTCGCTGAACAGCGCCCAGCCGGCCGAGCGTTCCCGGACGGGGACGAGGCAGACGGCGCCGTCGGGCAGGCCTGACGACTCCAGTGCCGGCCGGAGAGCGTGCTCGTGGATCGCCTGGGCGGTGGCGAGCGCGTCGCCGCCGATCCGCAGCACTGCGGTGTTGCCTGTGGCGAGCACCCCGGCGGCGTCGGCGAACACGTTGGGGCGGCCCTCGAAGACGAAGGCGATGACGCCGAGCGGCGCCGTCACGGTCTCGACGACCCAGTCGTCGTGCTCGACGCGGGAGACGACGTCGGTCCCCGGGCTCGCCTCGACGTGCGCGGCCCAGCCCCGCAGCCCGGCGACCATGTCCTCGCGCATGCGGTCCGACACCCGGAGGCGGGTCGTCGACCGGCCCAGGGACTCGGCGCGCGCGACGTCGGCCGCGTTGGCCTCGGCGACCCGCGACCAGACGGCGTCGTCGGCCAGCGCGTCCGCGAAGGCGACGTAGAAGGCGTGGACCGGCCCGGGACCAGCCGTGCGGAGGCGCTCGAACGCGGCCACGGCCGCGTCCACCTGCTGGCCGACGGCGGCGCGCACGGCCGCCGGGACGTGGAGCAGGGCACCCGTGGTCTGCACGACATGGAGGTGGTCACCGGGCTGGAAGGCGGCAGCCACGTCCGCAGGAACCGTCGTGAACCGGTCGCCGCCGAACGGGATGACGGCACCCGCCTCGAGGTGGGTGAGACTGCCCGGGGTCATTGCGGCCTCCTGCGTGCGAAGGGTCTGGGATGCGGCTCATCCTAGGACGGACGCGGATGTCGCCGGGTCTTACGGGCCCGGACTATGCTCCCCGTATGACTCTCCGGCGGAACTGGTGGTGGCTGCGCACGCAGCCGTGACCAGACGCGCCCGACGCCCGTCCCGAGCTGCCTGCCGCAGCCCGGGACGCTTCTGTTTTCAGGGAGCCGACGGCGGTGGCAGGCCCGAACCCCTTTTGAGGAGCCACCGATGACCACCGAGACAACTGCACGCGCCGACGAGCGGGTCCACTCCACCGAGTCCGTCCGCACCGCGCGCGAGCGCTCCGCCGTGCTGGAGCAGCAGATCGCCACCGACCCCTCCCGCTTCCGGGTGCTGACCGGCGAACGGCCCACCGGAGCCCTGCACGTGGGCCACCTGATCGCCACCCTCGACAACCGGGTGCGGCTCCAGGCCCGCGGCGTGGAGGTCTTCCTGATCGTGGCCGACTACCAGGTCATCACCGACCGCGACGTCGCCGGCGACCTGCCCGCCGTCATCCGTGAGGTGCTGCTCGACTACCTCAGCGCAGGGATCGACCCGGGCGCGACGACGATCTTCACGCACTCCGCCGTCCCGGCCCTGAACCAGCTGCTGCTGCCCTTCCTGTCGCTGGTCACCGTCGCGGAGCTCGAGCGCAACCCCACCGTCAAGGCGGAGACGCTCGCTGCGGAGGCGCGAGGACGACACGGGATGTCGGGACTGATGTTCACCTACCCGGTCCACCAGGCGGCGGACATCCTGTTCTGCCACGCCAACCTCGTGCCCGTCGGGCAGGACCAGCTGCCGCACCTGGAGATCAGCCGCACGATCGCCCGCCGCTTCAACAACCGCTATTCCGCCGGGCGGCCCTACTTCCCCGAGCCGGACGCGCTGATCGTCCAGACCCCGACCATCCTGGGGAACGACGGAGAGAAGATGTCGAAGTCGGCGGGCAACGCGCTGGAGATCCGGGCGTCGGAGGATGACACGGTCCGGTTCGTCAAGTGTGCCAAGACCGACTCCGAGCGGCACATCACCTACGAGCCCGACCGCCGGCCCGAGATCGCGAACCTCCTGACCATCGGCGCGCACTTCGCCGGGACGACGCCGGAGGCGCTGGCCGAGTCCGTCGGCGCTGCGGGCGCCGGACGGCTCAAGCAGGTCGTCACCGAGGCGCTCGTCGAAGGGCTGCGCCCGATCCGAGCCCGCCGGGCCGAGGCGGCGGAGCGCGGTCCCGAGTACCTGCAAGCCCTGCTCGCCCGCGGCAACGAGCGGGCGAACGAGATCGCCGACCGCACCCTGAACGACGTGCGTGACCTCATGGGGATGCGGTACTGAGCCGCAGGGCGGGGCACGTCGGCGATACGCCGCCGACGTGCCCCAACAATTGGAATGCCCGAGAGCCTACCCGTGGCCGGGCGAACCCCCGCGCGCGAGCGCCCGCTCAAGCCAGTCAGCGGGCCTGTGCATCCTGTCTGCTGGGATGTCGTAGAAGATCAAGCCGTGCTTCGCTGCGAGGCGTGCGACCAAGGCATGCATAGCGCCAGCACGCGAGTAGACCATTTGAAGGTACATCCAGTCCGGACCGTGTTCGAGGGGCGTGGCAGTCCACGGGCTGACTGCGAGTTCGTCGTCGTCCATGTCCTCGTCGTCTGGATGGATCGACGTGACCTCTGCATGGAAGGCAGCGATCCGCGGGTCCGAGTGCGACGGGTCATCCACGTCGTCCTCTGTCCCGTCCTCAAGGGACTCAAAGATCGCGTCCACGCGCGCCCGCACGGCATTGTCATCGCCGTCGACTGCAAAGACGGCCAGGTCGTAGCTCATCGCCTGAGGGTAGCGGTGACGTCTGGCGCGTTGATTCCGCAGATCTCCGGCTCGCCGTGGCGTGGTCGCTGCTCCGCCCGGGCCACCCCGTGTGATCGGCAGCGGCCGACGGGCGGCCGGCAGCGTGCGGCTGGATGCATGGGAGCGGACGAGTCGGTCTGTACGCCGGGTTCTGTCCCCGCGCGCGGTTGCCCCCGCGCGGGTGACGGCCATCCATCTAGGCCCTGCGTTGCCGCAGGGCTCGAGCGGTCTACCCGACTGTGTCTCTCCGAGGAGAGTCGGGCGGGCAGCCCTCAGACACAGTCTGTCTGACCTTGCTCCAGGTGGGGTTTACCTAGCCGCCCCCGTCACCGGGAGCGCTGGTGGTCTCTTACACCACCCTTTCACCCTTACCGCCGGCCCTGGGGCCGGAGGCGGTCTGCTCTCTGTGGCACTGTCCCGCGGGTCACCCCGGGTGGCTGTTAGCCACCACCTTGCCCTGTGGAGCCCGGACGTTCCTCGCCCCCGGTTGCCCGGGGCCGCGACCGTCCGACCGACTCGTCCGCCTCCCAAGACTACCTGGTCAGGGCCCTCCGGTCGGCGGCGGCGGTCACACCTCGACGCGGTAGCTCAGCGCCAGCTGGTCCCCGCTCACGCCCCGGATCCCCCAGTTCTCGCGCGGGCTCTCCACGATGATCAGCTCGAGGTCGTCGGCCGACAGCCCGAGGGCAGGCGCGACGTCGTCGTACATCGCGGCGATCAGGGCGCGGCGCGCCTCGCGGCTGCGGCCCGTGAAGCACAGCACCTCGACCACGAGGTAGGCGTCGGAGCGCGGGGCGACCAGGTCGTCGTCGTCCAGGAGGAGGAAGCGCTGGAAGCGCTTGTCCTCCGGGAGCCGCCACGTGGAGACCAGAGCCGCGTGGAGGAGGTCGGAGACCTCCTGCCGCCGCGCACCCCAGACCGACCGCCTGCCGTAGACCTTCACGTGTGCCATCCCGCCACCGTAGTGACGCCCGTCGCGCCACGGCCAGGACGCCCGCCGGCCGGGCGCGCTTAGGCTTGACGCGTGCTCCTCCTGCTCCCGCCCTCCGAGGGCAAGACGCCCGCGCCCGACGACGCCGCTCCCCTCGACCTCGCGGCCCTCGCGCACCCGGAGCTCACGGCGCAGCGCCACCTCGTCCTCGACGCGCTCGCCACTGTCAGCGCCCGGCCGGACGCCACCACGGTGCTCGGCGTGAGCGACGGCCTCGCCGACGAGGTGGCCCGCAACACCGGCCTGCGCACCGCTCCCGCCGCCCCCGCCACCCACGTTTACACCGGGGTGCTCTACGCGGCGGCCGGGCTCGCCCGCCTCGAGGGCGCGGCTGCAGCCCGCGCGCAGGAGTCGGTCCGGATCTTCTCCGGACTGTGGGGTGTGGTCGCCCCTGGGGACCGCATCCCGGCGTACCGGCTGAGCATGGGCGTCACGCTGCCCGACGGCGTCGGCCCGCTCGCCCGGGCATGGAAGCCCGCCCTGGCCTCGACCCTCGACGGGCGGGCGGCGGGCGACGTCGTGGTCGACTGCCGGTCGGCAACCTATGTGGCGGCGTGGCGCCCGCGCGTGACCGGCGACGGCGCCGCCGACTGGGTCGAGGTGCGCGTGCTGCGCGAGGTCGACGGGAAGCGGTCGGTCGTGTCGCACAACGCGAAGCACACGCGCGGCGTGCTCGCGGGCCACCTGCTGCGGCGGGAGGTGGAGCCGATGTCGGCGGAGGACGTGCTCAAGGCCGCCCAGGAGCTGGTCGGGACGGTCATCCTCACGGAGATCGGGAGCGGGCGCGACCAGACCCTCATCGAGGCGAACCTCCTCGACGGCCGGGCGCGCGGGCCGCGCACGCTGGAGCTCGTCCTTGCCTGATCTCCTGGCCTGATCCACCGTCGGCTGGTTGTATTCGCCCATGAGCAGCCAGGGGAACCTTCGCACCGCCCGAGTGGCGGTCGCCGCGGCCTTCTTCGCCCAGGGGTTCGTGTACATCAGCCTGACGACGCGGCTCCCGCGGTTCCAGGAGGCGTGGCTGCTCGACGAGGTGATGCTCTCGCTCCTGCTCCTCATGATGGTGCTGCTCGCCGGGCTGGGCTCGGTCGTGGCCGAACCTGCCGCCCGGCGCCTCGGCAGCGCGACCGTGCTCCGCGCGGGACTCCTCCTCGCCGCGATGGCCGTCCCCGTGCTGGCCCTCGCGCCCAGCCAGGCGGTCTTCATCGCGGCGATGGCGGCGTACGGGGTGGCCCTCGGCCTCGTGGACGCGGCGTCGAACATGCAGGCGGTCGCAATCGAGCACCGGGCCGGGCGCCCCATCCTCCCGTCCACGCACGGGTACTGGACCGTCGGCGGAGTTATCGCCGCGGCGCTGGCGCTGGCGTTCGGTGCCATCCCGGTAGCGGCCAGCGCGGTGGTCGCCGTGGTGCCGCTCGCCATCACCTTCGCGCCGTACCTCGCGCGGGCCGACGTCGCCGCGGCGGCGCCTGCCGAGGTGACGTCGCCTGCCGCGGGGACCAGGCCGGCGTCGGGCGCCATGCCGGGCACCGCACCCGTTCCGGTGCCGTGGCGGCCCATCATGCTCGTCGGCCTGGGGCTCGTCGTGTTCTACATGGTCGACACCGCCGCCACGACGTGGGGGCCGTCGCTGCTGGCGCGGGTGTTCGACACGCCGTCGGGCCTCGTGGCTCTGGCGACCTTTCCCTACCTGGTCGCGACGATGCTGACCCGCCTGGCGGGCGACCGCCTCGTGGTGCGGTTCGGCGTGGCACCCGTGCTCCGCGTCGGGGCGCTCGTGGCGTGCGCCGCCCTGGCCCTGGTGGTGCTGGCACCCTCGTGGCCGGTGGCCGTCGCGGGCTTCACGCTGCTCGGTGCGGGCGTGGCGGTGGTCGCGCCGCTGAGCTTCTCCGCCGCCGCCCGGATCGCGGGCGGCGGGCGCGAGCGGGTCGACGCCGTCATCGCCCGGTTCAACCAGTTCAACTACGCGGGCGCGCTGCTGGGGTCGGTGCTGACGGGGCTCGTGGGCTCGGACTCGCTCCGCGTCGGGTTCGCTCTCCCGGCGGTCCTGGTCCTCGCGCTGGTCCCGCTGGCCCGGGCCTTCGCGGCGCCGCCGCGGGTGCTGTAGGCCTCGGCTGCGGTAGACCGCTGGTGCCGTTGCCCGGGCCGGCGGGCGATGTCGGCCGCGGGCGCCGCGGCGCTCAGCCGTCCGTAGGGTACCCCGCCACGGTGACCTCGCTGGTGCCGTCCGACCAGAGCCGCAGCACGGACAGCGACGCCGGCGGCACCCGCAGGCGCGACCAGTGCGACGCCGGCGCCCCGTACGCCACCCCCACCGCCGTGCGGATCTGTACCGCATGCCCCACGACGACGACCGTGCGACCCGCTCCCCCGTCGGCCAGGGCGGTCAAGCCGTCCCAGACGCGCAGCCCGCACTGGGCGTACGACTCGCCGCCGGGCGGCGCGTACGTGCCCGTGGAGTGCCAGAGCGCCAGCTCGCCGGGCCACCGCTGCTCGATCTCGACCCCGGTGAGGCCCTCCCACTCGCCGAACCGGCACTCAGCGAACCGGTCGTCGGTGGTGACGGGCAGCCCCAGCCGACGACCGATCGCCGCCGCCGTCTCCTGGGTACGCACCAGCGGCGACGCGACGATCTGGGTGGCCCGGGGAAGGTCCGGCCACAGGCGGCGGCCCTGCCCGCGGCCCATCCGGAACACGGCGTCGGCCGCCTGGGCGGCCTGGGTTCGCCCGCGCTGCGACAGCGGCGGGCCGGGCACGTCCGAGCCGGAATAGCCGCGCGCCTCGGTCATCGGCGTCACCCCGTGGCGCACCAGCACCACGGTGAGCGGCTGGGCGTCGTCGAACCGGGTGACCGCGCCCAGCGGGCGCACGTGGGTGTCCCTGCCGGGTGGGGCGCCTGCCCCCGAACCGGTCGGGTCCCGCCTCACCGTCATGACCTGCCCGGGCGGGCACCGCCCCGGCCGGAGCGGTGCACCCGGGTGCGCGCTGCGTCGTCGGGCACCCGTTACTCCTTGACGCCGCGAACCAGGATGCGCCCGCACTCCTCGCAGCGCACCACCTGCTCCGGCGGGGCGGTGCGCGCGACCTGGAGGTCGGACGGGTTCAGGTCGAGGCGGCAGCCCTCGCACCGGCCGCCGCGGAGCGCCGCGGCGCCGAGGCCGCCGAGCTGCCCGCGCAGCTTGTCGTACAGGGTGACGAGGCCCTCGTCCAGCCCCTCCGCCAGGCGGGCCCGCTCCGTGGCGAGCGCCGCGACCTGGGTGTCGAGCTCCGCCCACGCGGCGTCCCGCTCGGCCTCCACTGCCGCCTTGTCGGCGAGCAGCTCGTCGTTCGCCTTCTCGAGCTTGGCGAGCGCGTCCTCGTGCGCCTCGAGGCGCTCCATGACGTCGAGCTCGACCTCCTCCAGCGCCGCCTGACGGCGGCCCAGCGAGGCCAGCTCGTCGGTGAGGGCCACCGCGTCCTTGGCCCCCACACCGCCGCTCTCCAGGCGCGCCTGGTCGCGGGCCGCACGGGTGCGCACCTGCTCCACGTCGGCCTCGGCCTTGGTGAGCTCGCGGCGCAGGTCGGCCAGCCGGGTGCGCGACTCGACCAGCGAGCCGTGCAGGTCGGCGATGCGCCCGTCCAGCTCGGCGATCTTGGCGAGCGCGGGCAGGTTGCGACGCTGGTGGGCCAGCTGCTGGGCACGCGTGTCCAGCGCCTGGACCTCCAAGAGCCTCAGCTGGTCGGCGGGCGGTGCAGTGGTCACCGGCGGTTCCTCTCGGTCGATGCAGTTGTGTGGTTCCGCGGGGTCGGGCTGCGGGCTGTCCGGCCGCGCTGCCCTTTCCGGCTTTCCGGCCGGGGCCGTCAGCGACCCGGGGACGCGACGCGCGCGGTCCAGGGGTCGGTGGACAGCGTGCTCACGCGCGTCTCCACGGTGGCCACGCTACCGTGCGCGGCCGTCAGGGAGGCGACGAGGTCGGCGGCCGCGTAGGCCAGCCACGGCCACTCGCTGGCGAAGTGGGCCACGTCGACGAGGAAGGGGGTGCCGGCCCGGGTGCCGGCGATGCTCCGCGACGCCTCGAAGGCGGCGCGCTCGCGAAGCTCCGAGGCGGGATGGTGGCGCAGGTCGGCAGTGACGTACACGTCGGCCTCGGCGGCACGCACCGCGTCGAAGAGCGAGTCTCCCGAGCCACCGACGACGGCGGCGCTGGTCACCAGTGCGTCGAGGTCGCCCGCCACGCGGATCCCCTGGGCGGTGCCGGGCAGGGCCGCAGCCACCCGCTCGGCGAACGCCGCCAGGGTGACCGGCTCGGCGAGTCGACCCACGCGGCCGATGCCACGCTCCTCGTCCGCGGCCGAGACGACCAGCGGGCGGCGGTCGACCACGCCGACGAGATCGGCGAGAGCGTCTGCCACGCCGCGCGGCGCGGAGTCGGCGTTGGTGTGCGCCACGTGCAGGCCGACGCCGGCCGAGACCAGTCGGTGCACCACCGAGCCCTTGAAGGTGGTGGCGGCGACCGAGTGCACGCCGCGGAGGAAGAGGGGGTGGTGGGTCACGACGAGGTCGGCGCCCCACTCCAGGGCCTCGTCCACGACGGCGGCGACCGGGTCCACCGCGAACAGGACCTTCCGGACCGGCGCGGCAGGGTCGCCGGCGACCAGCCCGACGGCGTCCCAGCCCTCCGCGGTGGTGGGCGGGTACAGGTCGTCGAGGACGGCGACCACCTGCGCGAGGGACGGTGCGGGGGCGGGTGCCGGCGTAGCGCTGCTCACGTCGGCAGCGTAGCCCGGCGGGTGCACCGCTGATCGCTTCGGCAGGCCGACGCGGCCGCGCGCACATTGCTTCGGCAGTTTGTCGTGGCCACGCGCACCTCACATCGGCAGTTAGTCGTGGCCACGCGCACATCACTTCGGCAGTTTGTCGTCGGATCGGCAGTTCGAAGTGCCGATCCGACGACAAACTGCCGAAGTGATGTGCGCGGGCCCCCCCCCCCCCCCCCCGGCGGGGGGGGGGGGGCCCCCCCGCCCCCCCCCCGCCCCCCCCCCCCGACAAACTGCCGAAGTGATGTGCGCGGGGCCGAAGTGATGTGCGCGGGGCGTCGTGGCGCGGGCCGCTGGCGCCGGGTGACATTGCGTAATCGTTTAACAGCCTCGATTCGACAACGTTTTCGTGCCACGCTCGCCGCGACGCGGTCCCGCCGCCAGCGACGGGTCGCTCACCACCGATGCACCTCGACGAGGAGGACGACATGAAGGACCTCAGCCCGCACGGGGCGAGGCGGTTCCCCTGGCGCAGCCTGGCCGGAGCCGCCGGAGCGCTCGCGATCACGGCGAGCCTCGCCGTCGGCGCCAGCACCTCAGCACAGGCCGCCGGCAGCACGCTGCAGGCCGCAGCCGCGGAGTCCGGCCGGTACTTCGGTACGGCCATCGCCGCGAACCGGATGAGCGACAACACGTACATCACCATCGCGAACCGTGAGTTCAACATGATCACGGCCGAGAACGAGATGAAGATGGACGCGACGGAGCCGTCGCAGAACCAGTTCAACTACACCAACGGCGACCGCATCGTCAGCTGGGCCCGCTCCAACGGCAAGCAGGTGCGCGGCCACGCGCTGGCCTGGCACTCCCAGCAGCCGGGCTGGATGCAGAACATGAGCGGCACCGCGCTGCGCAACGCCATGCTCAACCACGTCACCCAGGTCGCCACGCACTACCGCGGCCAGATCCACTCCTGGGACGTGGTGAACGAGGCCTTCGCCGACGGCTCGACCGGCGCCCGCCGCGACTCGAACCTGCAGCGCACGGGCAACGACTGGATCGAGGCCGCGTTCCGCGCCGCCCGCGCCGCCGACCCGGGCGCCAAGCTCTGCTACAACGACTACAACACCGACGACTGGACGCACGCCAAGACCCAGGCCGTGTACAACATGGTCCGCGACTTCAAGGCCCGCGGCGTGCCCATCGACTGCGTCGGGCTCCAGTCGCACTTCAACGCACAGAGCCCCGTGCCCAGCAACTACCAGACCACGCTGTCGAGCTTTGCCGCCCTGGGCGTCGACGTCCAGATCACCGAGCTGGACATCGAGGGCTCCGGCACCGCCCAGGCGGACAACTACCGCCGCGTGGTCCAGGCCTGCCTGGCCGTCCCGCGCTGCACCGGCATCACCGTGTGGGGCGTGCGCGACACCGACTCGTGGCGTGCCAGCGGCACCCCGCTCCTCTTCGACGGCAGCGGCAACAAGAAGCCGGCCTACACGGCCACGCTGGACGCGCTGAACGCGGGCGGCACCGGCACCCCGACCCCCACGCCCACGCCGACCCCCACACCGACCCCGACGCCCACGCCGACGCCGACCCCCACCCCGACTCCCACCCCGCAGCCGGGCGGGTGCACGGCGGCCTTCCGGCTCGTGAACTCGTGGCAGGGCGGCTTCCAGGGTGAGGTCGTCGTCACGGCGGGCTCTGCCCGCACGGGGTGGACCACGTCGTTCACCCTCCCGAGCGGCACCACCATCAACCAGCTCTGGAGCGGCACGCTGACGTCGTCCGGAACCACGCACACGGTCCGTAACGTCTCGTGGAACGGCAACCTCGGTGCCGGCCAGAGCACCACGTACGGATTCACCGGCACCGGCCCTGCGCCGTCGGCCACGACGGTCACCTGCAGCTGACCCTCCTCCCCCGGTGGCCGGGGCGCGCCGAACCCCTTCTCGGCGCGCCCCGGCCACCGGCCTCTCCGGGCGACGGCCCGCCCTTGCCGGCCCTGCCAGCCCCTGCCGGCCCCGCCCGCCCTCGCCGATCCGACCGCTTGGCACGCTATTTTGCGTCAGCGTAGCTCTCGACGACCGCGACGCTGAGCGGGAAGTCCACCGGGAACCCCGCGAACAACAGCTGCCCCGCCTCCTCGGCCGCGGCGCGCACCTCGTCGGCCACCGCTGCCGCGAGCGCCGCCGGCGTGTGCACCACCACCTCGTCGTGCAGGAAGTAGACGAGGTGCGGCCTCCGTGCGAAGGGCTCGGGCGTGAGGCCCGGCTCGAGGTCCGCCTCGCCGAGCGCCCAGAGTCGCCGCCGGATCGACGCCACCCAGCACAGCGCCCACTCCGCGGCGGTTCCCTGGACCACGAAGTTGCGCGTGAACCGGCCCCAGGCGCGCGTCTGGGACCGGGCCCTGGACTGCGCGTCGGCCCCGGCGTCCTCGTCGAAGGCGCTGCCCTGGACGCTCGCCCAGGACTCGCCGGGCGGCGGGGACGAGCGACCCAGCCGCGTGCTGACCACCTCGCCCCGCTCCCCCGCCCGTGCCGCCCGCTCCACGAGGTCGATCGCGGCCGGGAACGCCTTGGCCAGCTTGGGCATCACCTGCGCGGACACGCCGGTGGTGCCGCCGTACATCGCCCCGAGCATGCCGACCTTGGCGTGCTCGCGCGTCTCGACCGCGCCTGTGGCGACGATGCCCGCGTACAGGTCGGTGGGCGTCCCGTCGTGGGTGCGGCCCGCTGCGGCCATGCGCTCGTCGCGGGCGAGCCCGGCGAGGACGCGCGGCTCGAGCTGCGCCGCGTCGGCCACCACGAAGGTCCACCCGGGGTCGGCGAGCACTGCCTGGCGCACGTTCTTGGGAAGCTGCAGGGCGCCGCCGCCGCTGGACGCCCACCGTCCCGTCACGACGCCGCCCACCACGTACTCCATGCGGAACCGGCCGTGCGGCGCCCAGGTGTCGAGCCAGGACCAGCCGTTCGCGGTCCAGAGCCGGTACAGCGACTTGTACTCGAGCAGCGGCTCCACCACCGGATGGTCGAGCCGTTCGAGCTCCCACTTGCGCAGGCTCCGCGCGCCCACGCCCGCGTACTCCATGGCCTTGAGCAGGTCGGGGTGCGAGTCGGGGTTGAGGGTGGGCGGCGCGTCGAGCGCTTCCCGGATGCGCTGGGCCAGCGCCTCCAGCCGCTCGGGGCGCGCACCCAGTCGCGGACGCGGGCCGAGCGCGTCGGTGAGGATCGCGTCGTGCACGTCGGCCCGCCACGGCAGCCCGGTGTGGTGCATCTCGGCGGCGGCGAGGGCGCCCGCCGACTCGGCGGCGAGCAGCAGGCGCAGCCGCCCCGGGTCCGCACTCGCCGCGACGGCGGCGAGCTGCGCGGTCAGCTCGGCGAGCGGGTCCAGCCCGTCGCTGGATGCCTCGCTGCCCGACGCCGGTGCCTCGCCCCCCGTACCCGGCCCACGTTCGCCGGGCCTACCCGGGCGGAGGGTGCCGAGCCGCCGGACGGCCGCGGCGCCCTCCAGCTCGAACAAGGGCTCCGCTGCGGGCTCCCCGTGCAGACCGGCGCTGGTGGGCCCGGGCGGCGTGGGCGCGAGCCGGTCCCACGGTCCCCGAGGCGCCGTCGCGAGCGTCGTGCCCGCCGTGAGCGCGGAGGCGCGGAGGATCGCGTGGGCCAGCCGCAGGTCGTACGAGCGGTCCACCCGCACCCCGGCCGTGAGGAGCTCGGAGTACCACCTGTTGGTGTCGTCCCACGTCCACCGGACCGGCCCCGGGGCGGACCGGACCTCCTCCGCGAGGCGGGCCGCGGGCAGGTGGCGCGTCTCGCCCAGCGGGGCGCCGTCGTCGGGCACCGCGATCTCGGGGACCGCGACGGAGCCCACCATCCCGGCGGGCTCCTGAGTGAGGACGACATGCACGCGGCCAGTGTCCCCCGAGCCACTGACACCCGTGCCCCGCCTCTCCCTTACCCCGTGTGATCGGCAGAACGTCGGATGATCGGCAGCCCGGGCTGCCGATCATCCGACGTTCTGCCGATCACACGGGCGGAGCAGCGGCGACGCGGGGAGGTCACACGGGGCGGGCGTGGCCCGACGCCGCAACCCGGCGGGGCGGGTCCGTCAGGAGGGGCACGGCGTCGACCCACTGCTCCACGGCGCCCTCGGCGGGCAGCGCCCGGACGGCGCCGTCGGTGATCGCCTCGGCGAGCGCCTCGGGGACGCCGCGCACGCCGTGGAAGGGCCGGTCGTAGAACGGGCCGGTGGCCGGGCCGTCGAGCGCGGGGAGACCCGTCTCCCGCTGCCGCTCGTGCACGGCCTCGCACGCGGCGGCCAGGGCAGCGTCGCGCTCCTGCCAGGTGGCCGCCGCGAGCGCCGCGGCCAGCGGCGGCCCGGCCGTGGCCGCGACGGGGAGCCGGGCGAACAGCGTGCCCGACCACTTGGGGTACGGCGGCCAGCTCCGCTCCAGGAGGAAGCCGAGGCGGACGAGGCTCCCGGCTACGCGGGCTGCGACGACGCGGGACCCGAGGTCGTCGCCCCGGTCGCCCGCCCGGCCGACGAGGGGCAGCTCCTGGCCCACGCGGCGCCACTCGGCGGCGAGGACGTGCAGCCAGACGTCGTGCGGGTACCACGCGAGGCGTTCCCGCACGCGGGTGATCTCACCGGGCCCGTCCTCGAAGACGGGGCCGGCGACGACCTCGAGGACCGACTGCCCCGTGAGGGCCAGCCAGTCGCCCGGCGCCAGGTCCTGGCTCACGTCCAGGCCGGTGCGGGACCGGGCGAAGCCCGCGGCGTCGGCCACCTCGACCCGGTGCGTCACCCGGGGATCCCAGGTGGTGGCGAAGCGTGTCGGCAGGCCGCGGAAGGTGGCGGGGAGCCCGGCCTCGAGCAGCGCGTCGATGTCCGCCACGCGGTCGGCGGGGACGATCAGGGTGAGCCGCAGGCCCCAGTCGTGGTCGCGCGAGGTCTCGTCGTCGAGGCCGAGCACGTCGGAGCCGGAGCCGAGCCTGCCTGCGGCTCTCGGCAGGCCGGGCGCCGCCCGGTCAAGGAGCGGCCGCACCACCTCCGCCCAGTACGCGCAGGCGAGCTCCGTCCCGGGACCCTGGGGCACGGTGTCTGTCACGGCCGTGATCCTGTCAGCCCGTGGCGCCGGGTCGCCACCGCATTCCCTCCCGCCGCCGAGCCTGCGACAATGCGTCGGTGCGCAAGATCCGTCAGAGCCAGAAGCTGCGTGGCGTCCGCTACGACGTCCGCGGGCCCATCCTCGTCGAGGCCGAGCGCCTCGAGGCGGAGGGGCACCGCATCCTCAAGCTGAACATCGGCAACCCGGCGCCGTTCGGGTTCGAGGCACCCGAGGCCATCCTGGCCGACGTGATTCACCACCTGCCGCAGGCGCAGGGGTACAGCGACTCACGGGGCATCTACTCCGCGCGCACGGCGGTGGCGCAGTACTACCAGTCCCGCGGGCTGCACGACGTCCACGTGGACGACGTGTTCATCGGCAACGGCGTCTCCGAGCTGATCTCGCTGGTGCTCCAGGCCTTCGTGGACGACGGCAACGAGATCCTCGTGCCGGCGCCCGACTACCCGCTCTGGACGGGGGCGGTCACGCTCTCGGGCGGCAAGGCCGTGCACTACCTCTGCGACGAGTCGAACGGCTGGATGCCCGACCTCGCCGACATCGAGTCGAAGATCACCGAGAACACGCACGCGCTCGTGATCATCAACCCGAACAACCCCACGGGCGCGGTCTACAGCAAGGAGATGGTGGAGGCGCTCGTCGACATCGCGCGTCGCCACGAGCTGGTGGTCTTCGCCGACGAGATCTACGAGAAGATCCTGTTCGACGACGCCGTGCACCACCACGCCGCGACAGCCGCCGGCTCCGACGTGCTGTGCCTGACGTTCAGCGGCCTGTCGAAGGCCTACCGGGTGTGCGGCTACCGGGCCGGCTGGGTCATGATCTCGGGCCCCACCGAGATCGCGGAGGAGTTCCTCGAAGGCCTCACGCTCGTGGCCAACATGCGCATGTGCGCCAACGTGCCGGCGCAGCACGCGATCCAGACGGCGCTCGGCGGGTACCAGTCGATCGACGAGCTCATCGTGCCCGGCGGCCGCTTCTACGAGCAGAGCATGCTGGCGCACCGCCTGCTCAACGAGATCCCCGGCGTCACGTCGGTGAAGCCGCGCGGCGCGCTGTACTGCTTCCCGCGGCTCGACCCGGAGGTATACCCGATCGACGACGACCAGCAGTTCGTCATCGAGCTGCTCCGGGCGAAGAAGCTTCTCGTCACGCACGGCTCCGGGTTCAACTGGCCCCGGCCCGACCACTTCCGCCTCGTGACCCTGCCCGACGTGGACGTGCTCGAGGACGCGATCACCCGGATCGCCGAGTTCCTCGCGGTCCGCCGCGCGGGCTGAGGAGTCCCTGGGCTGCGCACCTCGTCACCCCGCCTGAACCTGCACGACGGCGCGCGCCCGGCCCACCACGAAGGCGGTCCGCAGCACGCTGCCGGGGTCGAGCGCCTCGGCGCCGTCCACCAGGTCGGCGGCCGTGCGCTCCAGGGTCACCAGCCCGAGGTCTCGCGCCAGGGTGCGGGCCTGCTCGGCGTCCGACCTCTGCCGCGCGGAGAGCCGCGAACGCCCCGTCGCCGCGACCGCGGTCAGCACCTCGCCCAGCAGCAGGCAGGCCCGTTCCGCAGGAGCGGGCGGCGGACCCGACGGCGCCACGACGGCCGCCTTGCTCCGGAGAGCCCTGAGCCGCGCCACCCGACGACGCCAGCCGACCCACCACCGGGCGCCTGTCTCCAGGCGCCAGGCGGGAGTCACCGTCGGGCTCACGAGCACGATCCGTCCGCTCGTGTCCCGGGTGAACAGGCCGACGGGCTCGTCGCGGCCGTCGTGCCGCTCGACCGTCACGGCTACCAGCGGGTGCCCGGCCGCCACGACCGACAGCAGCGTCTCGCACGCTCTCTCGTCGGCGGCGGGGAGGCGGAGGAGGACGGCCGCGCCGTCGGACCCTGTGACGCGCCACGTGAGGTCCTGCCGCACCTCGTCGACCCCCACCTCCCCCGCGTCGCGGACCATGACGAGCCGCACCTGGGCGGGCCGCCGGCCGAAGCCGACCACGTCCCGTGCCGCCGTCCCCGCTCCGGTCCGGGTCGCGACGTCGACCAGCTCGTCGGGTTCGAAACCGCCGAGGGCCGTCAGCCGGGGGCTCCCGCCCGCGCCGAGGGCGCCGTCGGGCCGTAGCCGGACGTCCCGCAGCGCGACCGGGCCCGCGGTGAGCCGCTCGAGCGACGCTCCCCACAGCACGGGCGTGTCCCAGCTGCGCTGGAACGACGGGTCGGTGCCCGACGCGCGGCCGGTCACCACGGTGCGCACCCGTCCCTCGGCCGGGTCCCAGCCCACGTACGACAGGCCGCGCGAGCCGCTGGGCGCGGTCCACCACCGCACCCCCAGCGGCAGGAACCGCTCGAGGTCGGCCTCGTCATGGTCCTTGCCGGTCTCGTCGCCGCCCGGCGCCGAGGGCGGCGAGCCGGGCGCGCCGGCAGTGCTCGGCGTGGCGAGCACCTCGCACAGCGCCCACACCTCGGCGAGGGCGTCGAGGACGTCGCTCTCGTCCACGCTGTCGTCCCGGGTGACGAGGTCTTCCACCAGCCCGGCCGCGGTCCGCACCAGAGCGTCGAGCCGCACGCCGTGGACCCGCTCGAGTCCCGCGAGCCGGGAGCGGCCCGCGACAGCGCGGAGCTCGTCCGCGTCGTCCCTGCCCAGGTGCGACAGGCCCGTCTCCACGAGCTGCGCGACGGCCGAGCGCACCTCCGCCAGAGTGTCCTCGCGGCGGCGGGCGGCGGCCTCCTGGGCAGCCGCGCGGGCGGCGAGGGTGCGGGCGGAGACGGCGCGCGGAGCGGGGGCGGCCTGCGCCGTGACCCGCGCACCTGCGGCCTCCCCTTCGGGGACCGCGGGTGCGACCTCGCGCGCCCAGAGGCACGCGGCGACCACGTGCTGGCAGACGCCGGCCGTGGGGCAGTCGCACGCCACGGCCGCAGGGCCCCGGCGGTCCAGCCGCACCCGGAACGCACCGACCGAGAGGGTCGCCCCCTTGGTGTCCTCCTCCGCGACGGCGACCTCGTCCTTGCGGGCGCGGCGCAGCAGGCCCGCGTTGCCGAGGGCGACCAGTGCCGCGTCGTCCAGCCCGGCGTACGCCGCCGCCCAGGCCCGTGTCCCGGTCCCGCTCACGTGAGCACCTCTCCCAGCCACTCGGCGAAACGCTCGGGGGTGAGCGCCGCGATCTCCATGCCCGCGTCGGCGAGCCGCCGCGCGGTGGTGCGGTCGTAGACGGGCTCGGCGGCCTCGTCGAGCGCCGCGAGGCCCAGCAGCTTCACGCCCGACGACGACAGCCGCTTCACCGCCGCCAGCAGGCCGGACAGGGAGCCGCCCTCCTCGAAGTCGCTGACGAGCGCGACCACCGTCCGCGACGGGTTGCGGACCTCCTGCTCCGCGTAGCGCACGGCCTTGCCGATGTCGGTACCCCCGCCCAGCTGGGCGGTGAGGAGCACCGACACCGGGTCGTGGGCCAGGTGCGACATGTCGACGACGCTCGTGTCGAACAGCACCAGCCGCACGTCGATGCCGGGCAGGCTCGAGAGGATCCCCGCGCACACCGCCGAATAGAGCAGCGACGCCGCCATGGACCCCGACTGGTCCACCAGGACGATGACGTCCCACGTGAGCGCGCGCTTCGACCGGGCGGAGAACCGGAGGTCCTCGACCACCATGCGGCCCTGGCCGTCGATCCGGCCGAGGTTCGCCCGCAGGGTCCGCTTGCCGTCGAAGTTCCGGGCGACCCGGTGCATCGACCTGCGGGAGCGGTCCAGGCGCCCGCCGACCGCCGTGACGAAGCGCGGCCGCAGGCGGCGCACCACGTCCTCGACGACCCGTTCGATCACCCGGCGCAGGCCCGCCGCCACGCCCGGCTCGAGGCGTCCCCGGACCTGGAGGAGCGCCGTGGCGAGCTCGCGGCTGGGCTCCAGGGCCTCGACCGCTCCCTCGTCGGCCAGCAGCTCCGTGAGCCCGTACCGGCCCACCGCCTCCACCTGCATGCGTTCGAACGTGTCGCGCGGGAACAGCGACCGGGCCTCCCCCAGCCAGCCCAGCGCGCTCCAGTCCACGCCGCGCGGCGACGACGGGTCGAGGGACCCTCCGCCACCCGGCCTGTCGTGCTCGCTCCGGCCGGTCCGGTGACCGCGGGCCGTGTACTCGCGGTCGTAGAGGTAGCGCAGCGTGCGTTCCAGGCCCGCGTCCTGCTGCGGTACGGCGAGCTGCTCGGCGGCGTACCGGCCGAGGACCAGCCGCCAGCGCCGGGCCGCCTCCTCGTCGGAGACGCCCGTGGTCGTGGGGCCGGTCGTGGTGCCGGTCGTGGTGCCCGCGTGGGCGTCCGTGCTGCTCATCGCTCCGCTCCGCTCCATCGCGCGAGCCCGTCGCGGGCCAGGACGGCCGCCAGCTCACGCTCGAGGACCAGGCCGGCAGCCAGGTCCTGTTCCGTCAGGTCGACGCGCACGTCGACGTCGTGCGCCCGTACGCCCGTGCTCGCCGCCACCCGCTCGGCGAGCCGGTGCGTCTCCGTGGGGCGCAGCCAGGTGAACGCCCGGCGCAGGTCGGGCAGCACTGCGAGGAAGGCCTCGGGTGCCAGGTGGCGCAGCGCCTCGTCGACCGCGTCGAACAGCTCAGGCGTGTGCAGCAGCAGGTCGGGCACCGCCCGCAGCACGCCACCGAGGAACCGGGCCGCCAGGCTCGGGTCGGCGCCCGCCTGGAGAGCACCGCGGACCCGGGCGACCAGGACGTCGTCGGGCACCTCGCCGTCCACGGAGCCGAGGGCCACCAGCGCGCCCCGGACCGACGGCGCCGTCGCCGCATCCTCCCGGAGGCGCGCGAGCTCGCGGGAGGCGGCGGACCCGCCAGGTCGGCCGGTTGCCGCAGCGTCGGTCGGTAGGTCGACCGACCCCGCGACAGCCGGCCGGCCGCGCGAGTCGCTGTCCCGCACTGCGCGCGCCGCCTCCCGGACCAAGGTCCGGAGCGCCACGACCGTGGCGACGGCGGTGTCCTCGTCCTCGGGCCGCGCACGGCCGAGGTCGGGCACCAGGTACGCCGCGGTGGCGAGCGACTGCTCCACGAGGTCGAGGAGCGACGCGGCGTGCGCCTCGGCCCCGAGCTCGGTCCGGGCCCGCCAGAGGTGGAGCAGCCGCTGCCCGCCCGCGACCACGGACGCCAGGTCACGGTCCACGTCGAGCGACGACCGCAACAGGTCCGCCAGCCGGGGCAGGTGGTCTCCCAGGCCCATGACGAGGGCCTGGGCCATCAGGGTGGCGGCGCCGTCGACCGCCCGGGAGCCGAGCGCCGGCTGGCCCGGTCCCTGCACGCTGCCCGGCGCCCCGCCCGACGCGGGCGCGCCGGACGCCGCCGTGCCGGCGGCGGGCGTCCCGCCGGACCCGCCCGACGCGGCCTCCGCCAGGCGCGCCTCGGCCGCCCGTAGCCGCGCGAGCGCCACGGCGTCGAGCGTGGCACCCAGGTGCGACAGCTCGACGAGCCGTGCCTCCACGAGCGGTGTCCACGCGTACTCCCACTCTTCGAGCAGCAGCCCGAGGCCGCGCCCCGCCACGTGGTCGGGGCCCGACACCCGGCGGCCGAACCCGCTGCCCACGAAGTCGAGCAGGGCCAGCACCTCCCGCCGCTCCCGGTGAGCCGGGGTGCGGCGGGCGTCGAGACGCGTGGTGCGTGGCACGGAGTCGTCCACGGTGAGGCGGACCCGCCGAACCCGCTCGCGGGCGTCCCGGACGAGCGGCGGGGACGTGCTGCCGGGCGGGACGTCGCCCAGCTCCCTGCCGCCGAACACCTCCGCGACGGCCAGCCCGAGCGGCCGGTCCACGCCCACGCCCCCGTCGTCCTGGAGGAACGACGACGTGATGGCGTCCAGCACGTCCGTGCGGCCCGGGAAGGGGCGTCCACGCAGGTCGGCGAGCCGCACGGCCTGCTCCGCTCCCGCCGACACCTGCGGCAGGCTCACCGCGTGCCCGCGCGCGACGGCCGCGCGCGCCACGTCGACGAGCAGCTCGGTCGCGAGCCCCGCCGCGTCGGTCCCTCGTCGCGGTGCCGGTCGGTCGAGCGGCCGACGCCGCGACGACGGACCCGCGCCGCGACCTCCCTCTGCGTCAGGACCGGGACCCGCCGCGCGTGCGAGCGCCGCCTCGTGCGCCGCGAACAGCCGCTCGTAGTAACCCGGCGTGGGCATGCCCGCGCCGTAGCCCCGCAGGCCGTCGAGCCGCTCGTGGTCGTAGCGCACCAGCCAGGCCTCGGCCGAGGCGACGTCGCCGTAGCCGCCGTCGGGCCACCGGTCGCGCACCGGGGCGCCCTCGGCCGCACCGGCGAGCGCCTCCACCAGGGCCAGGGTGTGGAACGCGCCGGTCACGACGAGCACCGGCCCGGAGCCGGCGAGCCGCTCGGCGTGCTCAGCCACGCGGGCCGACATGCGCGCCTCGCGGTCGAGCGAGCCGTCGGCGGCCAGCACGGCGTCCTCGTAGTCGAGCCGCGCGAGCGCGGCCCAGGCGAGGACGTCGTCGAAGAGGACGCGCCAGTCGCTGAGCTCGCCGGCGGTCCGCGCCTCGAACAGGTGGTCCCAGACCTCGTCGTGGTCCCGGCAGCCGAGGCGCCGCGCCACGGCGGCGATCGACTCCGAGTGGGCCAGGTACCGCTCCGACATGAGCGTGGTCTGGCCGTCCTCGCCGCCCTCCGGCGGCCCACCGGGCCCGCGCTCGCCCGGCCCTCGCTCGCCCCACGGGCGGTCCACGAACGCGAGCTCCGCGCCGACGGCGTGGCCGGTACGCAGCGCCACCCACTCCGGCGAGAACCGCGCCAGGGGGTAGAAGCCCGAGCCGGAGTCGCCGAGGCTCAGCACCGCCACAGGAGGCCGGGTCTCCTCGTGCAGGAGCGCCGGGATCAGGGCCGTGTACTCCTCCGGTCCCTCGACCAGCACCGCCGACGGCCGCAGCTCCTCGATCGCCGCCCGCACCGCGACGGCGCAGGCCGGGCTGTGGTGACGCACGGGGGCGAGGTGGATGCCGCGGGCACGCAGCACGCCGATCGCCTCCGCCGCCCGGCGGAGCCGGTCGGGAGCGGCGCCCCATGCGGCCCGGACCGTGTGCGCCGCACCCGGGACCTCGGGGGCGGTCACCGGCGTCACCGCCACAGCGGTTCGGCCGCGGTGAAGAAGTCCTTCCACCGGGCGTCCGAGCGGGCGCGCTCGCGCACCACGTTGTCGACGTAGTGGCGCAGGCGACGGGCGTCCTCCTCGTCGCCCTTGAGGGCCACTCCCGCGACCTGGCGCGCCACCTCCCCGGCGGTGACCACCCCGTCGCCCAGGTAGCGGGCCTCCAGGCTGGCCGCGACGGCGACGTTCACGGCCTCGGCCGTGGACATCACGGTCTCGGGCCGCTTCACGGGCGCGCCCTCGCGGGTGGTGCCCACCCGTAGGTCCTGGAACACCGTGACCAGCACCTCCAGCACGTCGCGCGAGAGGGGCGGGCGCTGGCCCGCGGGCCCGAGCTCCGCCGTGAGCTGGCGCTCGACCAGCTCGATCTCGAAGTCCCGGTCACGCACCGGGGCCACGGTCTCGAAGCTGAAGCGGCGCTTGAGGGCCGCCGACATCTCGTGCACGCCCCGGTCCTTCAGGTTTGCCGTGGCGATGACGTTGAAGCCGGGCCGCGCGGCCACGCGCGCCTCGCTGCCGAGCTCCGGGACCATGAGCTGCTTCTCCGAGAGGATCGACACCAGTGTGTCCTGGATCTCGGGCGCGCAGCGCGTGATCTCCTCGAACCGCACCACCTTGCCGTCGCGCATCCCGCTGTAGATCGCCGACGGGACGAGCGAGCGCTCGCTCGGCCCTTCCGCCACGAGCAGCGCGTAGTTCCACGAGTAGCGCACGTGGTCCTCGGTGGTGCCGGCCGTGCCCTGGACCGTGAGGTTCGAGGTGCCGGACACCGCGGCCGCGAGGAGCTCGGAGAGCATCGACTTGGCGGTGCCGGGCTCGCCCACCAGCATCAGGCCCTGCCGCCCGAGCAGCGACACGACCGCCCGGTCGACGAGCGGGTCGTCGCCGTAGAACTTGCGCGACACCCCCAGCGTCTCGTCACCCACGATGAACGCGCGCACGGCACGCGGGCTCAGCCGCCAGCCCGGCGGCAGCTCAGCGCCCCGGTCGGCGTCCCAGCGCGTCAGCGTGGCGAGCTCGTCGGCGTAGCGGACCTCCGCCGGCGGGCGGAGCTCGGCGGCGGGCGCGGTGGTGGTCTCGGTGGTCATGTCGTCCTTCGTCGTGGTGGTCATCAGTGTCCTTCGTGGCGTCCGCCGGCACTGTCTCGCTCGGACCCTGCGGGAGGCAGGGGTCAGTACTGGCTCTTTCGCTCCCAGTCGGCGTCGAACGCGCCCGCCTCGGCCACGGTGACGTAGTCGCGGTAGGCCTCGGCCACGAGCACCGGCGGCACGTCGGCGACGGGCACGAGCCCGCGGTCCCCGTAGGTACCGGTGCGGCGGAACACGAGGTCGGTCACGGCGGCGGCGATGTTCTCCTCCGGCAGGAACGCGCCGGTGAACTCGATCTCCACGGTGATCCCCGCGCTCGGGTACTCCTTGGTGTAGGCCGTGAACCAGCCGGCGTCCTCAGCCTGGGACCGGGAGTAGCCCAGCTTGGTGGCGCGGCCGCGCACCGAGAAGCTGTCGGTCAGCCAGCCGCGGTGGTCGCTGATCCGCACGGCGTCCTTCGCGAGCTCCGGCAGTGCCACCCCGAGCTGGTCGAACAGCGGCGTGATCTCGTAGTCGGCAAGGTGCTCGCGCCAGGCCGCCGCGTCCTCGCCCGCCTGGCCCGCGGCCAGGGTGACGGCGTGCGCGAGGGCGACCGTGGCGTCGTCGGGCAGCGTCACGTCCTCGTCGTCGACGGCGATGAGCGCGCCGCCGTCGCCGGGGCGGAACGCCCGCTGGGCGTCGGTGCCGGGGGCCACGAGCCAGACGAGACGCGCCGCGAGGCGCGACATCACGGGGTGGTCGAGCACGAACTCGCGCCACTCCTCGGCGGTCCAGCTGCGACCGGTGCACATCGCCTCGTAGAGCCGCTGGGTCTGGAGCGTCACCACGGCCTTGAGCTCCTTGCGGCTCGTGGCGAGCTGAGACTTGGCGGCGGCGTACTCCTCGGCGTCGTCGCCGGCGCGCTGCGCCGGCAGGGCCTTGATCACCTTGCCCTCGGCGTTGCGCAGCTCCACGGTGTACGACGGCGTGATGCGGCCGGTCACCTCGCGACCGCCGAGGTCGAACCGGAGGATGCCGTCGTCGTCGAAGCCGGCCGTCTGGACCGTGCGGTCGGCGAGCTGGTCCGCACTCCACCCGCGGCGCTCGGCGAGCTCGGCCGCGAGCGCCCCCGCCACCTCCTGGACGGTCTTCTGCTTGAACCGCCGGGACACGGCGAGGAGCTGCTGCACGGCCGCCCGCTGGCCGTTCGCGGCGAGCGCCCGGACGAGCGACTCGGCCTGCGACCGGCGGCCCTGGTGCGCCTTGAGGTACTGCTGGGTGACGGTGGCGAGCACCGCGCCGTCGGCCCCGACGGTGAGGGCGAGCAGGCCCTTGTCCTTGGTCGCGGAGCCGAGGTACGTGCCCTGGTGCTCGCGGTACAGCTCGCGGTAGTGGTCCTCGACGGACTTCGTGGCCTGGTCCCCGTAGTACTGGGGGTACTGCTTGGCCAGCCGCTGGGCGCTGTCGTAGCGGCGCTGGGCTCCGGCCTCGGCGTGCTGGCGGCTCTCCTCGGCGGTGGGGTTCCGGGTGTCCTGGGCCACCCAGGCCCGGAGCACGAACGAGCCGAGCGCCGCGCGGGACGGCTCGTCGAGCAGCGAGACGTAGCGCGCGATCAGGCCCTCGCCGCTGGGGTCCTTGAGCTTGCAGGCGAGCACCACCCACCAGCGGGCCACCTCCCGGGGCACGGCGCTGCCCGTGGCCCAGCGGAGCTCCGGGAGGCCCTCGAACGGGAACCAGGTGAGGCTCGCGGGCATCCGCGCGCGGAGGCCCTTGGTGGCCTCGGCGAGGAGCACGTCCGGGGCGAGGTCGGCCGAGATGTCGGCGCCGAGCGACTCCAGGGCGGTGAGGAGAGCCGCGCGGACCGCCTCGCGGCGCTCCGTGGTGAGCGCGGCCCGGAGCGCCGGGACGGCCGCGGGGTCGCCACGTCGCGCGAGCCAGGCCGCCGCGGTGACCCGGATCTCGCTCTTGCCGTCGCCGAGGCCCTGCTCGGCGAGGGCGCGGGCACCCGCGTGGGACTCGAGGGCCTGCTGGGCGGCGAGGCGGTACGTCTTGCCCTCGCCGAGAGCCAGCGCTGTCACGCGCGGCAGCAGGAGGGACGGGATCGCCGGGAACTCGGCGAGGATCCGGAGCACCCTGGCCGGCGAGCCGCTCATCTGGCTGCCCTCGGAGCGGCCGAGATAGCGGTCGAGGGTCTCGACACGCTCGGCGAAGTAGGCCCACATCGCCCGCGGAGGGATCTCCTCCACCCCCCACCAGCGGTGGAACACGAGCTCCTCGATCGACGTCTCGGGCTGCCGGTCGCCGAGCCGCACCAGCACCTCGTGCAGCTGGCGCAGGTCGGTCACCTCGCCCAGGTGCTCGCGGACGTGCCACCACAGCCGGTTCTCGGACCGCCCGACGAGGAACACCACCCGCAGGCGGTGGACCAGCGTGGCGTCGGGGACCTGGGCGAGCGAGCGGTCGAACAGCCAGGCCGCGGCGGACGTCTTGCCCGCCCGGGACCAGGCTGTGACCGGCTCCCGCCCGGAGAGCAGGTCGGCGAGGTGGCGCAGGTCGCCGTCCGTGATCTCCGAGAGCTGCTTCAGCGTGGCCAGCGCACCACGCAGGGGCCACTTCTTGGGGTCGGCGTCGGGCAGCTTCCTGGCGTTCTCTACGGCCTCCTTCGCCTTGGCGATCTGCTCGTCGAGCAGGCGGCGGGCGGTCACCGGCCAGTCGGGCCCGAGATCGGACTCGGGCAGCGGCTCGTACGGCGGCACGTCGATCGCCGGCGGGGCACCGGGCGAGCTCCCGGCCCCGGCCTCGAGGGCGTGGGCCCGCTCGATGGTCTGGGTGAGGAGCTTGAGACGTGCAGCGGAGGCCTTCTGGCCGGCCGCCTCCGCGGCAGCCGTCTCCAGGGCGGCGATACCGCCCTCGGCGGCCGCCAGACGTGTGACCACGGTCGCGAGCCGGGCGGGGGGCGTGCTGGCGAGGAGCGGGGCCAGGAGCCGCACCTGCTCCTCGTCGGGCAGTGTCACCAGCAGGGAGTCGGCCGCCTCGCGGACCGACTTGGCGGGGTCGGCCGCCAGGGTCGCCACCAGCTCCGCATGGGCGGCCAGGTTGCCGGACTCGCGAACGTACCCGCAGACATCGACCCGGCCGTGGGAGGTGAGCGACGGCACCGTCGCGGCGACGGCTCCGGCGTGCGCCACCAGGAACTCCGTGGCGCCCGGCGCCCGGAGCAGCCCGGCGAGCGGGTTGGGGCGCCAGGACGGCGCGGAGTCGCGGTCGAACAGCGCGCGGACGACCACGGGCACCACGTCGTCGTCCGCCACACCGCCGTCGCGCGCGAGGCCCGCGATGAAGGCCGGCGTCCACCGCTCGCGGACGACGGCGTGCTCCGACCCTGACGCCCGCCGCTTGTCGTTCGAGTAGCCGATCATCGCCACGTCGTTGACGAGCACGGCGAGCCAGGCGGGCAGGCGGTCCGAGGCCCGGTCGACCTCGGCGGAGGTCGCCGCGAGGAACCTGCCCAGGCGCACGAGCTGCGGCACCGTCGTGTCGCCGTGCGCGTAGAACCGCACCCTGGCCTGCCGGCTCTGCTCGGCCGTCCACCCCGCGTCGACCGTCTTGAGCCGGACCGTCAGCGTGTCCGGCACCCAGCTGTACGGGGAGAGTGAGCCGGGCCTGATCAGGAGGTGATCGAGGTCGGTGGTGGACCGGCCGCTGAGCTCGACGAGGAGCTCCGCCCCCGAGCCGTCACGCACGAAGGCGAGCGCCCGCTCGTACAGGTCGTCGCCCTCGACCCGCAGCACCCGCAGCGCGTCGGCGAGCGCCCTCGCCCCGTCGTCCTTGCGGCCGAGCAGCCGGTCCGTCAGCTCCTGGAACATGTCTCCCCATCACCTCGTCGTCCACGCCCCGCGGGTGCACGTCGGTGCACCTGCCGAAAACCGGGGCCCGCCGCATCAGGCGGCGTGCGGCACAAGGTAGCGGTCCCCACCGACACGCAGGTGAAGTGGTTCAGACAGCGACGTCGATGTGGGTGGCGGGGCGTAGCGTCGGCCCGATGGACGACCTGACCTCCTACCGGCTCCACACCACCGGACGGCTCACCCTGCGGGCCGTCTCCCTCGACGACCTCGAGACGCTGCACGCCCTCCACGCCGACCCGGCTGTGTGGAAGCACTTCCCCTCCGGAAGGCACGAGACCCTCGACCGCACGCGGTCCGACGTCGCGCGGTTCGTCGCCGGCTGGGAGGCGGACGGGCTCGGGTACTGGACGGCCTGGCGGCGGGACACGGGCGAGTTCGTCGGCGTGGGCGGGGTGTCCGTCCGGCTGGGGGTCGCGTGGAACGTCTACTACCGGCTGTCACCAGCGCAGCAGGGTCACGGGTTCGCGCGCGAGCTGGCGGCCGCCGCGGTCGCCGCCGGCAAGGCGGTGCGGCCCGACCTGCCCGTCACCGCCTTCCTGCTGGAGCACAACACAGCGTCACGCGCGGTGGCCGAGAAGTCGGGCCTGCAGGTCGTCTGGCGTGGGCCCGACGTGGGGAACCCCGACCCGGCCGCCGTGCGGCTCGTCCTCGGCGACCGGCCGGTCGAGACCGGCACGCTCACACCGCTCGTCACGCACGCGTGACCTCGGCGGCGGGCTCGGGCGTCACCGCCGAGGACGTGCGGGGCCAGGTCCAGGCGGAACGCAGGACGAAGACGAGGAGGAGCACCTCGAGGCCGATGGAGAGGCCGTAGAAGGCGGTCCAGGACTCACCCACCCCGTTGAACACCGAGACGGGGATGTACAGCGAGGCCACGACGAGGTTCGCTACGCGGCTGACGCGGGCGGGCAGCGTCATGGAGAGCATCACCATCAGGCTCGGGACCGCGACGAGCGCCAGGAAGGCGACCAGCAACGTCTGGCTGACGTCGAACTCCCACACGACGCCGCCCCGGATGTCGTCGATCGCCCCGGGCTTGTACAGGTGGAAGTAGTCCACGTAGATGTACAGGAACATGAAGCTGGTCCAGGCGGCTGCGAGCTTCGCTCTGACGGGTGCCGGCGCATCGTGCAGTTCCGCGGCGGACCTGGGGTCTGTGCTCATGGGTCTCTCCTCGTGATGTAGGGCGCGTGGACGCCGTTTCGTACACCGTACGTCGTACGCTGTACGATCCTCGTACGCTGTACGGTTGTCAAGGCCGTTCGAGCTGAGGAGTACGCGTGTCCGCGAGAAGAGAACGCCAGGTCGCATCCGATGCGGGGCTGAGCAAGCAGCGGGTGATGGTCGAGGCGGTCCGCATCGCCGACCGCGAGGGGGTCGACGGACTGAGCATGCGCCGGCTGGCCGGGGCGCTCGGCGCGGGCGCGATGTCGCTCTACCACTACGTGGCCAGCAAGGACGAGCTGCTCGACGCCATGATCGACCTCGTGTTCGAGGAGATCGAGCTCCCGTCCGAAGAAGCCGGCTGGCAGCCGGCGATGCGACGGCGAGCGATCTCCGCACGACAGGTTCTCGCACGCCACCCGTGGGCGATCGGCCTGATGGAGTCGCGCACCTCGCCGGGGCCGGCCAACCTCCGCCACCGCGAAGCGGTCACCGCCTGCCTGCGGAGGGGCGGCTTCTCGGTCGTGATGGCGACGCACGCCAACTGGCTGCTCGTCAGCTACGTCTACGGGTTCGCCCTGCAGGAAGCCAGCCTGCCGTTCGACACCGCCGACGAGCTCGCGGACCTGACCGAGGACGTCTTCCTGCCCCAGCTCCCGCCTGACGAGTTCCCCTACCTCAACGAGTCCGCCGCCGCGCTCGTCGCTGCCGGCTACGACCCGGCAGAGGAGTTCACGTTCGGCCTCGACCTCATCCTGGCAGCCCTCGAGCCCTTGAGAACGTCCGCCTAGCGGCGCCCAGCGGAACGGGGCCCCCGCCTGTCGGCGAGGGCCCCGCGAGAGAGGTCGTGACGGTGGGTCAGTCGGTCCAGCCGCCCCGCTCGGACGACTCGCCCTGCTCCGTCTCCTCCGAGCCGCCGGACTGCTCCGACCCGTAGCCGGTCGAGCCGGACCCGAACTCCTGCTCCTCGCCCGTGCCGACGCTGTCGGCCGGCTCGGACGACTGCGGCACCCCCGACGGCCGCTCGCTCGACGTGCCGCCGCCGGACGAGCCCGCCTCATAGCCCGACGGAGCGCCGACGGACTCGGACCCGCCACCGAACGGGGAGCCCTCGCCCTCCGAGGAGGTGCCCTGCGTGCTGCCGAACGACCCCTCGGACGAGCTCTGCTCACCGCCGAACCCGCCCGACGAGCCCTCCTCCTGGGAGTACCCGCCCCCGGACGAGCCCTCCTGCGAGTAGCCGCCGCCCGACGACTCCGACGAGCCGAACTCGGTGGTCTCGTCCGCCTCGAGGCCGCTCCCGGCGCCGTAGCCGGTCGACGCGCCCTCCGAGGTGGTGTCGGACGAGCCCTGCTCCGAGAAGGTGCCCGACGACTGCTGCTCCTGCTCCGACTGCTGGGAGAACTCGTCGGCCTGGTCGCCCTGGCCCTCGTAGCTGTTCTCGCTCATGGTCGACTCCTTGCTGATCGCGCCCAGGGCACGCCTGGAGGCCCGCCCCCCTGCGGGTCCCGGAGGAGTTCCAGGCCCGTGCCGAAACTACCGCCGCTTTCACCCGTTCGCATCAGTTGACCCCCCGGCTGCAGCCTCTCGCAGGTCAGCCGCGCGGCAGGCGAGAAACCGGTGCGCGCCCCGGCGACGACGCCTAGCCTGGACGTATCGCCACGACCTCGACACGCCCCGAGACCGCGGGCGAGGCGCTGTCCCTCGCGGTCCGAGGGCTCGTGCGCCGGATCGAGGACGGCATCCCTGCGGCGCTCGCCGACGAGCCGGACGCCGTGCACCGCCTGCGCACCTCGATACGGCGGTTGCGCAACGTGCTCGCCGCGTTCCGCAGGTACCTCGACCGGGACGCCACCGCGGCCCTCCGTGCGGAGCTGAGGACCTGGGGCGACGCCCTCGGCACGGCTCGCGACCTGGAGGTCCGAGCGGGACAGCTGGCGGAGGCGGCCGACGCCGTCGGCCTGGACGTCGAGGACCGCACGGCGCTCCTCGACGAGCTGCGGATCGCGCACGAGCGGGCGCACGCCGCGGCGGTCCGCTGGACCAGGTCCCGCCGCGGCCGGGACCTTCGTGCAGCGCTGGCGGCGTGGGCGGAGTCTCCCCCGCTGACCGACCGGGCGGACCGGTCCGCGAAGAAGGCGGCACGGCGCGCGGTGCGGCGTCAGGCCGACCGCACCGTCGACGCCGCGGGCCGGCTCGACGAGCCCGAGTCCGTCCACGACCTGCGCAAGGCGGCGCGGCGTCTCCGGCACACGGACGACGCCGTCCGGTCGGCCGGGCTGCTCGGCAAGCGCGCCAAGGCGCTCGGCCGGGCGGGCCACCGGATCCAGTCGCTCCTCGGCGACCACAGGGACGCGCTCCTGCTCGCCGAGCACGTCCGGTCCCGGCCGGGCGGGCCCGCAGCACCCGCGCCCGCAGCACCCAGGTCCACGACGCCCGGTTCGGCCGCGGACGGATCCCCGGCGCGCGACGCCGTCGTCGGCTGGTGCCAGGAGCGGGCCCTGGCCGCCCTGGCGGACCTCCCCGCGGCGCTCGCCGACCTCCAGGCCCGCCGCGACGCGCTGCGCTGACCGCCCAGCCCTGCACGGCCGGGGGGGGCGGGGCGGCCCCCGGCCCCCGCGGCGCGGGGCGGGGGGCCCCCCCCACCCCGCCCCGGCGGGGCCCCCGCCCGGTTCGGCCGCGGACGGATCCCCGGCGCGCGACGCCGTCGTCGTCCCTCAGGAGGGCGAGGTCAGCTCTCGCCGCCCGCGCTGCCGGACGTGCCGGCCGTGACGTCGAGGAGGCGGTACTTCTCGATGGCCTGGCCCACGACCTCGGCCGGGACCTCGCCGCGGCGGGCGAGGACCTGGAGGGTCTTCACCACCATGGACGGGCCGTCGATGAGGAAGTGGCGACGGGCCGCGGCGCGCGTGTCCGAGAAGCCGAAGCCGTCAGCACCGAGCACCGCGTAGTCGCCCGGGACCCAGGCGCGGATCTGGTCGGGGACCAGGTGGTCGTAGTCGCTGGAGGCGACGAACGGGCCCTGGGCCTCGGACAGGCGGGCCGTGACGTACGGGGTGCGCGGCTCGGCCGCGGGGTTCACGAACGCGTCGTGCTCGGCGGCGAGGGCGTCGCGGCGCAGCTCGTTCCAGCTGGTCACCGACCACACGTCGGCGGACACGCCCCAGTCCTCGCGCAGCAGGTGCTGCGCCTCGAGCGCCCACGGCACGCCCACGCCGGAGGCGAGGAGCTGGGCCTTGGGGCCGTCGGCGTCGGAGACCGAGATGCGGTGGATGCCGCGCTTGATGCCCTCGACGTCCACGTCCTCCGGCTCGGCCGGCTGGACCATGGGCTCGTTGTAGACCGTCAGGTAGTACATGACGTTCTGGTCGCGGCCGTCGGACCCGTCGCCGTACATGCGCTCGATGCCGTCGCGGACGATGTGGCGGATCTCGTACCCGAAGGCCGGGTCGTACTGCACGATCGCCGTGTTGGTGCCCGCGATGAGCGGTGAGTGGCCGTCGGCGTGCTGCAGGCCCTCACCCGTGAGGGTGGTGCGGCCGGCGGTCGCGCCGATGATGAAGCCGCGGGTGAGCTGGTCGCCGGCGGCCCAGAACTGGTCGCCGGTCCGCTGGAACCCGAACATCGAGTAGAAGATGTAGACCGGGATCATGGGCTCGCCGTGCGTGGCGTACGCCGTGCCCACCGACTGGAACGCGGCGGCGGAACCGGCCTCGTTGATGCCGGTGTGCATGATCTGGCCCTGCTCGGACTCCTTGTAGCTCAGCATCAGCTCGCGGTCGACGGCGAGGTAGTGCTGGCCGAGCGTGTTGAAGATCTTGGCGCTCGGGAAGATCGAGTCCAGGCCGAAGGTGCGGGCCTCGTCCGGGATGATCGGGACGATCCGGTTGCCGAACTCCGGGGCCTTGAACAGGTCCTTGAGCAGGCGGACGAACGACATCGTCGTGGCGACCTCCTGCGTGCCCGAGCCCTTCTTGAGCAGCTCGTACGTCTTGTCGCCCGGCAGGGTCAGCTTCTTGGCCGAGTCACGGCGCTCGGGGACGTAGCCACCCAGCTTGCGGCGGCGGTCCTGCATGTACTGGATCTCCGGGGCGTCGGCGCCCGGGTGGTAGTACGGCGGCAGGTAGGGGTTCTCCTCGATCTCCGCGTCGGAGATCGGGATGTGCAGCGAGTCGCGCAGGGACTTGAGCTCCTCGCCCTTGAGCTTCTTCATCTGGTGCGTGGCGTTGCGGCCGGCGAAGCCGGACCCCAGGCCGTAGCCCTTGATGGTGTGGGCCAGGATGATCGTCGGCTGGCCCGTGTGGGCGCGCGCCGCCGAGTAGGCCGCGTAGAGCTTGCGGTAGTCGTGGCCGCCGCGCTTGAGGTTCCAGATGTCGTCGTCGGTCATGTTCTCGACGAGCGCCTTGGTGCGCGGGTCGCGCCCGAAGAAGTGCTCGCGGATGAACGCGCCCGACTCGGCCCGGTACGTCTGGTAGTCGCCGTCCGGCGTGACGTTCATCAGGTTGACGAGCGCACGGTCCTTGTCGGCGTTGAGCAGGGCGTCCCACTCGCGGCCCCACACGACCTTGATGACGTTCCAGCCCGCGCCGCGGAACTGCGCCTCGAGCTCCTGGATGATCTTGCCGTTGCCGCGCACCGGGCCGTCGAGACGCTGCAGGTTGCAGTTCACGATGAACGTGAGGTTGTCGAGCTGCTGCTGGGCCGCGAGCTGGATCATGCCGCGGCTCTCGGGCTCGTCCATCTCGCCGTCGCCGAGGTACGCCCAGACGTCCTGCTGGCTGGTGTCCTTGATCCCGCGGTTGTGCAGGTACTTGTTGGTCCACGCCTGGTAGATCGCCGACGCCGGGCCGAGACCCATCGACACCGTCGGGAACTCCCAGAAGTCGGGCATGAGGCGCGGGTGCGGGTACGACGGCAGGCCGCCACCCGGGTGCGACTTCTCCTGGCGGAACCCGTCGAGCTGGTCGGCGCTCAGGCGGCCCTCGAGGAACGCGCGCGCGTAGACGCCCGGCGAGGCGTGACCCTGGAAGTAGACCTGGTCGCCACCGCCCGGGTGGTCCTTGCCGCGGAAGAAGTGGTTGAGGCCCACCTCGTACAGCGTCGACACCGACGCGTACGACGAGATGTGGCCGCCCACCGACAGGCCCGGGCGCTGGGCGCGCGTCACCATGACGGCGGCGTTCCAGCGGATCCACGAGCGGTAGCGCCGCTCGATGGCCTCGTCGCCCGGGAAGTACGGCTCCTCGTGGACGCCGATCGTGTTCACGTACGGCGTGGCCATGGACGCCGGGATGTGCACGTTGCGCTCACGAGCCCGCCGGAGCAGGTTGAGCATGACGTACCGGGCCCGCGGGCCGCCCTTGTCGTCGATCAGGCCGTCGAACGACTCGACCCACTCCGCCGTCTCGGCGGGGTCGATGTCCGGCACAGCGCTGAGCAGACCGTTGATCAGCGGTCCGGTCTCGTCAAACGAAGCCACCAGCAACCCTTCTGTCTTGACTTCGCGGCGTCGGCCGCGTCGTCCAGATTCGTGCGGCCGAGCGAGGCGATGTTGCCTCGGGCCGCCCTGTCAGCGTCCCATCCCGTCAGGTGCACCACCAGGTGGTAAGCCCCGGTGCCCTCCCACGCGACAGGTGGTCATCACACATTCTGTCCCCTTCCCAGCGGGGTTGACACCATGGGCGGGTCAAGGCCGCGTGATCTGCGTTACTTATGCCCGGAATGAGACGGGGTATCAGGGCGGTGAGACCCGGTCTTTAGGTCGTGAACGGGTCATGCGCGCGATGTCGGACCGCGCGGCGGCGCGCCGTGGCGGAGGGCTGGTGAGGCACGGGGACTGTGCGTGCACTACCTTTGCGACGACAGGACGGCACCGCCGTCCAGACCAGCAACGGAAGGAACGAAGGACCAAAGTGGGACAGACCACGGATCCCCAGGGCAGTGCTGATCCCCAGGGCGCAGAACCGACGGGCGGAGCACGGCTCGGCTTCACCGCAGGCCAGGTCGTGCAGGAGTTCGGCTGGGGGGACGACGTCGACGACGACCTGCGCGCAGCGGTCGAGGACATCATCGGCGCCGAGCTGGTCGACGAGGACTACGACGACGTCACCGACGGTGTGATCCTGTGGTGGCGCGACGGCGACGGTGACCTCGGCGACGCGCTCGTCGACGTCCTCACCGTCCTCGACGACGGCGGTCTCATCTGGCTCTTCACGCCGAAGCCCGGCCGCCCCGGCCATGTGGGCCACAGCGACATCCAGGAGGCCGCGACCACGGCCGGCCTGCAGACCACCAGCACCATGTCGATCGCCCCCGACTGGTCCGCGACGCGCCTCGGGTTCCGTGGCCGTGGCCGCTGAGGCACTCGCCGCAGCCGCACCACGCCCCGGCGACCCGGCACCCGACCTGACGCTGCCCGACACGCACGGCACGCCCGTGCACCTCGCCGACCTGCGCGGCGAACCCGTGCTCGTCGTGTTCTACCCGTTCGCGTTCTCCGGGACGTGCACCGGGGAGCTCTGCGAGCTGCGCGACAACATCGAGGACTTCGAGACCGCCGGCGTGCGCCTCCTGGCCGTCTCCACCGACCCGGTCTTCACGCTGAAGGCCTGGCAGGAGAAGGAAGGCTTCAGCTTCGACCTCCTCTCCGACTTCTGGCCCCACGGCGAGGCCGCGCGCGCGTTCGGCGTCTTCGACGAGAACAGCGGCCACGCGCTGCGCGGATCCTTCCTGATCGACGCTGACGGGATCGTCCGCTGGGCCGTGGTGAACCCTCGCGGGCAGCGCCGCGACCTCGAGGGCTACCGCCAGGCGCTCACGACCATCTGACCGGCGTTCCGGTGGTCGACCCGTTCGCGGGGCTGCCACCGGAACGCCGTCGGGCAGGTATTCTGAGGCGCTGCCAGGGCCTGTAGCTCAGCTGGTAGAGCGCCACGCTTACACCGTGGATGTCGTCGGTTCGAACCCGGCCGGGCCCACCACCTGCACGAATCCTGCTCTGACCTGCACCGATGTTCATCCGCTCGATGGACAGAAGATGGCGGCCCCGAACGCGACCGCGCTGCTGATGGAGCCCGTCCGGTCGCTCGGCGTCACCGTCAACCCTGCCTCCCCGTCGTGGCTCGACGTGACTCCGGCCGGGCTGTCCAAAGCCTCGGCCCTGAACGCCGTGCGTCGCCACGTCGGGATCGCACCCGAGCACACGGTGTTCGTGGGCGACGACGGCGTGAACGATCTGGAGGCGATGGAGTGGGCAGCCCGCTCCTACGCATGGGCCACGCCCCGATGGTCGTCCAGGACGCCGCCGACCACATCACGGGAACCCTCGCCGAGCACGGCGCTGCGATGGTGCTCCGAGACCTGCTCACCGGACCAGACACGACGTCCGACGTTGAGGCGCAGGCGCTGGCCGGGGCGGGCTCATGACCGCTGCGCCGCCGGTCGAGCTGCTGCGCGAGGTCCGCGACCTCGCGGCGAGCCTGCACCCGCGCCTGCACCCCGTCTCCGTCCGCGTCCGGCTGGACGGCACGGGTCCGGCGCTGGCGTCGTGCGAAGTCTGGACCGGTGACGGTGACGCAATGATCGCCCACCACACCGACCTACCTACCGCGGTAGGGGCGACGATGCTCGACCTCGAACGCGCTCTCGTGGCGGCCGGGTACGCGTACGCCCTGACCGGCAACGGCCGTCCCACGTGGCGCTACGACGCGAACACCGGCGGCCTCTACACCCTCGACGTCGCCCGGCCCCTTCGACCCCCTGATCTTGCGGTCGGGTGCCTGCCCCCCGCCTGGCCGCGAGCCCGCCGACAACGGCGGGAACCGGACCGGGCCCCCTTCCCGGGGGCGGCCCGGCCCGCCGACCTCCGGAGCGCCGATCCGACTGCGCTCCGATCGCACAACCACTCACGAGAGGGACACCACATGCTCGATCACCGTGCCGGGACTCGACCACTTCGGCTCCCACCACCACCCCCGGTTACCGGCCCCGGACCGACCTCGACCACCTACCCTGGGACCATGCGCGCTTCTCGATTCATCCCGTGGTTGACCCAGCTCCTCGAACCCCACCTGCCCGAGGGCGTGAAGCTCGTCGAGTGGTCCGAGGCGGGAGTGACCCGTGACGCGGGCATGGAAGCCACGACCGGGATCGTGCTCCAGGCGCCCGGCGGAGGCGCCGTCTACCTCCAGGCCGTGCACAGCGGTGGCGACTACTCCACTGAGGAGGTCGTCGTCGAGGGCGAGCCGCCCGCACCCGTCCCGCCCGCCGACCTGGCGATCCAGCCGGGCGGCCAGGTCCGCATGGCCGACGTCGAAGGGTGGATCACCGCGCTGGTCGTCAACTCCCAGCTGCGAGAGATCGCCGAGGTCCAGCGGTACTCGACCCGGCCCAACCAGGGTGCGCACCCCTTCGGGTTCAACATCGCCTGGCACTCAGGTGCCGCGTCGCACGTCCACCTGCTCCACACCCTGCGCGCCGGCGAACGACGCAGCGCCGACAACAAGTACCGCGTCCTGGAGGTCGTCTGACCATGGCCACATCCGTCGTCTGCCCCGGCTCCGGCAAGAGCGAGAACTCCGGCAGCAGCCCCGCATAGCCAGCAACCGGCGCCCTCCGCGCCAAACCCACGGCGGCCCACCATCCCATGAGCGGAGATGGTGGGCCGCAGGCACGCCACTAGGGCGTGTTTCGGAAGTGGCCTGTGACCTGCAGTTTCGGCATGCTTCGGGTTCGTGGTGGACGCGGCTGGGCGACATGATCTGACGGATGCGGCGTGGGCGGTGGTCGGGCCGTTACTGCCGGTCGGGCCGTTACTGCCGGTAGCGGCGCGTGGTCGTCCGGCGCGGAATCTGCGGAGACAGGTCGACGGGATCCGGCACCGGGTCCGGGCGGGGTGCCCGTGGCGGGACGTGCCGGACCGGTACGGGCCGTGGTCGAGCCTGTATCGCGTCTTTCGCCGTTACCAGCGGGAAGGTGTCTGGGACCAGGTCCTGGACGCGTTACGGACGCTGGCCGACGGTGGCGGGCAGATCTGCTGGGAGGTCAACGTGGACTCCACGATCGCCCGGGCGCACCAGCACGCAGCTGGTGCCAGGCGGGACCCGGACGCGCAGAAGGAACCGCCCCACGGCCCCGAGACGTCCGAGCCGGCGGATCATGGGCTGGGTAAGTCGCGTGGTGGGTGGACCACGAAGATCCACGCGGCCTGCGAGCAGGGCCAGAAGCTGATGGGGATGGTCGTGACCGCGGGACAGCGGGGAGACAGCCCGCAGTTCGGCCCCGTGCTCGCGCAGGTACGTGTGGCGCGACCGGGCGGGACCGGGCGTCCGCGCACGACGCCGGACCGGGTCCGTGGTGACAAGGCCTATGCCTCGGCGGCCAACCGTCGTCTCCTGCGCAGGCGTGGGATCCGCGCGACGATCCCGGACAAGAAGGACCACCGCGCCAACCGCCTGAAGAAGGGCTCGGCGGGTGGGCGGCCACCGAAGGTCGACTACGAGGACTACAAGAAGCGGCACGCGGTGGAGTGCATGTTCAACCGGCTCAAACGCTGGCGGGCCGTCGCGACCAGGTTCGACAAGCTCCAGGTCCGCTACGAGGCGAGCGTGAAGGTCGCCGCGATCGACGACTGGATCGTCGCCGTCGTCCGGGCGGGCCAACCGCTGGCATCCTGGTCGCCGTGAGCTACTACGCCGACGCCGAGGGCGGCGACCACGTCCCGCGCCCCGACCACGCCGCCCTGGTCAGGCTGATCGGGGAGCTGAACACCAGCGACAACACCTTCTTCGTGGTCTACCCGGACGACGAGGACCTGGAATGGGCTATCGCTGTGCTCACCCGACGTGGAGGCCTGGGCGGCTACGACGTCGAACACCTCGACCCGGTCACTGGTCAGGACGACACGATCACCGCTGCCGATCCCACCACCATCGCCACCGACGTCCTGGACTGGATCACACAGCGCTGACCACTTCCGAAACACGCCCTAG
>NZ_JBXTSN010000031.1:53556-71340 GCF_057158775.1 Antribacter sp. NEAU-D49 | reverse complement strand
GCGGGGGGGGGGGGGGGCCGGGCCCCCCCCCCCCCCCCCCCCCCCCGCCGCTTCGTCGTACCGGGTGCGTCAGTGCTTGTCGGGGTCCGCCGGGACCTGCGGCTGCGGCTCGTCGGGGTGCACGCGCTCGACGTGGGCGTGCGTGCGCGGGTCCTCCTTCTTGCCGAACGGCAGGAGGTGCATCACGACGACCACCAGGGCGCCCACCACGAGGCCCACGATCGCCGAGCACAGCGTGTTGAAGCACCAGGCGAGGAAGCCGCCGAGCGCGCCCGCGCCGTGCAGGATCTCCTCCTCCAGGTGGTGCACCCACTCGTACGGTGCGGGGACCCAGCCGGTTCCGTCGGCGCCGAGGTTGACGAGGAGGATGTGGCCGCCGACCCACAGCATGGCCACGGTGCCCACGACCGAGATGACCGCCAGCACCTTCGGCATCGCGGAGACCAGGCCGCGGCCGATCCTCTGGGAGGTGCGGGACTCGCGCTGGGCGAGCCGCAGCCCGACGTCGTCCATCTTCACGATGGCCGCGACGATGCCGTACACGATGATCGTGATGACGAACGCGACCACGACGAGGATGGCGAGGCGGCTCCAGAAGCTCTCGTCTGCCACCTCGTCCAGCGCGATCACCATGATCTCGGCGGACAGGATGAGGTCCGTCCGGATGGCGCCCGCGATCAGCATCTTCTCCGCCTCCGGGCTCACCTCGGTGGCCGGGACCTCGGCGTCGTGGTGGCCGGAGACCTTGTGCCAGATCTTCTCGGCGCCCTCGAACGCGAGGTAGGTGCCGCCGACCATGAGGATGATCGGGAGCGCAGCGGGCAGCCACTGGCTCAGGATCATGGCCGCGGGCAGGATGAAGATCAGCTTGTTGCGGATCGACCCGAACGCGATCTTCTTGACGATCGGCAGCTCGCGCTTGGCCGCGACGCTCTGCAGGTACTGCGGCGTCACCGCCGTGTCGTCCACGACCACGCCGGCGGCCTTCATCGTCGCCTTCCCGGCGGCGGCCCCGACGTCGTCGATCGACGCGGCGGCGAGCCTCGCCAGCGCCGCGATGTCGTCCAGCAGACCCATCAGGCCGCCCATGAGGTCACCTCTTCCCACCCATGTGTGTCCATGGTCCGTACCCTATGGCCCGCACCTTGCCGGGGGCGACGCGGCCCGTCACCCTGCCGCGCACCGTGCAGCTCACCCGGCCGGGAACAGCCAGGGCACGCGGTCGCGCAGCGCCGCGTCGAGCGCGGGCGTGAGCGTCTCGGTGAAGGTGCCGGTCAGGTGGTCGTCGTCCCGGTACGCCAGCACGTTGCCCACGACCGGCTCGCACACGACCGGCCCGCAGAGGTGGTCGGTGAGGTCCACCTCGACGGTCGACGCGGGGACGCCCGGCGTCGTCGCCAGCGGGGAGACCGGCGCGAGCTGCTCGGCCCGCGGCCGGGAGCAGGCGGTCACGGCGCCGGCCGTACGCGACGGGTCGTCGGCACCGTGGCGGGCGAGGCAGTCGGGCACGCGCCAGGCGAAGCGCGGGTTGTCGCGGAGCGCGACCACGGGGACGCCGGCCGCGTCGAGCTCCCGCCATGCCGCGGTCTGGCCGGGGAAGACCGTCTCGGCGCGCCCGTCCTCGAAGGTGCGCGTGCCCACGACCACCACGGCGTCCGGCCGCTCGGCCACCACCCGGTCGACCACCTGTCGGTTCCACGAGGCGCACGCGGGCGGGTAGTTCATCCCCGCCTCCCCGGACAGCGAGAGGCGGCAGCCGTGCTTGATCATCACCGTCAGCTCCCAGCCCGCGCCCTCGGCGACGCGGGCGAGGGGCCCGAGCCACTGCTGCTCGTGCGACGCGCCCACCACGAGGACCCGGGCGGTGGGCGCGGCGGCGTGCCCGGCCGGTGCGGCGACCACGCACGAGACCACGCTGTCGTTCTGGAGGCCGCCCTGGGCGCAGTCGTCCAGGTGCGGGCGGTCCTTGGCCGCCAGGTACGTGGCGGGGCGGATCGCCACGCCGTCCCGGGCCGCGGGCCCGCCGGGGGCGAGCACGGCCGCCCCGGGGTGGTCCGCGGACGGCGCGAGGAGAGCGTGGCGCTCGCGCTCGAGGCGCTCGTCGTGGGCCGACGCCGCCCCGGTCGCCCCCGCGGTGACGAGCAGGCTGCCGGTGGCCAGGACGGCGAGGGCGCGTACGCCCGGACCCGGGCGGCGGGGAGCCCCGGCCGGGCGGGGGCCGGCTGCCCTGACCCGGCGCAGCACCGGGTCGGCCACGTAGCGCGTGGTGGCCCAGGCGAGCACCACGGAGACCGCCAGGACGAGCGCCCCGGCTGCCGGGCCCACGGTGGAGCCGTCGCTGCGGACCAGCCACAGCACGAGCACGGGCCAGTGCCACAGGTAGAGGGCGTACGACACGTCGGCCACCCAGCGCAGCGCCCGCCCCTCCAGGAGCCGCGCGGGGGACCAGCCCGCCCCGGAGCCGGAGCCGGCCAGCACGAGCAAGGCCCCGCCCACCGGGAGAAGCGTCCACGGGCCGGGGAAGGCACGGGCGCCGTCGACCAGGAAGCCGCAGGCGACGACCAGCGCGAGGCCTGTCCAGCCGAGCCCCGCCCGCAGCCCGCCGCCGCGCAGCGCCGGGACCCGCTGGAGCCGGCCGAGGGCGAGCGCCAGCAGGACGCCGGCGCCCAGCTCCCAGGCGCGGGACCAGGTGCTGAAGTAGGCGACGGGCTGGTCCACCGCCACGAGCCACTGCGCATAGGCGAAGGACGCGGCGGTGGCGGCCCCCGCGACGAGCCCGAGCAGGCGGCCCGGCGTCAGCCACGTGCGGGCCCGGCGGCTCAGGCGCTCCGCCACCACGACGCACAGCAGCACCACGGGCGGCCAGGCGGCGAAGAACTGGCCCTGCACGGACAGTGACCAGAAGTGCTGCAACGGGCTCGCGGCGGGCCCGGCCGCGCCGTACGCGAGCTGGCCCGCGATGAGCTGCCAGTTCTCCCAGAAGGTCGCCGAGGCCCCCACCTCGCGGAGCACCTCCGCCCAGCGGGCCGGCGAGAGCAGCAGCACCGTGGCGGCCGCGACGGCGAGCAGCACCACCAGGGCAGGCGGCGCCAGACGGGCCAGGGTGCGGCCGTAATGGTCGGCCAGGCGCAGGCGCCCGGACTCGGCGCGGGAGAGGAGGGAACGGGTGGCGAGGAACCCGGACAGGGTGAGGAAGACGTCGACCCCGCCCGAGACGCGACCGGCACCGAAGAGGTGGAACAGCACGACGAGGGTCAGGGCGAGGCCGCGCAGCCCGTCGATCTCACCGATCCGCCCGCCGCCCTGCTGCGAGCGGCCCTGCGCGTTGCGGCCCTGTTCGTTGCCGCCCTGCGCGTTGCCGGCTTCGGGCGCGGGCACGCCGGAGGCAGGGGCAGGGGAGGTCACGGTCGTCCAGGGTAAGCGGTCGCCGAGACAGTGACGTCGTCGGACGAGGTCACTGTCTCGGCACAGCGGGGTCAGCGACCCGTCGCGTAGCCCTGCGACCCGCGCGGGTTGGCCGCGGCACCGAGCAGGCCGGTCGCCGGGTCCCGCGTCACCGCGCACAGCCGCCCGAGCGACCAGTCTCCCGCTCGCGTCACCACGTGCCCGCGACGCTCGAGCCCCGCGACGACGTCGGCGCCGAGCCGGTCCTCGACGACCGCCCCGCCCGGGGTCCAGGTACGCGGCCAGAACGACCCCGGCGACGCCGTGGTGTGCAGCGACGGTGCGTCGATCGCCTGCTGAGGGGTGTAGCCACCCACGATCACGCGGAGCAGGAAGAGCAGCTGCCACTGGTCCTGCTGGTCCCCGCCGGGGGAGCCGCAGGCGAGGACCGGCTGCCCGTCGCGCAGCACGAGCGTGGGGGTCAGCGTGGTCCGCGGGCGTCGGCCCGGCTCGAGGCGCGACGGCGACTCCGGGTCCAGCCACGTCATCTGCAGGCGGGTGCCCAGGCAGAACCCCAGCCCCGGCACGGTGGGCGACGACTGCAGCCACCCACCCGACGGGGTGGCAGAGATCACGTTGCCCCAGCGGTCGACGACGTCGAGGTGGCAGGTGTCGCCCCGCGTGGTGCCGGTCGCCTCGACGACCGGCTCGCCCACCGTCACGGTCGGCTCGCCCAGCCCCGCGCCCACCCCCGACGTCGGCCCGCCCACGGGCGTGCCGGGCAGCGACCCCACGGGCGCGTCGGTCGCGTACTCGGTGCGCAGCGGCGGGACCGGAGGCATCGCCCGGCCCGGGACCGCACCCGGCCGCAGCTCGTGCGACGCCTCGTCGGTGAGGAGAGCGCGGCGCCCGGCCGCGTACTCCTCCGACAGGAGGTAGGCGAGCGGCACGTCGGAGTCGCCGTACCAGACGTCGCGGTCGGCCAGCGCGAGCTTCTGCGCCTCCAGGACCGTGTGGGCGCCCAGCTCGGTGGACGGGTCGAGGCGGTCGTCGTCGAGCCCGTCGAGGATGCGGAGGGTCTGCAGCAGGGCGGGGCCCTGGCCCCATGCGCCCGTCTTGGCGATGGTGCACCCGCGGAACTCCACCGTCGTCGGCTCCTCGTAGGAGGCGCTGAAGGCAGCGAGGTCCGCCGCGGTCATGACCCCCGCGTGGTCCGCGCCGTCCGAGTGGCGGTGCGGTGTGCGGACGAACTCCTCGACGACGGCGCCCACGCGCTCGCGCCACGCGGCGCGGGCGGCGTCGACGCCCGCCTCGCGGTCGCCCGCGGCGTCGGCCGCCGCGACCAGGTGACCGAGGAGGTCGGCGTACTCCGGGTTGGTGATGAGCTCGCCCGCGCGCGGCGGGCGCCCGTCGGGCAGCCAGAGCGCCGCCGAGCTCGGCCAGTGCTCCGTGAAGAGCGCCGCGACCGTGCCGATCGTGCGGGCGACGTTCGGCAGCACGGGGTGCCCGTCCCGCGCGTAGCCCACCGCGAAGGCGAGCACGTCGCGCAGCTCCCACGTGCCGTGGTCGCGCAGGAGGAGCAGCCACGCGTCCACCGCCGCGGGGACGGCAGCGGCCAGCGCGCCCGAGCCGGGGACGAGGTCAAGACCTTCACCCAGGTAGTGCTCGATCGTCGCGCCCGCGGGCGCGGGACCTTGCCCCACCAGCACGCGCGGGCTGCCCGGCTCCTCGGCCGTGGCCAGGATGGCCACCAGGTCGCCGCCCGGGCCGTTCAGGTGCGGCTCCACCACGTGCAGCACGAACGCTCCCGCGACGGCCGCGTCGAACGCGTTGCCGCCCCGCTCGAGGACCGCCTGGGCGGAGGCGCTCGCGGCCCAGTGCGTGGACGACACCATGCCGAACGTGCCCGCGAGGTCGGGCCGGGTCTGGAAGGGGGCGGGCGGGGTGAAGGTGGTCATGGCTCTCCTGTCCGGACGGGGGTCTGCCAGCACGGTACCCGCCGGGGACGGCCGTGCCGGAACCGGACCGCAGCCTCGGCGCAGCCGGACCGTGCGGAGCTCTCACCCCGGGTACCGGGTGAAGTATCTGGCCGCTATCGTCATGGGATGGAAAAGGACAATGGCGTCAAGGTGCAGGAAAAGGTCAGGTGGCGCGTCATCGGGCCGGGGCTGGTCGTGGCGGCAACCGGTATCGGCGCCGGCGACCTCGTGGCGACGATGGTGGCCGGCAGCCGGTACGGGTACGCGCTCCTGTGGGCCGCCGTGGCGGGCGTGGTCATCAAGATCGCGCTCGTCGAGGGCGCAGGCCGGTGGTCCCTCGCGACCGGCCGCACCATCATCGACGGCTGGCGCCAGCTCGGCGCCTGGGCCATGACCTACTTCGGGATCTACATCGTGGTGTGGGGCCTGAGCTACGGTGCCGCCGCGATGTCCAGCTCGGCGCTGCCGCTCAACGCCCTGTTCCCGCAGGTCGACGTGATCTGGTTCGCCATGGGGTCCGGCGTGCTCGGCCTCGTCCTCGTCTGGGCGGGCGGGTACCGGGCGCTCGAGAAGATCATCGCCGTGCTCGTCGGCCTCATGTTCCTCACCGTGGTCGGGTCGGCGGTGCTCACGCTCCCGAACCTGGGCGACGTCGTCAGCGGCCTGGTGCCACGCATCCCCGACGGCTCGGTCATCTACACGCTGGGTCTGGCGGGCGGCGTGGGCGGCACGATCACGCTCGCCGCCTACGGCTACTGGCTGCGCGAGAAGGGCTGGCACGCGCCGGGCTGGATGCGGGTCATGCGGATCGACAACGCGGCGGCGTACGTGATGTCGGGCATCTTCGTGGTCTCGATGCTGATCGTCGGCGCGGAGCTCCTGTACTCCAGCGGCGTCACCATCGCCGACGGCGAGGGCGGCCTCCTCGACCTGTCCGAGGTGCTGGCGCAGCGCTACGGCGCGTTCATGGCGCCGCTGTTCCTGGTCGGGTTCTGGGCGTCGTCGTTCTCGTCCGTGCTCGGGGTGTGGCACGGGGTGTCGCTGATGTTCGCCGACTTCCTGGGCACCGTCCGGAAGATCCCCGAGGGCGACCCGCGCCGCCGCGCGGGCGGCACGTACTACCGGGCGTACATCCTGTGGCTCACGTTCCCGCCCATGCTCCTGCTGCTCCTCGACCGGCCCATCGCCCTCGTGGTGGCGTACGGAGCCCTGGGCGCGCTGTTCATGCCGTTCATGGCCGTGACCCTGCTGTTCCTGCTGAACTCGTCGGCGGTCCCCGCCACGTGGCGCAACACCTGGTGGCTCAACGTGGTGCTCGCCGCCGTGGCGGCGCTCTTCCTGGTGCTGGGCGTCAACGAGCTGGTGAAGGTGGTCCAGCCGCTGCTGGCGTGAGCGCCGGGCCGGTCTCGCGGGTCGACGAGGTGAGGTCGCGCGGCTGACACGCAGGAGTGCCCGTCCCCAGCACCAGCCGGCGCAGGCGCGGGCTCGCCGGGCGCTCCACGCCGAGGTGGACCAGCGCGGCGAGGACCAGGCTCAGCGCGCACGCGAGGGCCAGGGTGCCCCAGGGGCCGACGGCGCCGTCGGCCCCGTCCAGGGCGTCCACCGCGGCGTACCCGAACTGCATGTGCACCAGGTAGAGCGGGTAGGTGAGCGCACCGGCGGCCGCCAGCGCCGCCCCGAGCCGCGGGGCGCCGGCCAGAGGCAGACGGGCCGCCACCCAGAGGGCGCCGACACCGGCGAGCAGCCCCGCGGCGCCCACCACGGGGCTGACCGGGACGCCCTGCAGCTCGGTGGCCGACCCCGCCGTGTGCACCACCCGCAGCACGCCGACGGCGAGCGCGCCCGCGAGCGCCAGGCCGGCCGGCCGGCGGAGGCCGTCCCGGTGGACCAGGTAGAGCAGGATCCCGACGGAGAAGAACGGCGCGTAGTGCGGCACGAGCAGGAAGACGAGGAAGCCGGAGCCGGGGAACGTGAACGTGTCGGCGAGCCAGCCGACCGCCGGCCACAGCACAGCGAGGGCCAGCGAGCGCCGCGGGGTGAGGGGCCCGAACGCGAGCAGCAGGCCCACGAGCAGGTAGAACTTCAGCTCCACGAGCAGCGTCCAGAACACGACCTGGACGCTCTGGGCGTCGAGCAGGTCCTGGACCATCGTCAGGTTGAGGAGCGTGTCGAGCAGCCCGGGCCGGAGGCCGTCGTGCCACACCGCCTGTAGCAGGGCGGTGAGGGCGACGCACGCCCAGTAGGCGGGGAAGAGCCGTCCCACGCGGGACGCGAGGAACGAGCGGAGGCCGCGCCCTTCGGTGGTCAGGAGGATGACGAAGCCCGAGACGACGAAGAACACCTCGACTGCCAGCCAGCCGTAGCGTGACACCTCGTTGAGCGGCCCGAAGACCTCGGCCGGGCGCTCGCCCCAGTACCTCGTCGCCGTCGACGTGGCGGTCAGGTGGTAGAGCAGCACGGCCACGGCGGCGCCGAACCGGAGGGCGTCGACGAGGGGCAGTCGGGTCTGCGGCGAGAATTTCACCCGATCCAATGTAGGTCACAGAACGATAACGACGCCAGCGGCCCGGCGCCTCGGTAGGCTGGGGGAGCGCACCACGTGCGCACTCGAGCGCGAACGGGAGCCCCCAGCGCCGCACGACATGACACCCACGATCTCTGAGGAGAAACATGTCCACGACGTCGACGGCCCCCGCACCCCACGCGGCGGGCACGCCCGGTTTCGACGAGGCTCCGGGCCGCTACAAGGTGCGCTCCCTGGCGCTCGCGGAGGCGGGCCGCCACCAGATCCGCCTCGCCGAGCACGAGATGCCCGGCCTCATGGCCCTGCGGGCCGAGTTCGGCCCCTCGCAGCCCCTCGCCGGTGCCCGCGTGGCCGGCTCCCTGCACATGACGGTGCAGACCGCGGTGCTCATCGAGACGCTGACCGCCCTGGGCGCCGAGGTGCGCTGGGCCAGCTGCAACATCTTCTCCACGCAGGACGAGGCGGCGGCCGCGGTCGTCGTGGGCCCGCACGGCACGCCGGAGGCCCCCCAGGGTGTGCCGGTCTTCGCCTGGAAGGGCGAGAGCCTGGAGGAGTACTGGGACTGCACCGAGCAGATCCTCGTTCGGCCTGGCGACGGCCCCGAGGGCCGCCAGGGCCCCAACATGATCCTCGACGACGGCGGCGACGCCACGATGCTGGTCCACCTCGGCCTGCAGTACGAGCGGGCGGGCGTGGTGCCGCCCGACACCCTGCCGGGCGAGCCCGACCACACGCACGAGATGAACGTGGTGCGCTCCGTGCTGCGCCGCGCGCTCGACGCCGACCCGCTGCGCTGGACCGGCATCGCGCAGGGCATCCGGGGCGTCACGGAGGAGACCACCACGGGCGTGCACCGCCTGTACCAGCTCGCCGAGGCGGGCGAGCTCCTCTTCCCGGCGATCAACGTCAACGACTCGGTCACGAAGTCGAAGTTCGACAACAAGTACGGCATCCGCCACTCCCTGCCCGACGGCATCAACCGCGCCACCGACATCCTCATCGGCGGCAAGGTCGCGTTCGTGGCGGGCTACGGCGACGTGGGCAAGGGCGCCGCGGAGGCGTTCCGCGGCCAGGGCGCCCGCGTCATCGTGTCCGAGGTGGACCCGATCTGCGCGCTCCAGGCGGCGATGGACGGCTTCCAGGTCGCCCGCATCGAGGACGTCGTGGGCCAGGCGGACTTCTTCATCACCACCACCGGCAACAAGGACGTCATCACCGCCGCGCACATGGCGGCGATGAAGGACAAGGCCGTCGTGGGCAACATCGGCCACTTCGACAACGAGATCGACATGGCCGGCCTGGCCGCCCTCCCGGGCGTGACCTGCACCGAGATCAAGCCGCAGGTCCACGAGTGGGTCTTCCCGGCCGACGGCGCCCGTGCCGAGCGGTCCATCATCGTGCTGTCCGAGGGCCGCCTGCTGAACCTGGGCAACGCGACCGGGCACCCCTCGTTCGTCATGAGCAACTCGTTCTCCAACCAGGTCATCGCGCAGATCGAGCTCTGGCTCGACGCCGCGAAGGACGAGGCGGAGCGGGCCTACGAGCGCCAGGTCTACCGCCTGCCCAAGGTCCTCGACGAGAAGGTCGCCCGCCTGCACCTCGACGCGCTCGGCGTCCGCCTCACCGAGCTCTCGCCGAGCCAGGCCGAGTACATCGGTGTCCCGGTCGAGGGCCCGTTCAAGCCGGAGCACTACCGGTACTGAGGTCTGGCGGCGCAGGTGGTCCGCTTCGAGAACGTCATCGGGTATCGCTTCCCTCGCGGAAGCGATACCCGATGACGTTCTCGAAGCGGACTCTCGGCGCCTTCGAGCGGACCAGCCCGGCGCCCGTCGCGGGGGATGTCCCCCCGAGGTTCCGGCGGACCGCACCCTGGGCGGCGCCGCGCCCGACGGGAAGACTGGCGGCATGACCTCGACCACCGCACCGCAGGCCGGCGACACGGTGCCGCCGGCCGCCGCGCCGTCCGCCCCCGCCCGGCCGACGCCGGGCCCCGAGCCCGTCGGCTTCCTGCGGGCCCCCTTCGCGCGGCGTACCTGGTCCGCGTACGGCTACCTGTGGATCATGCTGCTGCTCGCGCCGTTCGCCTTCGCGTACACGCTGTTCACCGTCGCGTTCTCCGCGGGGGTGGCGGTCACCGTCGTCGGCCTGTTCGTGGGTGGGGCGCTCGTGGTGGGCGGGCGCGGCTGGGGCGCGCTGTACCGCGGTGCGGCCCGCAGCCTGCTCGCCGCCGACGTGCGGGAGCCGGTGCCGTTCCGCCGGGGCCGCGGCTTCTGGCGGTCGCTCGGCTCGATGATCGGCGACGCGGCCGGCTGGCGCGCCCTCCTCTTCGGCTTCGTCACCTTCCCCGTCACCCTCGCGGGGTTCGTCGTCAGCACCACGTTCCTCGCCGCAGGGCTCGGCGCGACGACGCACTGGTTCTGGTCGCGCTGGCTCCCGCTGCAGGAGGCCACGGACGGCACCCTGCACCGGGGCGCGCAGCTCGGCACGGACTGGTATGTGGACACCCCCGAGCGGCAGGCGGCGTTCGCCGCCGCCGGCGTGGTGCTCCTCTTCGTGTGGCCGTGGGTCCAGCGGGTGTTCGTGGAGCTCCTGCGGCTCCTGACGGGGTCGCTGCTGGGCCCCACGGCGGCGAGCCTGCGGGTGGCGGACCTCGAGCGCTCGCGCGCCGGGGCCGTCGAGACGGCCGACTCGCGCCTGCGCCGCATCGAGCGCGACCTCCACGACGGCACCCAGGCGCGCCTGGTCGCGGTGGCCATGCAGCTCGGCGAGGCCAGGGAGCACCTGCGCGACGGCGGCGACCCGCGCCAGGCGGCGGAGCTCGTCGACGTGGCGCACGCGTCGGCCAAGGACGCGCTCATCGAGCTGCGCGAGCTGGCCCGCGGCATCCACCCGCCCGCCCTCGACAGCGGCCTGGGCGTCGCCCTCGAGACGCTCGCCGCCCGGGCGCCCCTCCCCGTCGCGGTGCAGGTCGACCTCGGACCTGGCGGCCGGCTCGCGCCGGCGCTCGAGTCGATCGCCTACTACTGCGTGGCCGAGCTCGTCACCAACGCCGCCAAGCACGCCCGCGCCACGGTGGTCAGCGTGGCCGTGGAGCGTCTCGACGGCACCCTCCGCGTCGTCGTGGCCGACGACGGCGAGGGCGGCGCCCGGGTCATGACGCCCGACGCCGACGGCCGCCGCTCCGGCCTGGCCGGCCTGCGGGAGCGCGTCGGCACGGTGGACGGAACGCTGGACCTGTCCAGCCCGGCGGGAGGCCCTACGGTGGTCACCGTGACCCTGCCGACTACGACCCGTCCCGGCCGCTCGTGAGGGGAGCACGTCCCTGCGGCCCGCGCGAGAGGCGACGCGGATGACCGGGCCGGGCAGTCCGGCGTCGGCCACCCTGCGCGTGGTCGTCGCCGAGGACTCCGCGATCCTGCGCGACGGGCTCGTCGCCCTGCTGGGCCGCCGCGGCCACGACGTGGTCGCGGCGGTGGCCGACGGCGACGCCCTGGTCGCCGAGGTCGCGCGCCTCGCTGCGGCGGACGCGCTGCCCGACGTCGTCGTGGCCGACATCCGCATGCCGCCCGGCTTCTCCGACGAGGGCCTGCGCGCCGCCCTGGAGCTGCGCACCCGGTACCCCGGGCTGGGCGTGCTGCTCTTCTCGCAGTACGTCGAGACGCGGTACGCGTCGCGACTGCTGGCCGGGGGCGCCGCAGGCGTCGGCTACCTGCTCAAGGACCGGGTCGCGGAGGTCTCCGACTTCATGGACGCGCTGTCGCGCGTCGCCGCGGGGGAGACGGTCCTCGACCCGGAGGTGGTGTCCCAGCTCCTCGGGGCGTCCCGGCCCGACGACGGCGTCCTCCGTCTCACCCCGCGCGAGCGGGAGGTCCTGGCCCTGATGGCCGAGGGCCGGTCGAACGGGGCGATCGCGGAGCTGGTGCACCTGTCGTACGGCGCCGTGGAGAAGAACGTCGCCTCCATCTTCACCAAGCTGGAGCTGGCTCCCGACGCCGCCGACCACCGCCGCGTGCTGGCGGTGCTGCGCTACCTGGGCGCGTGACCCCGGTCTCAGGATGCGAGCGCCCCGGACCCGCGCCCACCCCGGTGTCCATGCTCGGAGCACCATGAGCAACCACGACGAGCACGTCACGATCCTGGCCATGAAGGCCCCGGCAGAGGGGTCGGTCCGGGTGCCGGGGAGCAAGAGCTTCACCAACCGGGCGATCATCCTCGCGATGGCCGCCGACGGGGTGAGCACCATCGTCGACCCGCTGGAGAGCGACGACACCCGGTTCGGCCTGGCCGCCGCGCGGGACCTCGGTTGCGAGGTGGACGTGGACGGCGGCTCCGTGCGGGTCCGCGGCCTCGGCCGGCGGCGCCCCGTGCCGCAGGCCACGCTCTCCGTCGGTTCCGCGGGGACCGTCGCGCGCTTCCTGCCCTGCCTGCTCGCCTTCGGCGACCCGGGGACGTGGCGGCTCGAGGCCAGCCCGCAGATGACGGCGCGACCCATGAGCGGCCTGCTCGACGCGCTCGCGCACCTCGGCGGGCCGGTCGTCCCGGTGGGCGAGCCCGGTCGCTACCCGCTGGAGGTGCGTGGCGGGCAGACCGTGGGCCGGGAGGTGCGCGTGGACGGCAGCATCTCGAGCCAGTACCTCTCCGGCCTGCTGCTCAGCGCGCCGCTGCTGCCCGAGGGGCTGCGCGTCACCACCGAGGGCAGCGTGGTCCAGTCCGCCTACGTCGACATGACGATCGACTGCATGCGGCACTTCGGCGCGGAGGTCTCCGTCACGGGCGACCTCGCGGTGATCGACGTGGCCCCCACGGGCTACCGCCCCGCGGACATCGACGTCGAGGCCGACGCGTCGACCGCCTCCTACTTCGCCGCGCTGCCCGCCGTCGTGGGCGGGCAGGTCACGCTCGAGAACCTGGTCCGCGGCAGCCGGCAGCCCGACACCCGGTTCGTCGAGATCGTCGAGCAGTTCGGGTGCGACATCGAGTGGCTCGGCGGCCGGGGCGTGCGCGTCTCCCGGCCCTCGGACCTGACCGCGCTCCGCGGCGGCCACGACCTCGACCTGCGCGACTGCTCCGACGTGGCGCTCACCGTCGCCGCGATGGCCGTGTTCGCCGACGCGCCCGTGACAGTGCGCGGCGTCGAGCACATCCGCAGCCACGAGAGCGACCGGATCTCCGCCATGGCCACGGCGCTGCGGGAGCTGGGGATCGCCGTCGACGAACGGCCCGACGGCTGGCGCATCCATCCGGGCAGCCCGCGTTTCGCGGAGGTGGCGACCCACGACGACCACCGGGTCGCGATGTCGCTCGCCCTCGTGGGGCTCGGCGGCGACGGCGTGGGGCTGGACCAGCCGCGCTGCGTCGACAAGACCTGCCCCCCGTTCTACGACCTGATCGCCGGGCTGGGCGCCGAGGTGCGATGGGACGCGGCCTGACCGACCTGGCGCAGCACGTCCGCGAGGACCCGGGCCGACACCGCCCAGTCGAACAGGGCCGCCCGCTCCCGCGCCGCGGCCGAGCGGCGGTCCCACGCGGCGTCGTCGTCCAGCGCGCGTACCGCGCGCGCGAAGCCCTCGGCGTCGTCCGGGTCCACGTAGGCACCCGCGTCGCCCCCCACCTCCCGGAACACCGGGATGTCGCTGACCACCACGGGCGTGCCCAGCGCCATGGCCTCCACCAGGGGGATGCCGAACCCCTCGTCGCGTGACGCCGACACCAGCGCTGTCGCCCCGCGCAGCACCCGCCGGTACTCCTCGTCCGTGGCGCCGTCGTGGAAGACGAGGCGACCCGGGCCGGCGAGGGCCGTGAGGCGCTCGCGGTCCGCGGGCGAGACGCGGCTCATGAGGTGCAGCTCGTGCTCGGGGAGCAGGGCCACGGCCCGCGCGAGCGTCTCCACGTTCTTGTACGGCATGAACGAGCCCATGTACACGAGCGCGCCGGTCCGGGGCGTGCGGGGGAGTGACGCCTCGGCGCGGGGCGCGGGGTCGGCGGCGTTCGTCACGACGGTCACCGGGCGGCGGGTGAGGCGGTGCCGGGCGATGAGGTCCTGCGTGGTCCGCGAGACCGTGACGACGTGGTCGGCCCTGTCCAGGAGGAGTCGCTGGGGCCACCACGCGAGGTGGAACAGGCGCCACAGGACCCGCACCGGCGCCGGGAGGTCCCGGGGCGGGGTGGGGTTCCGGTAGTAGATGAGGTCGTGCAGGGTGAGCACCAGGCCGTAGTCCCGGCCCCAGCTGCCCATCGTCTGCATGGGGCTGAACACCACGTCCGGCCGCAGGCGGCGTACCTGGCGCGCGACGAAGGGCTCCCGCCAGCTGGTCGGGGACGAGACCAGGTGCCAGGGGAGGGCGGGCAGGTGCTCGAGCTGGCGCTCGTCGCTGACGAGCAGCTCCACGGGCATCAGCCGGGCCAGCTCCGTGACGAGGCCGGCGGTGTACCGGCTGATGCCGTCGTGCCGGCCCACCCGGACGTAGCGGCAGTCGACGAGGACCTTCATCGCGGCAGCCCTTCGACGAAGCGGGTGAATTCTCGGGCGACCCGGTCGGGTGCCTCGTAGTGGGTCAGGTGTCCCACGCCGGGCAGCATCTCCAGGCGCGCGTCGGGGAACAGGTCCAGCAGGGCCCGCTGGCCCTCCGGCGGCGCCAGGTCGTCACGGTCGCCCGCGACGAGGAGCGTCGGCACGGTCACGCGCGGTGCCGAGGAGGCGACGTCGCCGGACACCGACGCGTCGAAGGCCTCCAGGAGCGTGTCCCGGTCGGTGAACGCCGAGAAGTAGCGGTCGTGCTCCTCGTGGATCCAGCGGCGCAGGGTGCGGTCCGGGGTGGTGGCCATGAGCACGCTCGCCACGCGGGTCATCACCGGGTGGCGCAGGATCCACGTCCCGGCGGGTTCGGGCAGCCGCCCGGCCAGGTGGTGGAGCGCCACGGTCCCCCGCGTCGCCAGCCTCCGCCGGCCCGCGAGCGCCGACGTCGCGATCGGGTTGACCAGCACGAGTCCCCGCACGGCCGGTGCCTCGGGCCCGGCGAGCGCGGCGGCGGCCACGATGGAGCCGAACGAGTGGCCGGCGAGCACCGCGTCGCCGTCGGGCGCCAGCGCCGTCAGCAGGTCGCGCGCCCAGGCGGCGTACCCGGCGACGTCGTGCGAGCCCTCCGGCAGGCGCGGCGACGTGCCGAAGCCCGGGAGGTCGGGCACCACGACCTGGAGTCCTTCCAGGTGCGCGACGATCGGCTCGAGGCCGTGGTGGTCGCCGCGGTACCCGTGCAGGAAGACGACGCGCGGCGCGCCGTCCGGGCCGTACACCCAGAGCCGGGCGGGCGCGCCGCGGAGCACCACCTCGTCGTGCCGCACGGGCGTGCCGGCGACCAGCGAGGCGTACGGGGAGGGGAGGGCGTGGAGTGGCATCGCCGCCGAGCCTAGCCACCGGGTCGTGCTCCTGGGGTCATCCGGGAGGCTGAGACGTCCCCCGAGCCGGACTCGGGGGTTGACCCCGACAGGTTCGGGGGGACAACCCGATGTACGCGGACGGCGACGACCTGCCACGGTTGGTCCATGACGACGAGCAGCGCCCCCCGGCGCCCACACGAGGACGTCACCTCCGGTTCACCGGACAGTCACTCGCTGGTCCGCTGCGGGCGTGTAATGTCCGCCGACATGAGGCCCCACGCCGACCTCCTGCTGGACAGCTGAGTGGGCGACGCGACCTGGGGCCACAGCGCCGCCATCCTGCTCGCCCTGCTGGGCGCCGCCTGCTTCGCGGTGTCCTCGGCGCTCCAGCACCACGCGGTGCGTGCCGGGCACCCGGACGAGACGGACGGTCCCGGCACGCCGGACGACGCCGGTGGTCCCGGCCGGGCGCTGTCGACGCGGCGCCTCATCGGGATCATGCGCCGACCGCGGTGGCTCGCCGGGCTGGGCCTGGCCGGGGCCGGAACCGTGGTGCACGCCGTCGCCCTCCTCCTCGCGCCCCTGCGGGTGGTGCAGCCGGTCGGGGTTCTCGCGGTCCCTCTGGCGGTGCTGCTCTCAGCGGCCCGCTCGGGTCGCCGGCCCGCCGCCGGCGTGGTCGTCGGGGCGGTGGTCAGCATCATCGGGGTCGTCGTCTTCGTGGTGGCGTCCGCGGGCTCGGCCGCCAGCCACTCGCCCACCGGCGGCGCCACGCTCGTGGCCGGGCTGTGCGTGGCCGCCGTCGTCGCGCTGCTCACCGTGCTGGGGCTCGCCCAGTCCGGCACGGTGCGGTGCGTCGCGCTCGCCATGGCCGGCGCCTCGGCCTTCGGGCTCGTGTCCGCCCTGGTCCGCGCCGTGTCGCAGTCGGTCGCCGCGGGCGACGTGGGGCTCTTCGACCTGCCGGTGCTCGGCGCCGCGGCCGGCCTCGTGGCCTCGCTGGCGGTGGGTGGCTGGCTCGTCCAGCACGCCTACCACGCGGGCGCCCCCGAGGTCGTCATCGCCTGCCTCACCGTCGTGGACCCGATCGTGGCGGTCCTCCTCGGTGCTGTCCTCCTGGGCGAGGGCGCCGCCACACCCGTGGCGACCTGGGCTCTCCTCGGCGGGGCGGCGCTCGCCGCGACCGCCGGTGTGCTCACCCTTGCCCATCACCACCCCGACGCCGTCGCCGCCCGCGCGGACGCCGCCGTCGCCGCCTGAACCCGTCCCTCCAGACCTCAACCTCGGGAGTACCCCCGTGAACATGCTCCGGATCCTCGTCGGCGCAGAGACCTATCCGCCCGACGTGAACGGCGCCGCACGCTTCGCCGGCCGCCTCGCCACCGGGCTCGCCGCCCGCGGGCACGACGTCCACGTCGTCGCACCGTCGCCCACCGGACGCCCCGGTGTCGAGGTCCAGGACGGGGTCACCGTCCACCGGGTCACCTCGAAGCGGTACCAGCCGCTCGAGGCCCTCCGGATCTGCATGCCGTGGGACGCAGCGCGCGAGACGGCGGAGATCATGGAGCTCGTGGACCCCGACGTGGTGCACACCAACGGGCACCTCGTGGTCGGGCGCGGCGTCGTGAACGCCGCCCGCCGGTCCGGCCGGCCCGTCGTGGCGACCAACCATCTGATGCCGGAGAACATCGTGGGCTACCTGCCGTTCCCCGACCCCGTCCGCGACGCCCTCGGCCGGTGGATGTGGCGCGACCTCGGGCGGGTCTACTCGCGCGCCCAGGTCGTCACCGCCCCCACGCCGCGCGCCGTCGACCTCCTCGTGGAGCGCGCCGGCCTGACGCAGGCGTTCGCCGTCTCCAACGGCATCGACACCGAGCGGTACCGGCCCCGGCCGCACGCACCGGCCGCCGAGCCCACCATCCTCTTCGTGGGCCGCCTCGACCCCGAGAAGCGCGTCGAGGAGCTCCTCCGGGCCGTCGCGATGCTGCCCGACGACGTCCGCGCCCGCCTCGAGGTGGTCGGTGACGGCGCCAAGCGGGCCGAGTGGACGGCGCTCGCGGGCACTCTGGGCATCGCGGACCGGGTGATCTTCCGGGGTCACGTCACGGACGACGAGCTGCTCGAGGCGTACGCCCGCGCGGACCTCTTCTGCATGCCGGGAGTCGCCGAGCTGCAGAGCCTCGTCACGCTCGAGGCCATGGCCGCGGGCCTGCCTGTCGTGGCGGCCGACGCCATGGCGCTGCCGCACCTCGTGCGTCCCGGCGCCAACGGCCGCCTCTACCAGCCGGGCGACGTCGTGGAGCTCTCCGGCTACCTCGCCGAGCTGGTCGCGGACCACGCGCTGCGCGAGCGGTGGGGTACCGCGAGCCGCGAGATCGTGGCGGTGCACGCCATCGACGCCACGCTCGGCACCTTCGAGTCGCTGTACGAGAAGGTCCTGGAGCGGGAGCCGGTCGCGCGCTGACCCCCCCCCGCCCCCAACACCCCGAGAGCGGCCACCGGCGCGGAGCGGGCGCCGCGGGCGGG
>NZ_JBXTSN010000031.1:0-53546 GCF_057158775.1 Antribacter sp. NEAU-D49 | reverse complement strand
CGGGAGCCGGTCGCGCGCTGACCCCCCCCGCCGAGACAGCGCCTTCGTCGGACGAGGGCGCTGTCTCGGCGCGCGGGGGTCAGTCGCGGGGGTCAGGGACGGCGTAGGGGAGCCGGTGCAGCAGCACCGCCTGCTCCTTGGCCCGGGTCTGCTCGCGCTGCGCGGCCGCCCACTCGCGGTCGCGACGCTCCGCGAGGACCGCGTGCAGGAACGCCTCCGGGTGGGTGCCCGGCGGCGGGCCAGGCGCCACGTACCGCTCCACGCGGGCGGCGAGGTCGACGGCGAGGCGGGCCCGCGACGGCGTCGCCAGGCGGTCGGCACGGCCGAGGAGCCGGCGTGCCGCGAGAGCGAGGCCGTCGGGCAGCCGGCGCATGTCGGCGGTGTGCGCCCAGCCGGCGAGGGCGGGGGGCATGACCACGGGGGCCAGGGTCTGCCGGGCGCCGCGGACGCGGATCGCGTAGGTGCCGGCGACGATGTCGCCGAGCCGCTTGCCCCGGTGGTTGGTCAGCGAGATCAGGGCCGCGAGGCCTCCGCCCGTGGCCCAGAGCTCCGGCAGACCGACGAGGGCGCGCACGAACGCGTGCCGGAACCGGACGGGACCGCCGTCGTCGCGGACCACGCGGATGCCCGTCGCGAGCTTGCCGAGCGACCGGCCGCGGGTCAGCGTCTCCACGGTGGTGGGGATGCCGACGGTCACCGTCACGATCACGACGATGTAGACGATCGCGCCGACGTCGCTGCCCATCGCGACCTCCGGGAGCAACCACTCACCGGTCGCCAGGACGAAGACCAGCAGCGTGGCACCGATGACCGTGAGGTCCAGCAGGCCGCTGAGCGCGCGCGTCACGAACGAGGCCGGGCGGGCGTCGAGCACCACGCCCTCACCGATGAGGATGCCGTCCTGCACGTGCGCCTCCTGTTCCGAGCCCGTCGCGGTCGGGCGCGCGGGCCGACGACGGCGCGCCCGTCGCGCGCCCACCTGTGGCAGGGTATCGGCCGTGGACCTCGATGCCTTCACCGCCGTGCACGATCCGGAGTGGGAGCGCCTGCGCGAGCTGTCCCGGCGTCGTCGGCTGGACGGCGCCGAGTCCGACGAGCTGGTGCGGCTCTACCAGGCCGTGGCCACCCACCTGTCCACAGTGCGGTCCAGCGCGCCGGACCCCGTGCTGGTCACCCGGCTCTCCGACCTCCTGAACGGCGCCCGCACGCGGATCGCGGGAGCGCACGAGCCGGCGTGGCGGGACGTGGTGCGCTTCGCGACCCTGTCCGTGCCGGCGGCGTTCTACCGCATCCGGTGGTGGATCCACGGGGTCACGGCGGCGTGCCTCCTCGTCGCCGTCGTGGCCGGCTTCTATGTCGCCAACGATGCCGAAGCGCTGCAGGCCATGGGCCCGCCCAGCTACCAGGAGGAGTACGTCGAGGCGGCGTTCGCCGACTACTACGAGCCGGGCGCGGGGTTCGGCGCACGGGTCTGGACCAACAACGCCTTCATCGCCGCCATCTGCATCGCGACCGGCATCACCGGCGTCTACCCCCTGTGGGTCCTGTTCCAGAACTCGGTCATGGTGGGCTCGATCGGCGGCATGATGGCCGCCCACGGCGAGCTCGCCCTGTTCCTCCAGCTCATCACCCCCCACGGCCTGCTCGAGCTGACGAGCGTCTTCGCCGCGGGAGCGGCGGGCATCCGCCTGTTCTGGGTGATGGTGGACCCTGGGCCGCGCCCGCGTCTCGCTGCGCTCGGCGAGGAGGGCCGGGCCCTGATCACCCTGGTCGTGGGGTTGGCAGCCGCGTTGGGGCTGTCCGGCCTGGTCGAGGGCTTCGTGACCGGCTCGACGATGCCCTGGTGGCTCAAGATCGTGATCGGTGCGATCGTGCTCGCCGCGTTCTGGGTCTATGTGTACGCGCTCGGCCGTCGCGCGGTCGGGGCCGGGGCCACGGGTGACCTCGACGCGCACGAGGCGGGTGAAGTCGTACCGACAGCAGGCTGAGCCCGGAGGCGCGCCGCGCGCCCCGCCGAGGGCGCGCGCCCGCTGTCACCTGGACGTACTAGGGTTGCCGCGACAGGCACCGGCGCTCCGCGCCCAGGTCCTCGAAGCCTTGACACCAGCACCGGAGCGAGCACATGACGACGCCCGACACCGCACCTGACCAGCCCGCACCCGACCAGCGGGGGACCGGCTGGGGCGAGCCGCCGCGCTACGGGCAGTACGCGCGTCCGCAGGCGGAGCAACCGGCTCCCGCGGGTGCCCCGGGCGCCGGCGCGGACGGCGCCGTCTCGGACGCCGCTGCCGGGGCTCCTGGGCCCGGCGCCCCGGGGACGCCCGCGCCGCCGGCTCCCGCCGGGTCGGCCGCCTACGGCCAGCCGCAGCACGGGTCGCAGACAGGTCAGGGGCAGCGGCCCGCCGCGCCGCCGGCGTACGGGCAGCCCGCTTACGGGCAGCCGGCGTACGGCCAGCCCGCTTACGGGCAGCCGGCCTACGGGCAGCCCGCGCCCGCCTACGGACAGCCGGGGCAGCCGCAGTACGGGCAGAGCCAGTACGGCCAGTCCCAGTACGGGCAGCCCGTCCAGAGCGTGACCACTCCCTACGGCAGCCCCGTTCCCGTGGCCGACAAGCCGGGCATCGTGCCGCTGCGCCCGCTGTCGCTGGGCGAGATCTACGACGGCGCCTTCAGCGCGATCCGGCACAACCCGGCGGTGGTGCTGGGCCTGAGCTCGATCGTGATCGTCGTGGCCGCCGTCCTCGGCTTCCTCCTCGGCCTGCCCTTCACGTCCATGGTCTCGGACCTCTTCTCCTCGCTCGAGGGCGAGGACCTCGGCGGGCTCGAGGACATGCTCGGCTTCCTGTACACGAGCGGCATCGGCGCGAGCCTCACCCTCGCTCTCGCCGCGCCTGTGGTGAACGGGATCGTCACGCTCTCCGTGGCACAGTCGGCGATCGGGCGCAAGATCGGCGTGAGTCAGGCCTGGCGCCAGGCCGGTCGCCGGGCCTGGTTCCTCATCGGGTTCTCGCTGCTGCTGGGGCTCGCGTTCACCGTGGCGCTCACGCTGGTCGTGGTGCTCGCCGTGGCCGCGATGGGCCTGGACGACAGCGGTGCCCTCACGGGGATCATCGTGGTGCTGGCGATCCCGGCCTTCCTGGTCCTCACCGTCTGGCTGGGCGTGCGGACGGGCCTGGTCCCGGCCGCCCTCGTGCTCGAGGGCCGCCCCTTCTGGGAGACGGTCCGGCGGGTCTGGACCCTCACTCGCGGCAGCTTCTGGCGGCTGTTCGGCATCTACCTGCTCGCCTACGTGATCGTCTACATCGTGGGCCAGGTGATCGCCGGGGTGCTCGGGGGGCTGGCCGGCGTGCTCTTCGCGGTCGGCAGCGCCGAAGGCGGCGGCATCGCGTACGGCGTCGCCATCGTGGCCGCCTACGCGCTGCAGCTCCTGTTCCTCGGCGGTGTCGTGGCCCTCCAGTACATCGACCTGCGCATGCGCCGGGAAGGCCTCGACGTCGAGCTCGCCGCGGCGGCCTCCGAGACCGCGGACCGGTGAGGGGTGGCGTGATCCGCCTCGACGTGCCGGTCGATCCCGACCGCGACACCGCCGCGCAGTGGCTCCGGCGTGAGCTCGCCAAGCCGGACTACCAGGACGACAGGTCGCTGCTGGAGCGGCTCTTCGACTGGTTCTTCGGCCTCTTCGAGGGCGTGCGCGTGCCCGACATCGGCGTGCCGCCGCTCCAGTTCACCCTCATCCTCGTCGGCGCGATCGCTCTCGTGGTGCTCATCGCCTGGTGGGTGGCCGGACCGGTGCGGCTGTCCCGCGTGCGCCGGGCCGCCGCCGTCGTCCTGGACGAGGACGACGTGCGCACCTCCGCGCAGATGCGCGCGGCGGCGGACGCGGCGGCCGCCGCCGGGGACTGGTCCACCGCCGTGGTGGAGCGGTTCCGTGCCGTGGTGCGGTCCCTGGAGGAGCGCGTGATCATCGACCCGCGACCGGGCCGCACCGCGCAGGAGGCCGCGGCCGACGCCGGCGTGCGGCTCCCCGTGCTCGCCGCTGACCTCCGGACCGGCGCCGGGCTCTTCGACGACGCCGAGTACGGCAAGCTCCGGGCGACGGCGAACGACGACCAGGTGCTCCGCGACCTCGACGCCGCCGTCGCCGCTGCCCGGCCCGAGGTCACGGCGGCCGTGGGCGCCGCAGCCTCCGGCGCCGCGCCCGCAGCCGCCGGCGCCGGCGCCGCGCCCGCTCAGCCCGCGCCCGACTCCCGCGGGGGTGCCTCATGACCGCGCTGGCCCCGCCTCACGCCATCCCGGGGGCGACCGGCCCCACGGGGCCGGGGACCGCCGAGCCGCCCGTCGTCATCGGCGACGACACGACCGCCGGGTCCCGCGCGCGCGGCCGCTGGCGCCGCAGCAGGTGGCCGCTGGCCGTCGTCGGCATCTTCCTCGTGCTCGTCGCGTTCCTGGCCTGGACCCGGCCACCGTCCTCCGGCGTGCGGCACGCGCCCGACAACGCGGACCCGGACGGCGCGCGCGCCGTCGCCGAGGTGCTCGGCGCCCAGGGGGTGGACGTCACGTACGTGCGTTCCGTCGCGGACGCGGTCCGGGCCGCAGGCCCGGGGACGACGCTGCTCATCACGCCGCACCCGAGCTTCTTCGAGCCGGTGCAGATCAACTCGCTCGCGGCCATGGAGGCCGACGTCGTGCTGCTGGCCCCGGAGTTCGAGCTGCTCGAAGCCATGACCGACGGCGCCGTCACCACCTCCGGGTGGTCGGAGGCCGGGGTGCTCCAGCCGGAGTGCGACGACCCGGCGGCCGGCGCTGCCGGGCCGGTCGACCTGGACCCTGGTGTCACGGGCACCGGCACGGGGCCCGGTACGGTCCTGTGCTGGCTCGACGAGAACGGCGACGCCGCGTTCGCGCGGGTCCAGGCCGGCGACCGGTCCGTCGCCGTGATCGACGACCCGGCCGTGATCCTCAACGAGACCGTGCTGGACCAGGGCAACGCCGCGCTCGCCCTGTGGACCCTCGGCGCCCACGACCGCCTCGTCTGGTTCGTGCCGGAGGTGTTCGACACGAGCACCGGCACAGAGGAAGACAGCGGCCAGCTCACGCCCACCCTGCCGCCGGGCTCGACCGCCGTGGCGCTCCTCCTCGCGTTCGTCGCCCTGTTCCTGGCGTTCTGGCGCGGCCGCAGGCTCGGCCCGCTCGTCACCGAGGACCTCCCGGTCCTGGTGCGCTCGGCCGAGACCACGCGCGGGCGCGGCCGCCTGTACCGTGCGGCCAGGGCCCGCGGCCACGCCGCGGCAGGCCTGCGCGCCGCGGCGGCCGACCGGGTCGCCAAGCGCCTGGGCCTGGCCCGCTCGGCCGACGCCCCCACCGTCGTGGACGCGGTCGTCGCCGCCACGAACCGGCCGACCGAGCAGGTGGCGCACCTGCTCTACGGCCCCCCGCCCGCCGACGACGCCGCGCTGCTCCAGCTGGCGCGTCATCTGGACACCCTGGAGAGCGAGGTCCACCGACCGTGACCAACCCGATCGAGACAACCATGGACGCCACAGCACCACGTCCGTCCCACGAGCTGCGCTCCGCCCTGGCGGCGGTCCGCACGGAGGTGGGCAAGGCCGTCGTCGGGCAGGACTCCGCCGTGACGAGCCTGCTCATCGCCCTGCTGTGCAAGGGCCACGTGCTGCTGGAGGGTGTGCCGGGCGTCGCGAAGACGCTGCTGGTCCGTACCCTGGCGGCCGCGCTGGACCTGGACACCAAGCGCGTGCAGTTCACGCCCGACCTGATGCCCGGCGACGTGACGGGCTCGCTCGTCTACGACGCCCGGACGGCCGAGTTCTCCTTCCGCGAGGGCCCGGTGTTCACCAACCTGCTGCTCGCCGACGAGATCAACCGCACGCCCCCCAAGACCCAGGCGTCGCTGCTGGAGGCCATGGAGGAGCGGCAGGTGTCGGTCGACGGCACGCCGCGGCCGCTGCCCGACCCGTTCATCGTGATCGCCACCCAGAACCCCGTCGAGTACGAGGGCACGTACCCCCTGCCGGAGGCGCAGCTGGACCGCTTCCTCCTCAAGCTCGTGCTGCCGCTGCCCGAGCGGGAGCAGGAGGTCGAGGTGCTCGCGCGGCACGCGGCGGGCTTCGACCCGCGCAACCTGGCCGCGGCCGGCGTGCGTCCCGTCGCCGGAAAGCAGGTGCTCGACGCCGCCCGTGCCGAGGTGGCGCAGGTCCAGGTCTCGCGCGAGGTGCTCGGCTACGCCGTCGACGTCTGCCGGGCGACCCGGTTCTCGCCGTCGCTCTCCCTGGGTGTGTCGCCCCGTGGCGCCACGGCGCTCCTCGCCACCTCGCGGGCCTGGGCGTGGCTGTCCGGCCGTGCGTACGTGACACCCGACGACGTCAAGGCTCTCGCCCACCCGACGCTCCGGCACCGCGTGCAGCTGCGCGCCGAGGCCGAGCTCGAGGGCGTCACCGCCGAGGGCGTGCTGGACACGGTGCTCGCCTCCGTGCCCGTGCCCCGCTGATCCCGGGTCGCCACCGACATGGTCCTCACCTGGCGTGCCGCCGCCCTCATGGCGGTCGGCCTCGTGCCGGTGCTCGTCGTGCCGTCGCAGGGCACGGTGCTCCTCTGGCTCCTCGTGGTGCTCGTGCTGTGCGGGATCGACGTGGCCCTGGCGGCGTCGCCCCGGCGCGTCGCGGTCCAGCGGCGTGTACCGGCGTCCGTCCGGCTGCGCAGCCCCGCCCGGTCCGAGCTGGTGGTGACCAACGTGTCGGGCCGCCGGCTGCGGGCGCTGGTCCGGGACGCCTGGCCGCCGTCGGCGGGTGCGCGGACCCGCCCTGAGGCCGGCGACGGCACCGCGGGGCGGCACGAGGTGAACCTGCCGGACCGTGAGTCGGCCCGCCTGGCCACCACGCTGGTGCCGACGCGCCGGGGCGACCGCCAGGCGGGTGGCGTGACGGTCCGGTCGTTCGGGCCGCTGCGCCTCGCCGGGCGCCAGGTCACGCTGCCGGTGCCGGGCCGCCTGCGCGTGCTTCCCGAGTTCGCGAGCCGCAAGCACCTGCCGTCGCGCCTCGCGCTGCTGCGGGAGATGGACGGGCGCGCCGCGGTGCAGATCCGCGGTGAGGGCACGGAGTTCGACTCCCTGCGCGAGTACGTCGTGGGCGACGACGTGCGGTCGATCGACTGGCGCGCCACCGCCCGGCGACGCGACGTCGTCGTGCGCACGTGGCGGCCGGAGCGCGACCGGCGCGTGCTGATCGTGCTGGACACGGGCCGCACGTCGGCGGCGCGCGTGGGTGCGTCCGACGGCACGGGCGCACCGCGCCTGGATGCCAGCATCGAGGCGGCGCTGCTGCTCTCGGCGCTGGCGGGGCACGCGGGCGACCGCGTGGAGCTGGTGGCCTTCGACCGGGTCGTCCGGGCCCGGGTGGCGGGGGCCGCAGGGCCCCGGCTGATGCCCGCGGTGGCCGAGGGGCTGGCGACGATCGACCCGGTGCTGCTCGAGACCGACTGGTCGGGCGTCGTGGCGCAGGTCCGCGCCCGGATGTCCCAGCGGGCGCTCGTGGTGCTGCTGACGGCCCTCGACCCGGCGGTGGTGGAGTCGGGCCTGCTGCCCGTCGTCGACCAGCTCGCGCGCGACCACCAGGTCGTGGTCGCCTCTGTCGCCGACGAGGAGGTGGCCGCGCTGCGCGCGGGCCGCGAGACGGTGGCCGACGTCTACGACGCGGCCGCGGCCGCCCGAGGGGACCTCGAGCGCACGGCCGTGACGACCATGCTCCGCCGGTACGGCGCCGAGGTGGTCGAGGCCCTGCCTGACGACCTCGCCCCGCGCCTCGCCGACACGTACCTCGCGCTCAAGGCGGCAGGACGCCTGTGACAGCTCTCCGACCTGGCACACTGGGGGCATGAAGGTCCGCGTCCTGGTCGTCGACGACGACACCGCCCTGGCAGAGATGATCGGGATCGTGCTGCGCGGTGAGGGCATCGAACCGGTGTTCTGCGCCGACGGCGACTCCGCGCTCGGCATGTTCCGCACCCACCAGCCCGACCTCGTGCTGCTCGACCTCATGCTGCCCGGCAAGGACGGCGTGCAGGTCTGCCGGGAGATCCGGGCCGAGTCGGGCACCCCGATCATCATGCTCACCGCCAAGTCCGACACGGTAGACGTGGTGCTGGGCCTCGAGTCCGGTGCGGACGACTACGTGTCCAAGCCGTTCAAGCCCAAGGAGCTCGTCGCCCGCATCAAGGCGCGGCTGCGACGCACCGAGGACCCCGGCCCCGAGCGGCTCAAGGTGGGTGACGTCGAGATCGACGTCACCGGGCACACCGTGACGCGCGAGGGCCGGCGGATCTCGCTCACGCCCCTCGAGTTCGACCTCCTCGTGGCCCTCGCCCGCAAGCCGTGGCAGGTGTTCACCCGCGAGGTCCTGCTGGAGCGCGTGTGGGGCTACCGGCACAGCGCCGACACGCGCCTCGTGAACGTCCACGTCCAGCGGCTGCGCTCCAAGATCGAGCGCGACCCGGAGAACCCGGAGATCGTCCTGACGGTGCGCGGCGTGGGCTACAAGGCGGGCGCACCGCAGTGACGGGACCCTGACGGTGTCGTTCGGGGTACTGCCCGTCGCTCGCGCTCGCGCCCGGTCCCTCCTGGACCGGCTGCGGCGGACGGGCACGCACGTGCGCGCCCTGGTGGTGCGTGCGTTCCGGCGCGCCGTGGACCGGTGGCGGTCGTCCATGCAGCTACGGGTCACCGCCTCCGCCCTGGCGGTGGGCGTGGTGGCGGTCGCCGTGCTGGGGACGTACCTGTCGTCGTCGATCAGCAGGGGTCTCTTCGAACAGCGCATCGCCGACGTCGAGCGCGAGAGCGTCGCGTTCACCAACCAGGTGCGCACCACCGTCGCGGAGTCGTCCGCCACGCAGCAGTCCGAGCTGACCCGGCTGCTCAGCGACGTGCCCGGACGCCTCCAGGCGCAGGGCTCGAGCGCCGTCGACGTCCTCCTCATGCACGAGCTGGGGACGGACCTGCGGCTCGTGGACATCGCCTCGCCCGACGTGCTGCCGCTCCTCACCGAGGACCTGCGGGAGCGCAACCTCGCGCTCCGCGAGGAGGACCCGCGGTCCGACGTGCCGGTGCTGCAGTCGGTGGCGATCCCCGTGGACGGCGATGTGGTGCCCGGGGTCATGGTCGGGTCCACGGTGCAGGGCACCGCCCTCGGCACGTACGAGGTCTACTTCCTCTACTCGTTCGAGGACGAGCAGGAGACCCTGACGCTGATCCAGCGGGTCCTCCTCGTCGGTGCGGTGGGCATCCTTGTGCTGATCGGCGTGATCACCCGGCTCGTCACCCGGCAGACCGTCCTGCCCGTGACCCGTGCGGCGACGGTGGCCGAGCGGCTGGCCGACGGCCACCTGTCCGAGCGGATGCCCGTCGGCAAGGGCAAGGACGAGATGGCGTCGCTCGCCCGGTCGTTCAACGAGATGGCGACGAGCCTCCAGGACCAGATCCGCCGCATGGAGGAGCTCTCGACGCTCCAGCGCCGGTTCGTGTCCGACGTGTCGCACGAGCTGCGGACGCCGCTCACGACGATCCGGATGGCCAGCGAGGTCATCCACGCCGAGCGTGACGACCTGCAGCCCGGGGCCCGCCGGTCCGCGGAGCTGCTGCAGGACCAGATCGACCGGTTCGAGACTCTCCTCGCCGACCTCCTCGAGATCAGCCGGTTCGACGCCGGCGCGGCCGTGCTCGACGCCGAGCGGCACGACCTGCGCGACCTCGTGGCGCAGGTCGTGGAGCAGGCGATGCCGCTCGCGGAGCGCAAGGAGGTCGCCGTCTCGCTGCACTTCCCGGAGAACGACGCCGTCGCGGACATCGACTCCCGGCGCGTCGAGCGGATCCTGCGCAACCTCGTGGTCAACGCGATCGAGCACGCCGAGGAGCGGCCCGTGGAGATCACCGTCGCGGAGGACCGATGGTCGGTGGCCGTCGTGGTGCGCGACTACGGCGTGGGCATGACGCAGCCGGAGGTGGAGCACGTCTTCGACCGGTTCTGGCGCGCCGACCCCGCTCGCGCCCGCACGACCGGCGGCACCGGTCTCGGTCTCGCGATCGCGATGGAGGACGCGCGTCTGCACGCCGGCCGCCTGGAGGCCTGGGGCCGGCCCGGCCGGGGTGCGAGCTTCCGGCTGGTCCTGCCCCGCCGGGCCGGCCTGACGGTCACGGAGCCGCCGGTCCCGCTGGTGCCGCCGTCCCACGAGCCGCACGTCTCCACGGGTCAGGTGCCCGTCGTCAACCCGTCCGGCGGTCCGAGCCCCACGACGATCCCGGACCTGCCGACGATCGCCGACGAGGAGCTGGAGGTGCACCGATGACCCGCACGCGGACGACGCGCCGCCTCGTTGCCCGGCTGGTCGCACTCCTCGCTGTGCCCGCGGCGCTGCTGGGTGGCTGCGCCACGATCCCGACGTCGGGTGAGCCCTGGGTGGGCGACGTCGACGCGGCGGCGGAGGCCGACCCCCGGCCCATCGTGTACCTGCCCGCGTCGGGCCCGCGGGAGGGGGCGGGACCCGAGGCGATCGTGCGGGGCTTCCTGATGGCAGCCTCGACCGGGCCCAACAACCCGGCGCGCTTCACCGTGGCGAACCAGTTCCTCCAGCCGCTCGCGGTCTCGGCGTGGAACCCGGACGAACGGGTCTACGTGATGCAGGCCGACCCCGTGCTGACGGCCGACCCGGTGGCGGAGGACGCGCTCACGACCACCGTCCGGTTCAGCGCCGAGGTGACGGCGACGGTGGACGAGCGCGGCGTGCTGACCGAGCAGCAGGTGCCCACCCCGGCGCAGGCCGAGTTCACGCTCGTGAAGGGCGCCGACGGCCAGTGGCGCATCAGCGAGCTGGACAACGGCCTGTACCTCCACGAGGTCATCTTCACGAACTCCTACCGGCCGGTGCGGCTCTACTTCCCGACGCCCGACCGGTCCTACTGGGTGCCCGACCAGCGCTGGTTCCCGGAGAACGGCTGGCGCGCCAAGGCGGTCGAGGAGGTCCTCGCGGGGCCGCCCGCGTACCTCCAGGGAGCGGCGATCAGCGTCGTGCCGGAGGGCACCGGGCTCTCCATCGGGGCCGTCGCGGACAATCCCGAGACCGGTCAGCTGGAGGTCCCGCTGACGTCGCAGATCCTCGACGCCTCCGCCGCCGACCGGGCGCTCATCGCGGCGCAGATCGGCGCCACCCTGTCCCCGGACGGACGACCCACGCAGCCTGTGACGCTGTCCGACGGTTCGGCGCTGCTCGACGTGAACGGCGGGGCTGGGCCGTCGCTCCCGCGGACCGAGGGCCGACCCGTCGTGCTGGCGGACGGCACCCTCCACAGGGCCGGCGACGACGGTCGCCTCGTCGAGTTCGCGGAGGAGACGGACTGGTCGGGCGTGACCGACCCGACGGCGCTGGCCGTGGGGCCGGCGTCGACGCCGGTCGTGGTGCGGGACGGGACCACCACGCTCCGCCGGGTGACCGGTGACCCGGCGGTCCTGCTCACGGGCGCGGACCTCGCAGCGCCGTCGATCGACCGGTACAGCATGGTGTGGACCAGCGGGCCGCCCGGCTCGGTCCTGGCCGTCGCGCCGGACGGGGCGCAGGTGCCGCTCACCGGCGACTGGCTGACGGGCCGGCAGGTCACCGGTGTCCGGGTGTCGCCGGAGGGCGCCCGGGTCGCCGTCGTGAGCCGCGGGGTGTCGGGCGAGAGCCAGGTCCAGGTGGCGGGGGTGGTCCGCGACAAGAACGGCCTGCCGACGGCGCTCGCCGGGGCGGTGCGCGTCGCCGTCACCGTGCCGCACGTCCGCGAGGTGCAGTGGGCGGGCCAGACCTACCTCGGGCTCCTCACCGACGACGGCGGCGAGACGTCCGTGTGGGTGACGGGGGTCGGGGGATACGCGCCGAACGCCGTCGGGCGCTCGCGCGAGCTGGCCGGTGTGGTGGGTCCGCAGCGGATCGCCGCGGGCTCCAACGACCAGGGGATCCACGCGGTCGACGACGACGGGACCCTCATGTTCCGCCGGCCCAGCGAGGGGACGTGGACGGACCTGCTGCCGGGGACGGCGGTCAGCCTGGTGGCCTTCCCCGGCTGAAGCGGTGCTGCGGCGCCGCCCCCTGCCGAGACAGGGCGTTCGTCCGAGCCTGTGGACGGGCGCGGGTGGTGGCCGGGCGCGTCGGGGAGGCTGGTGGTCGTGAACCCTCTTTCCGAGCTGGCGCGGCTCGTGCTCCCGGTGGCCTGCCCGTGCGGCATGCCCGACGTGCTGTGGTGCTCGTCGTGCGCCGCGGTGCTGGCCGGGCCGCCCGTGCGCGTCGAGGACGCCGCGCCCCGGCTCGACCGGCTCGACGGGACGCCCCCGCTGCCCGTCTGGGCGCTGGCGCCGTACGTGGGCGCGGTGCGGGACGTCGTCGTGCACTGGAAGGACCGCGGGCGGGCCGACCTGGACCGCCTGCTCGGCCCGGCGCTCGAGCGGGGAGCCGCCGCCCTGGCGCCCGCCCTCGCGGGCGCCGCCGGCGGCCCCCTGCTGGTCGTGCCCGTGCCGTCGAGCGGGGCGGCGCTCCGGGCGCGCGGGCGCGTGCCTGTCACGGTCCTGGCCGCTGCGGTGGCCCAGGGCCTGCGCCGTGCGGGGGCCGACGCCGGGCTGGTCCAGCTCCTGCACCGTCCCGGGTCCGCGCGGGACCAGGTGGGCCTCGGATCGCGTGCGCGGGGCCGGAACCTGGCGTCCGCGGTCCGGGTGACGCGCGGCGGGCGGCGCGAGCTGCCCGCGCCGTGCCTGCTGGTGGACGACATCCTGACGACGGGGGCCACGCTGGCCGCGGCTGAGAGAACGCTGGAAGCGGCTGGGGGAGCGGTTCTGGGCGCGTTCGTGCTGGCAGCGACGCCGCCGCCGGGAGCGAGCTTCAAGATGTCCGATATACCCCCCAAAAAGGTGACGGAGTGACGGATAGATGTCACGTCGTTGGGGGGTCTTCTGGGGTGTCGGGCTCCCAGGTTCCGGGGTTAGCCTGAACACCCAGCCGGGAGAGGCGTCCGAGCTTCTCCGGCGACCGAAGGGGTTCGGTCGCAGGGGTCGAGCCCCCGCGAGGGAGGTGGTCCGAGACCCGGGCGCCGCAAGGCGCCATCGAGAACCACACACGGGCGCGCGCCGCAGCGGAAGAAGCCCGGGCGGCGCCCACGATCCGAGCGGAGCACTCACATGGAGATCGTCGTCGTCGGCAGGCACACGGAGGTCGCGGACAGGTTCCGCCGACACGTGGAGGACAAGCTCGCGAAGGTGGAGCTGCTGTCGCCCAGCGCGATGCGCGTGGACGTCGAGGTGACGCACGAGAACAACCCGCGGCTCGCCGACCGCAGCGAGCGGGTCGAGCTCACGGTGCGTGCGAAGGGCCCGGTGATCCGCGCCGAGGCCAGCGCGGACGACCGGTTCGGGGCTCTCGACCTCGCGATCGACAAGCTCAACGAGCGACTCCGTCGCGCACGCGACCGGCGCAAGGACCACCGGAGCCACACCGTGACGCCGCCCGTCGACGTGCGGCCCTACGAGGAGGTCGCCGAGGCGGACGCCCCCGCCGCGTCCGAGGTGAGCGCGCCTGCGGCCCTCGCGCGGCCGGGTGACTCGGTGGAGACCCACCTGGGCGACTCGCCCGTGGTGATCCGCCAGAAGCTGCACCACGCCGAGCCCATGACCATCGACGACGCCGTGTACGAGATGGAGATGGTGGGCCACGACTTCTACCTCTTCATCGACAAGGAGACGTCGCGGCCGTCGGTGCTGTACCGCCGCAGCAAGGGGTGGAGCTTCGGCGTCATCGCGCTCGACAACCCGTGCACCGGTCAGCCGGTCAGCGATCTGACGTAGTCCTGTCCCGCCGAGCCCCGGCCCGCCGCCGACCCGTGGCGCGCCGGGGCTCGTCCGTGCGTGGCGCGGGGGAGTGTCGGTGGCTCGCGGCACCATGGGACGGTGAAACCCGTCGCGCTGTCGCTGCCCCAGGCCCGCCGTGCCGCTCTCGCCGCCCAGGGCCTGCACCGGGCCCGCCGTCCGGGCCCTGCCGTCACGATGCGGCACGTGCAGGGGGTGATCGACCGGATCGGCCTCCTGCAGATCGACTCGGTGAACGTCCTGGCACGCGCCCACCTCCTGCCGGTGTTCTCCCGGCTGGGCCCGTACGACACCGCGCTGCTGGACCGTGCGTCCGGGCGCGCGCCCCGGCGGCTCGTGGAGACGTGGGCGCACGTCGCCTCGTTCGTGCCGCCCGAGACCTACCAGCTGCTGGAGTGGCGGCGGCGCAAGTACCTCACCGAGGCGTGGGGGTCCATCGCGAACGTCCCCCTGGCACACTCCGCGGAGGTGGCCGAGGTGCGGCAGATCGTCGCGGAGAAGGGGCCGGTCACCGCCTCCGCCATCCACGCGCTGCTCGAGGCGGAGGGCCGCACGGCCCCCCGCAACAAGGTCCAGTGGGGCTGGAACTGGACGGTCTCCAAGCGGGTCCTCGAGTTCCTGTTCTTCACGGGCGAGGTCACGTCGGCCGGCCGGAACGCGGCGTTCGAGCGCCTCTACGACCTCCCCGAGCGCGTGCTCCCGCCGCACGTCCTCGCCGCGCCGCCCGTCCCCGACGACCAGGCGCTGCGGCTCCTCGCCGAGATCGGTGCCCGCGCCCACGGCATCGGCACGCCGCGCTGCATCAAGGACTACTTCCGGCTCCGTGGCCCCGCCGCCGACCGCGCGCTGGCCGAGCTGGTCGAGGACGGCGTGCTGGTGCCCGCGACCGTCACGGGCTGGGACGAGCGCACCCTCCTCCACAAGGACGCCCAGCTCCCGCGCCGGGCCGACGGGCAGGCGCTGCTCGCGCCCTTCGACCCGCTGGTCTTCGAGCGCACCCGGCTCGAACGGCTCTTCGGCACGGTGTACCGCATCGAGATCTACGTGCCGGCGCCCAAGCGGGTCCACGGCTACTACGTGCTGCCGTTCCTCGAGGACGAGCGGATCACCGCCCGCGTGGACCTCAAGGCCGACCGGCAGGCGGGGGTGCTCCGCGTGCAGTCCGCCCATGCCGAGCCGCACGTCACCCCCGCGACGCCGGAGCGCCTCGCTGCCGAGCTCCGGCTCATGGCCGGATGGCTCGGCCTCGGCGCCGTCGAGATCACGGGACCGGGGGACCTGGCGCCGGCGCTGAGCGGTGCGCTGGCGGCGGGCGTCTGACCGGTGCTGGACAGGCAGGACCGGAGCACCCCGGCGGGCCGATAATATTCGGACATGGCGACCGCGGCGATGTACCTGGCAGTCACGTTCGCCGCGGGTCTGATCGCCGTCCTGCTCCGGCTCCCCCCGCTGGTGGGATTCCTCGCGGCGGGCTTCGTCCTGGGCGCGGCCGGCGTCGCCGAGCTGCCGTACCTGCACACGCTCGCCGACCTCGGCGTCACGCTCCTGCTCTTCGGCATCGGGCTCAAGCTCGACGTGCGGTCGCTCCTGCGCCGCGACGTCTGGCTCACCACCGCGGCGCACATGCTGGTGAGCATCGGCCTCGGCATCGGCTTCCTGGGGCTGCTGGCCGCGGTGGGCTTCACCATGCTGGCGGGCGAGTCGCTGGGCGTGCTCGCGCTGGTCGGGCTCGCCCTCTCCTTCTCGTCCACGGTGTTCGTGATCAAGGTGCTCGACGCCCGGAGCGACCACACGGCGCTCTACGGCCGCATCGCCATCGGCGTGCTCGTCATGCAGGACATCATCGCCGTCGTGTTCCTCTCGGTGACCGAGGGGCACGCACCCAGCCCCTGGGCGCTCGCCCTCGTGCTGCTGGTGCCCGGGTCGTGGGTGCTCCGCCGCATCTGGGACAAGATCGGGCACGGCGAGCTGCAGGCCCTGTTCGGCATCGTCGTGGCGCTCGTCCCCGGCTACTGGCTCTTCGACGCCGTCAACCTCAAGGGCGACCTCGGTGCGATCGTCATGGGCCTCCTCCTGGCCTCGCACCCCGCCGCGACGGAGCTCTCGCGCTCGCTGTTCACCGTCAAGGAGCTGCTCCTCGTCGGGTTCTTCGTCTCGATCGGCCTCACCGGGGCGCTGACCTGGGAGACCGTCACGCTGGGGCTGCTCCTGCTGCTCCTCCTCCCGTTCCAGGCGGTCGTCTACGCCGGGCTCCTGTGGATGATGCGCCTGAAGAAGCGGACGGCGTTCCTCGCCGCCATGGTGCTGTCCAACTACTCGGAGTTCGGGCTCATCGTCGTGGCGGTCGGCGCCTCCTCCGGCATGCTGTCCGAGGACTGGCTCGTGGCCATGGCCGTGGCCGTGGCCGCCAGCTTCGTGGTCTCCGCCGTGGTCAACCGCCGCGGCAACGAGATCGCCCGGATGGTCGCCGCCCGGCTGCCCTCCCGCCCGCCCGAGCGGCTCCACCCCGAGGAGCGGCCCATCGACGTGGGCGAGGTCGAGGCTGTCGTGCTCGGCATGGGCCGGGTGGGTCGCGGGGCCTTCCGCCGGCTCCGGGACAACTACGGGCTCTCCGTCCTCGGCGTGGAGCACGACCCGGCCCGGGTCGCCGCCCTGCGCGCCGACGGGTTCGACGTGGTCCAGGCGGACGCCACCGACATCGAGTTCTGGGCCCGGGTCCGCAGCGCCGGCCACGTGCGGCTCGCGGTGCTCGCCATGCCCTTCCACGCAGCCAACCTCATCGCCCTGGCCCAGCTCCGCGCAGGCGGCTTCGAGGGCCCGGTCGCGGCGATCGCCCGGTACGACGACGACGCGGCCGAGCTCGAGCGGCACGGCGCCGACGCCGTCTTCCACTTGTACGGCACCGCGGGCACGGCGCTCGCGGACAACGCGGCGGAGGCCGTGTTCGGGTACGACGACGCCGAGGAGATGCGCGACCAGCAGGCGGCGCGGTCCCGGCCGGCGGCGCCCGGAGCCGTCCCGGCGGTGGCCGCTGCCGCGCCGGGGGAACCAGGCGACACGCCGGGACGTTACCCTCTGGGCGAACCTAGCCGTCCGACGTCGGGCGACGGGGCCGGTAGCGTTGCCGGACGGCCTACGATGGACGACGGTGTGACCTGACCTGTCCGACCGGCTCCCGGCCGGGCCGGCCGGTGAACGCCGACCGAACGTCTCCCAGGCGGGGGACGCTACCGATCACGGGAGAAGTGCGTGCCTTCCATCCTCGAGAAGGTCCTCCGCATTGGCGAGGGCCGGATCCTCAAGAAGCTGTCGTCCATCGCGGACCAGGTCAACCGCCTGGAGCCGAGCTTCACCGAGCTCAGCGACGAAGAGCTGCGCGAGGAGACGGAGCGCTTCCGCGAGCGGCTCGCCTCCGGCCAGAAGCTCGACGACGTGCTGCCCGAGGCGTTCGCCGCGGTCCGTGAGGCCGCGCGCCGCACGCTCGGCCAGCGCCACTTCGACGTGCAGCTCATGGGCGGTGCCGCCCTGCACCTCGGCAACATCGCCGAGATGCGCACCGGTGAGGGCAAGACCCTCGTCGCCACGACCGCGGCGTACCTCAACGCGCTCGAGGGCAAGGGCGTCCACATCGTCACGACGAACGACTACCTGGCCAAGTACCAGGGCGAGCTCATGGGCCGCGTGTTCCGGTTCCTCGGCATGTCCACGGGCATCATCCTGTCGGGCCAGACGCCGGCGCAGCGCCGCGAGCAGTACGCGGCCGACATCACGTACGGCACCAACAACGAGTTCGGCTTCGACTATCTGCGCGACAACATGGCCTGGTCGACCGACGACCTGGTGCAGCGCGGCCACAACTTCGCCATCGTCGACGAGGTGGACTCGATCCTCATCGACGAGGCTCGTACGCCGCTGATCATCTCGGGCCCGGCGTCGGGCGACGCCAACCGCTGGTACACCGAGTTCGCCAAGGTCGTGAACCGCCTGCGCGCCGGCACCGACTACGAGGTCGACGAGAAGAAGCGCACGGTGGGCGTGCTGGAGCCGGGCATCGCCCGGATCGAGGACTACCTCGGCATCGACAACCTGTACGAGTCGCTGAACACGCCGCTGATCGGGTTCCTGAACAACGCCATCAAGGCCAAGGAGCTCTTCAAGCGCGACAAGGACTACGTGGTCCTCAACGGCGAGGTCATGATCGTCGACGAGCACACCGGCCGTATCCTCGCCGGCCGCCGCTACAACGAGGGCATGCACCAGGCCATCGAGGCCAAGGAGGGCGTGGCGATCAAGGCGGAGAACCAGACGCTCGCCACCATCACGCTGCAGAACTACTTCCGCCTCTACTCGAAGCTCGCGGGCATGACGGGTACCGCCGAGACCGAGGCCGCGGAGTTCCAGGGCACGTACAACATCGGCGTCGTGCCGATCCCGACCAACCGGCCGCCGCAGCGCATCGACCAGCCCGACCTCGTCTACAAGAACGAGGACGGCAAGTTCGACGCGGTGGTGGCCGACATCGTGGAGCGTCACGCCGTGGGCCAGCCGGTGCTGGTGGGCACCACGAGCGTGGAGAAGTCGGAGCTCCTCAGCGCCAAGCTGAAGAAGGCCGGCGTGCCGCACAACGTGCTCAACGCGAAGGAGCACGAGCGCGAGGCCGCGATCGTCGCCATGGCGGGCCGCAAGGGCGCCGTCACCGTCGCGACGAACATGGCCGGCCGCGGTACCGACATCATGCTGGGCGGCAACGCGGAGCACATCGCCGTGTCGGAGCTCGCGTCGCGCGGCCTGGACCCGCTCGAGACGCCCGAGGAGTACGAGGCCGCCTGGCCGGAGGCGCTGGAGAAGGCCAAGACGGCCGTCGCGGCCGAGCACGACGAGGTCGTGAGCCTGGGCGGCCTGTACGTGCTGGGCACCGAGCGTCACGAGTCGCGCCGGATCGACAACCAGCTCCGCGGCCGTTCCGGCCGTCAGGGCGACCCGGGCGAGTCCCGGTTCTACCTGTCGATGCAGGACGACCTGATGCGCCTGTTCAACTCGGGCCTCGCCGAGGCGATGATGAACCGGGCGGGCTTCCCGGACGACATGCCGCTCGAGTCGAAGATGGTCACGCGCGGCATCGCCAGCGCGCAGGGCCAGGTCGAGGCGCGCAACTTCGAGATCCGCAAGAACGTCCTCAAGTACGACGACGTCCTGTCGCGCCAGCGCTCCGTCATCTACGCCGAGCGCCGCCGCGTGCTCGAGGGCGAGGACCTGCACGAGCAGGTGCAGCACTTCCTCACGGACGTGGTCACCGACTACGTGCGGAACGCCACCGCGGACGGCGTGCCCGAGACCTGGGACCTGGACGCCCTCTGGACGGCGCTGCGCGCCGTGTACCCGGTGTCGATCACCGTGGAGGACGTGACGGCGGAGGCGGGCGGCATCAGCAGCCTCACCAGCGAGATGCTGCTGGAGGAGATCCTGTCCGACGCCCGGGTGGCGTACGAGGCCCGCGAGGAGCAGCTCGGCCACTCGGCGATGCGTCAGCTGGAGCGACGTGTGGTGCTGTCGGTCCTGGACCGCAAGTGGCGCGAGCACCTGTACGAGATGGACTACCTCAAGGAGGGCATCGGCCTGCGCGCCATGGCGCAGCGCGACCCCCTGGTGGAGTACCAGCGCGAGGGCTTCCTGCTGTTCCAGGCCATGACGGACGCCATCAAGGAGGAGTCCGTCGGCTTCCTCTTCAACCTCGAGGTCAGCGTGCAGCAGCCCGCGGGCTCGACGGCGGACGGCCCGGTCGACATGACCGGTGGCTCGACGGCGGGCCCCGTCGACGACGCCCCCGTCGCCCCGGAGCCGGCGCCGACCACGCAGAGCCCCCTCGTCCCCGCCGCCCTCCCGGGTGAGCGCCGGACGCCGTCGGCCCCGCCCACGGAGCCGATCCTCCTGGCCAAGGGCCTGGACGGCCCGGCCCGGCAGGCGCCGCTCACCTACTCCGCCCCGAGCGACGACGGCAGCGGCTCGGCCTTCGTGTCCCGTGGCACGTCCGGTTCCGCCGGCGGGGCGGCAGGCTCGGACGCCTCGCGCCGCGCGCGCCGGGCGCTGCACGGCGAGGCCGCTGCCGCGGAGAGCGACGGCCGCACCTTCCCGGGCACGCCGCGCAACGCGCAGTGCCCCTGCGGGTCGGGCAAGAAGTACAAGGTGTGCCACGGCGTCAACGACGTCTGAGACAGGCACGGACTGATGAACGGCAGAGGCGGCTCCCCCCGGGTGGCCGCCTCTGTCGTGCCCGTCCCGGGCCGAGGAGTGGAACCACCCGACCGGGTGTCGTACGTCACGGCTATCCTGAGCCCGACCGCCCCCTCGGGGCGCCTCGTCCCCGGACCCCCGTCGTGACAGAGAGTAGGACCACCGTGCCCGCAGCCAGACCCGCTCCGCTCCGCATCGCCCTGCTCGGCTGCGGGGTGGTCGGCACGCAGGTGGCTCGCGCGCTGCTGGAGCACGGGCCCGACCTGGCGGCCCGCGCCGGCGCGCCGCTCGAGCTCGTCGGCATCGCCGTGCGGAACACCGCGGTGCGACGTGACAGCGCGATCCCGCGGGAGCTCCTCACCGAGGACGCGGAGTCGCTCGTGGACGGCGCAGACATCGTCGTGGAGGTGATGGGCGGCCTCGAGCCGGCCCGCACGCTCCTGCTCCGCGCGGTCGCAGGCGGCGCGGCGGTGGTGACCGCCAACAAGGCCCTCCTGGCCGACGACGGCCCCACGCTCTACAAGGCGGCGGACGCGGCAGGGGTGGACATCTACTTCGAGGCGGCCGTGGCGGGCGCCATCCCGATCGTGCGCCCTGTGCGGGAGTCCCTCGCGGGCGACCACGTGACGCGCCTGCTCGGCATCGTCAACGGCACCACCAACTACGTGCTGGACCAGATGGCGAGCGGTGGCCTGGGCTTCGAGGAGGCGGTCAAGCAGGCCCAGGACCTGGGCTATGCGGAGGCCGACCCCACGGCGGACGTCGAGGGCTTCGACGCGGCGGCCAAGGCCGCCATCCTCGCGAGCCTCGCGTTCCACACCCGGGTGGGCCTCGACGACGTGGCCCGCGAGGGCATCACGGGCGTGACCGCCGACGACGTGGCGTGGGCCGCGCGCACCGGTCACGTCGTGAAGCTGCTCGCCATCGCCGAGCGCACGGAGGAGGGGGTCTCCGTCCGCGTCCACCCGTCGCTCGTGCCCGCCGAGCACCCGCTGGCCAACGTGCGCGGCGCGTTCAACGCCGTCTTCGTCGAGGCGGACGCCGCAGGCCCGCTGATGTTCTACGGGCAGGGGGCCGGCGGGCGGCCCACCGCGTCGGCGGTGCTGGGTGACGTGGTGTCCGCGGCCCGCCACCGCGTGCTGGGCGGCAAGGGCCCCCAGGAGTCCACGTACGCCGCGCTCCGCATCCTGCCGCCCGAGGCCGCCGTCACGCGGTACCAGGTCCGCATGGTCGTGGCCGACCGGCCGGGCGTCCTCGCCCAGGTGGCCGGCGCCCTGGCCGACCACGGGGTCTCGATCGACACGGTGCGCCAGGCGGCGCCCGTCGAGGGCTCCGCCCAGCTGCTGCTCACCACCCATGCGGCGCGCGAGGCCTCTCTGGCCGCGACCGTCGCCGCCCTGCGCGGGCTCGAGCCCGTCCAGGAGATCACGTCCGTCCTGAGAGTCGAGGGATGACCCGCATGCCCGCCACCGTGCCCCACGCCGCACCTTCCACCTCGACGTCGACTGCGCCGGCGCCTGCCTTCCCCGGGCCTGGCGCGCACCAGTGGCGGGGCGTGATCACCGAGTACGCCGACCGCCTGCCGGAGCACGTGCGCCGTACCGTCGTGACGCTGGGGGAGGGCGGCACGCCGCTCGTCCCCGCGCCGGCCCTGGGCGAGCGGGTGGGCGCCGAGGTGTTCGTCAAGGTCGAGGGGATGAACCCGACCGGCTCGTTCAAGGACCGCGGCATGACGACGGCGATCTCCGCCGCCGCCGCGCGTGGCGCCCGGGTCGTGGTCTGCGCCTCGACCGGCAACACGTCGGCGTCGGCGGCGGCGTACGCCACGCGCGCGGGCATGGTGTGTGCGGTGCTGGTGCCCGACGGCAAGATCGCGATGGGCAAGCTCAGCCAGGCCATCGCCCACGGCGCCCGCCTCCTCCAGGTCGACGGCAACTTCGACGACTGCCTGGTCGCGGCCCGCAAGCTGGCCGAGGCCTACCCGGTCGAGCTGGTCAACTCGGTGAACCCCGACCGGATCGAGGGCCAGAAGACGGCGGCTTTCGAGATCGTCGACGCGCTGGGCGACGCGCCGGACATCCACGTCCTGCCGGTCGGCAACGCGGGCAACATCACCGCGTACTGGAAGGGCTTCCGGGAGTACGCCGACCCTGCGGCGGGCCCGGTGCGGGCCTCCCGCACGCCGGTGATGTGGGGCTTCCAGGCCGCGGGCTCGGCGCCCATCGTCGCGGGCCACCCGATCGACGAGCCGGAGACCATCGCCACGGCGATCCGCATCGGCAACCCGGCCTCCTGGGAGCAGGCCGTGGAAGCGCGCGACACGTCCGGCGGCGTCATCGAGGCGGTCACCGACGAGGAGATCCTCGCCGCCCACCGCATCCTGTCGTCCGAGGTCGGGGTCTTCGTCGAGCCGGCGTCGGCCGCCGGCGTCGCGGGCCTGCTGTCCCGGTCGGCCCGCGGGCTGGTTCCGGCCGGGTCGCGCATCACCATCACCGTGACGGGCCACGGGCTCAAGGACCCGGCCTGGGCGTTGCGCACGCCCGACGGCGGCGAGGTCGCCCCCACGCGCGTGAGCACCGACGTGGTCTCGGTCGCGGATGCTCTCGGGCTGGCCTGACGTGCAGCTGGGCGCGGACCACGTGCGCGTGCGGGTGCCCGCGACGAGCGCGAACCTCGGTCCCGGCTTCGACGCCCTCGGGCTCGCGCTGTCCCTGTACGACGAGGTCGACGTGCGGCTCGTCGCTCGTGACGAGGTCATGGTCGACGTGCAGGGCGAGGGGGCCGGCGAGGTGCCCGACGGGGAGGAGCACCTCGTGGTCCGCGCGATCCGGCGCACCATGGAGTACGCGGGCGCCCCGCCCACCGGGCTGCACCTCACCTGTGTCAACGCGATCCCCCACGGTCGCGGCCTCGGGTCGTCCGCGGCCGCCGCGGTGGCCGGCGTCGTGGCGGCGCGGGCGCTGCTCGCCGACCCGCGGTCGCTCGACGGCGCCGCGGTGCTGCGCCTCGCGACGGAGTTCGAGGGACACCCCGACAACGCCGCCCCGGCCGTGCAGGGCGGCGCCACGGTTGCCTGGACCGGCGACGACGGCGCCCGTGCGGTGGGCTTGGACGTGGACCCGTCGATCGAGGCCACGGTGCTGGTCCCGGACCACCGCCTGGCCACGGCCCGGGCCCGTGCGGCGCTCCCGGCGCGCGTCGCTCACGCGGACGCGGCGTTCACCGCGGGCCGGGCGGCCCTCCTGGTCGAGGCGCTCGCCCGCCGGCCCGAGCTGCTCTTCGAGGCAACGGAGGACCGGCTGCACCAGTCGTACCGCGCGGCGGCCCTCGGAGCCTCGAGCGAGCTGCTGCGTGCCCTCCGCGCGGAGGGTCTCGCCGCGACGATCTCGGGTGCGGGTCCCACCGTCCTGCTGCTCACGACCCCCGGTCAGCGTGCCCGGCGTGACGCCGTCCTGACGGAGCTCGTCGACGAGTCGGCCGGGTGGCGTACGCTCCGCCCCGGGATCGACCTGACGGGCGCGCGCGCCAGCCGTGTGCCCTCGGGCACAGCCTCCGGCCCGTCCGTAGTGCGGGGTGGTACGATGCAGTGAGCCTTCTGGGATGCACGGTTCGACTTACCGTCCGCTCTCCCGGCACGATCGTCCGGCCTGGTCGTCAAGCACAGCCAGGCTGTGGCAGAGTCAGCGACGCTGCCACACGACCTCCAGGTTCTCCTCCAGGAAGCGGCGGCGTACCCGGCATCCGGGTCGTCCCAGGGACGGCCGGCATCGCGTGAAGGCGGACAGCAACCCTCGTCAGCCGACGTCGTCGTACCACTGATGCGAGGTTTCCAGCGCCACGGCCGCACTGCGCCGGGCGCACACCACTGCGCGGCCCACCACCAACGACGCGGCCGCAGATCGAGGGGGAAGGGTCCTTCGTGACAGACACCACCGACACTCAGAGCACCGCACGCCGCAACGGCGGCACCGCGGGCGCGCTGAGCAGCATGCGCCTTGCAGAGCTTCAGGCCCTCGCGACCGAGCTCGGCGTGAAGGGCACCTCGAAGATGCGCAAGAGCGATCTCGTCGACACCATCCAGGAGCGCACCGGCCGGTCCGGGGGCGAGGGCGGCGCAACGGCGCGCCGCACGGCGCCGCCGGCCGAGCAGGTCTCCGAGCAGTCCAGCCGTACGGCCGAGCAGCCGCGTACCCGGGCGCGCCGCCCGGTGGAGGCGACCGAGACGGCGTCGGCCACCGCGAGCGTGCCCGTCGCCGCCGCGACGACCACCCCCGGCGTGCGCGCCGAGGCGAGCACCGACGCGGACCGTGAGGCCCGCCTCGCGGAGCTCGCCGAGGCGGTCGCCGCGCCCCGTGAGCGCGGCTCGCGCCGCGCCGGCCGCGGCCAGGGGGCCCCCGAGGCCGCCTCGGCCCCGGACCAGAACGGCGAGGGCGGCCAGCGCCGTCAGCGCGACGGGCAGGGCCAGGGCGGCGCCCCGGCCGAGCGGAACGGCGCCCAGCAGGGCGGCCAGAGCAACCAGAACGCGGGCCGCGGCCAGCAGAACCAGCGGCAGCAGCCCCAGCAGGGCGGCGACGCGTTCGGGGACGACGACGAGCGCGGCTCGCGCCGTCGCCGGGGCCGGGAGCGCGGTCGCGACCGCAAGCGCGGCCGCACCGGCACCCGTCAGGGACCGGACGTGCAGGGCCTCGACGACGTCGAGGTGCGCGAGGACGACGTGCTGCTGCCCGTCGCCGGCATCCTGGACATCCTCGACAACTACGCGTTCGTGCGGACCACGGGCTACCTGCCCGGGGCCAGCGACGTGTACGTCAGCCTCAACCAGGTCAAGAAGGCCGGCCTGCGCCGCGGTGACGCGGTCACCGGCGCGGTGCGCCAGCCGCGCGAGGGCGAGCAGCCTCAGGGCAGCGGCCCGCGCGCCAAGTTCAACGCGCTGGTCCGTCTCGACACCGTCAACGGCATGGCCCCGGACGAGGCGCGCGAGCGTCCCGAGTTCGCCAAGCTCACGCCGCTGTACCCGCAGGAGCGCCTGCGCCTGGAGAACCCGTCGGCCACGCGCCTCACCCCGCGCGTGATCGACATCGTCGCCCCGATCGGCAAGGGCCAGCGTGGCCTGATCGTCTCGCCGCCCAAGGCCGGCAAGACGATCATCATGCAGCAGATCGCCAACGCGATCACCACGAACAACCCCGAGGTCCACCTCATGGTGGTGCTCGTGGACGAGCGGCCCGAAGAGGTCACCGACATGGAGCGGACGGTCAAGGGCGAGGTCATCGCCTCGACGTTCGACCGCCCCGCGTCCGACCACACGATCGTCGCCGAGCTGGCCATCGAGCGCGCCAAGCGTCTCGTCGAGCTCGGCCAGGACGTGGTCGTGCTGCTCGACTCGCTGACCCGTCTGTCGCGCGCCTACAACCTGGCCGCTCCGGCGTCGGGCCGCATCCTGTCCGGTGGTGTGGACGCCGCGGCGCTCTACCCGCCCAAGAAGTTCTTCGGTGCCGCCCGCAACATCGAGAACGGCGGCTCGCTCACCATCCTGGCGTCGGCGCTCGTCGAGACCGGCTCCAAGATGGACGAGGTGATCTTCGAGGAGTTCAAGGGCACCGGCAACATGGAGCTGCGCCTGTCGCGCTCCCTCGCCGACAAGCGGATCTTCCCGGCCGTCGACGTCAACGGCTCGGGCACGCGCCGCGAGGAGATCCTCATGGCGGGCGACGAGCTCAAGATCGTCTACAAGCTGCGTCGCGTGCTCGGTGCGCTCGACCAGCAGCAGGCGATCGAGCTGCTGCTCGGCAAGCTCAAGGAGACCAGCTCGAACGTCGAGTTCCTGCTGCAGGTCCAGAAGACGACGCCGGGCGGCCTCACCGACGACCACGTCGGTCACACGGTCTGACCCTCTCGCGAGGGCGTGACGCCGGCCCGCGTCACGCCCTCGCGGCGGCGCCGTCACCCGCGTCACACCTCCCGAGGTACCCGCGCGCGGCGTCGTTCTGGCAGAATGGTTCGCTGGCTGGCCGGTTCACGCCCACTGTCCTGTGGTCGACCCGGCGGCAACACCCTCAAGGAGCACTCCATGAAGTCCGGTATCCACCCCGAGTACGTCGTGACCGAGGTGTCCTGCACCTGCGGCAACACGTTCGTCACCCGCAGCACCGAGAAGTCGGGCAAGATCAGCGCCGACGTCTGCAGCGCCTGCCACCCGTTCTACACGGGCAAGCAGAAGATCCTGGACACCGGTGGCCGCGTGGCCCGGTTCCAGGCGCGCTACGGCAAGAAGGCTGCCAACTAGCGTTCCCTCAGCGCCGGTGGTTCCGCCCGACAACCTCTCCAGGGGCAGTCGGAGCCGGGACCGCCGGCGCTGTTGCTTTGTCCCGCCCGCGTGTTCGTGCACGGATCTTCAGGAGCCTTCATGACCGACTCGTTCTCCGGCGTCGAACCCCTGCTCGAGGAGCACGCCCAGATCGAGCGCGCGCTCGCCGACCCCGCCGTGCACGCCGACGCGGGCCGCGCCCGCACGCTCGGCCGCCGCTACGCGGAGCTCAACCAGGTCGTGGGCGCCTACCGCGCGTGGGAGCAGGCGCGCGACGACGCGGCCGCGGCCGCGGAGCTGGCCGAGCTCGACGAGGGCTTCGCGGCCGAGCTGCCGGGTCTGCGCGCCGCCGAGGCGGAGGCCTCGGAGCGGCTGCGCCGGGTGCTGGTGCCGCGCGACCCCGACGACGGCCGTGACGTGATCCTCGAGATCAAGGCGGGCGAGGGCGGCGAGGAGTCGGCGCTGTTCGCCGGCGACCTGCTCCGCATGTACCTGCGCTACGCCGAGCGGCGCGGCTGGACCACCCAGGTGCTCGAGGCCACGGAGTCCGACCTGGGCGGCTACAAGGACGTGCAGGTCGCGGTGAAGGCGCGCTCGATCGCCGGGCCCGAGGACGGTGTCTGGGCGAGCCTCAAGTACGAGGGCGGCGTGCACCGGGTGCAGCGCGTCCCCGTCACCGAGAGCCAGGGCCGCATCCACACGTCGGCCGCCGGGGTGCTCGTCTTCCCCGAGGTGGACGACCCGGGCGAGGTCGCCATCGACCCCAACGACCTGCGGATCGACGTCTTCCGGTCCTCGGGGCCGGGCGGCCAGTCGGTCAACACGACCGACTCCGCCGTGCGGATCACCCACCTGCCCACCGGCATCGTGGTCTCGATGCAGAACGAGAAGTCGCAGCTCCAGAACCGCGAGCAGGCCATGCGCGTGCTGCGGGCGCGGCTCCTCGCCGCGCAGGCGGAGGCGGCCGCGGCCGAGGCCGCCGACCTGCGCCGCTCGCAGGTCCGCACGGTCGACCGGTCGGAGCGCATCCGCACGTACAACTTCCCGGAGAACCGCATCGCGGACCACCGCACCGGGTACAAGGCCTACAACCTCGACCACGTGCTCGACGGCGATCTGGACCCCGTGGTCCGGTCCGCGATCGAGGCCGACGAGGCGGCCCGCCTCGCGGCGGCCACGCATGGGTGAGCCCACCCTGGGTGCCCTCGTGCGGTCGGCGAGCGCGGAGCTCGCCGGCGCGGGCGTGGCCACGCCGCGGGTCGACGCGGAGCTCCTGCTGGCGCACGCCCTGGGCGTCCCGCGCGGGGAGGTCCGGCGGCTGGCCGTCCTGGACGCCCCGGTGCCCGACGACGCCGCGGCCACCTTCCGCGGTCTGGTCGCCCGCCGCGTCGCCCGCGAGCCGCTGCAGCACCTGACGGGGGTGGCGCCGTTCCGGCACCTGGAGCTCGCGGTGGGACCCGGCGTGTTCGTGCCGCGGCCCGAGACCGAGCAGGTGGCGCAGGTGGCGATCGACGAGGCGGCGCGCGTCGTGGCCGAGCGGGGGAGCGCCGTCGTCGTCGACCTCTGCACGGGGTCGGGCGCGATCGCGCTCGCCGTGGCGACCGAGGTGCCCGGCGCCGTGGTGCACGCGGTCGAGCTGGACGCGGCGGCGCACGCCTGGGCGGAGCGCAACGTCGGACCGGTGGTGCGGCTCCTGCGGGGCGACGCACGGACCGCGCTGCGGGAGCTGGACGGGACCGTGGACGTCGTCGTCTCGAACCCGCCGTACGTGCCCCCGGGCGCGGTGCCGGTGGACCCCGAGGTCGCCGAGCACGATCCGGCCGTGGCGCTGTACGGGCTGGGGGCCGACGGCCTCGAGGTGCCCCGGGGCGTCTCGGCCGCCGCCGCTCGCCTCCTGCGGCCCGGCGGGCTGTACGTGATGGAGCACGCCGAGGTCCAGGCGGAGGCTGCGCGGGCCATGGTGGACGCGGTGGGGGCCTTCGGGCCCGCCGAGACCCGCGCGGACCTGACCGCCAGGCCCCGCATGGTGACGGCCCGTCGCCGTCCGGCTCCGCACGACCCGGCGGACGTGAAAGACTGAGCACGTGAGTGTGCCTGTACGTCCCGTGCTCGACGCCACCGACCCGCAGACCTGGGGCCCCGCCGTCGACGAGGCAGTGAACGCCATCTCCCGCGGCGGTCTCGTCGTGCTCCCCACCGACACCGTGTACGGCATCGGGGCCGACGCGTTCGACGCCCAGGCGGTGAGCGCGCTGCTCGCGGCCAAGGGCCGCGGCCGGCAGATGCCGCCCCCCGTCCTGGTGCCCGACGTGCGCACCCTCGACGGTCTCGCGACGGACATCCCGGACGCCGCCCGCCGGCTCGTCGAGGCCTTCTGGCCGGGCGGCTTCACCATCATCCTCAGAGCGCAGCCGTCCCTGCAGTGGGACCTGGGCGAGACGCACGGCACGGTGGCCCTGCGGATGCCCGACCACGAGGCGGCGCTGGCGGTCCTGCGGCGTACCGGCCCGCTCGCGGTGTCGAGCGCGAACCTGTCGGGCCGTCCCGCGGCCACGGACGTGCACGACGCCGTCGATCAGCTGGGCGGCTCCGTCGCCGTCTACCTCGACGGCGGACGCGCCCCCGGTGGCGTGGCGTCCACCATCGTGGACGCGACCGGTCCGGAGCTGCGGGTGGTGCGCGAGGGCGCGATCGGCCTGGACGCCCTGCGTCAGGTGGCTCCGGTCGTCGCCCCGGAGGAAGACGCGTGAGGGTGTACCTCCTCCTGATGCTCGTGGCCGCTGCGGTCACGTTCCTGACCACGCCCTTCGCGCGGTGGGTCGCGCTCAAGACCTCGGCCATCACGGCTGTCCGCGCCCGTGACGTGCACGTGATGCCGACGCCCCGCCTCGGCGGCCTCGCGATGATGCTGGGCATCGTCGTGTCGGTCCTCCTCGCGTCGCAGATGCCGTTCCTCGACAGCGTGTTCGAGGAGGACGAGCAGGCCTGGGGGATCGTGGGCGGTGCCCTGGTGGTCTGCCTGCTGGGCTGGGCCGACGACAAGTGGGACCTGGACTGGGTCACCAAGCTCGCCGGCCAGGTGCTCGCGGCGGGCCTGCTGGCGCTGCAGGGCGTGCAGCTCTACACGCTGCCGGGCCCGGACGGCCTGGCCGTGATCTCGCCGCGCGCGTCGCTGCTCGTCACCATCTTCGTGGTGGTGCTGGCGATGAACGCCGTCAACTTCGTCGACGGCCTCGACGGCCTGGCGGCAGGGATCGTCGCCATCGGGGGCTCCGCCTTCTTCCTCTACACGTACGGGCTCACCCGCGAGGTGAGCACCGACGACTACGCGGGCCTGGCGACCCTCATGACGGCCATCCTGGTGGGCGTCTGCATCGGGTTCCTGCCGCACAACTTCTTCCCGTCCCGCATCTTCATGGGGGACGCCGGGTCCATGGTGCTCGGCCTGGTCATGGCGGGCGCCGCCATCTCGGTGACCGGCCGCATCCAGCCTGACCTCATGCCGAACAACCTCTCCGGCGCGCAGTCGCTGCCCGCGTACCTCCCGCTGCTGCTGCCGGTGGCCGTGCTGCTGCTGCCCCTGCTCGACATGGGCATGGCCGTGGTTCGGCGGCTTGCGGCGGGCAAGTCGCCGATGGCGCCCGACCGCATGCACCTGCACCACCGCATGCTGGCCCTGGGCCACTCGCACCGCCGCGCCGTGGTGATCCTCTACGTCTGGACCGGGGTGTTCGCCTACGCGTGCGCGGCGCTGATCTGGTGGCCGTGGCAGAGGGTGCTCGCCGGCCTCGCGGTGGCGGTGGTCGTGGCGCTGGTGCTCACTCTGGGACCGCTGCGCTACCGCGGCCGGTTCCTCGACGACGACGTCGCGCTCTCCGGCGCGGTCCCGAAGGTGAAGGAGACGACCCATGGCTGACGCCACGCCGAAGCCCGAGGCGGGGGCGCCCGGCGCCGACCGCGGCACGGACCGTGGCGCCGAGCGCGCCGTGTTCCGTACGGCGCTGCGGGACGGGCTGATCCTGGTGGGTTCGCTCGCCGTCCTCGGGGTGGTGGTCGGGGGCCTGGTGGCAGGCCTGCCGGGCGTCTGGGGCGCCCTCCTGGGTGCGGGCATCGCGGCCTTCTTCTCGGCCACGACGGTCTGGTCCATGCTCCGCACCGTGGGCGCCAACCCCGTGACCATGGGGGCGGTCGTGATGGGCAGCTGGCTGGCCAAGATCATCGTCCTGATCGTCGTGCTGGCCGTCATCTCGCGCTTCGACTTCTACGACCGGGTGGTGCTGTTCGTCGTGCTCGCGCTGGGTGCGATCGGGTCGGCGCTGCTCGACTACCGCGCGGTCAGGAACGGTCGCGTGCCGTACGTGGCGCCGGGTTCCTGACGTACCTCGCGGGGGCTGCGGTTCCCGCATGATTCCTGTTATCTGACGCGGTTTCGCGAGACGCGTCACACCGCCCTCCTCCTCACGGTCCCGTGACCGGGTCCATGCGGAAGATGGGTTAGGCTACTCGCGAATCCATGAAGGCCAGGCCCGACGGCGCGCCCGCACCAGCGTGCGGTGACGTGCGCCGGGCCTCTGACCAACCGGGGAGTCCTCCTGTCCACGCTTGCGACCTCCATGCTGCTCGCTGCCTCCGAGGCCGAGGGTGAGGGCGGGTTCCACGCGCCTTCGATCGCGGACTTCTTCCCGCCGGCCATCTTCTTCGAGGGCACTCCCTTCCAGATCGACCGCGTCTGGATCATCCGCATCCTCGCCGCGCTGGTCCTGTGCACGGTCTTCGTGATCGCGGCCAACCGGGCCAAGGTGGTCCCGGGCCGGTTCCAGGGCGCCATCGAGTGGATCCTCGACTTCGTGCGTGTCCAGATCGCCGAGGAGATCCTCGGCAAGGAGCACGCACGTCGCTTCCTCCCGATGCTCACGACGATCTTCCTCGCGATCCTCGCGTTCAACCTCACGGGCATCATCACCGGCCTGAACCTGGCCGGTACGGCGCGCATCGGTCTGCCGATCGTGCTCGCCCTGTGGGTCTTCGTGACGTACTGGTACGTGGGCATCAAGAAGCACGGCCTCGGCGGATACCTCAAGGCGAACCTGTTCCCCCCGGGCATCCCCGCGCCGATCTACCTGATCGTGACGCCGATCGAGATCCTGCAGATCCTGGTGATCCGCCCGGCCTCGCTCGCGATCCGACTCATGGCCAACATGGTCGCCGGCCACATCATGCTCGTCCTGTGCTTCGCCGCGACCCACTTCTTCCTCCTCGAGGCCGCCCCGGCGCTCAAGGCGTTCGGCGTGCTCACGCTCGGCGCCGGTTTCGCCTTCACGGCCTTCGAGCTCCTGGTGGCTGCGCTGCAGGCGTACATCTTCGCCCTGCTGGCCGCCGTCTACATCAGCCTTTCCCTGGAGGACGAGCACTGAGCGCCTCGCGCTGAGTCTCGCCCTCGCCTCACGCCACACCCGCACCACGCGACGAGCACCACGCGAGTTGCACACAACGCGACGCCGAACCGCCCGGTCCGGCGCCCAACGGAAGGAAGACGCAAGTGGACGTCACCACCCTCGCCGAGGTCACCGGTAACCTCAACGCGGTCGGCTACGGCCTCGCCGCCATCGGCCCGGGCATCGGTCTCGGCATCCTCATCGGCAAGACGATCGAGGGCATCGCCCGCCAGCCCGAGGTCGCCGGCCAGCTCCGCGCCACCATGTTCCTCGGTGTTGCGTTCGTCGAGCTGCTGGGCCTCCTCGGCATCGTCGCCGGCTTCCTCTTCCCCGCCGCCGCGTGATGGCTGCGCTCTCGGGCGCTGCCGGGATCGTGGCAGCGCAGACGGAAGAGGAGCACAGCGGCATCGAGCTGCTGCTGCCCGCGACCTACGACCTCGTCTGGTCCGCGGTCATCCTCGCGATCATCGCCGTGGTCTTCTACAAGGTCGTGCTGCCCAAGATCCAGGTCGTGCTCGACGAGCGCACCGCGCTGATCGAGGGCGGGATCGAGAAGGCGGCCCAGGCACAGACGGCCGCCGACGCCGCACTTGCTGAGCAGCAGCGTCTGCTCGCCGAGGCTCGCGCCGAGGCCGCGCAGGTGCGCGAAGAGGCTCGTGAGGAGGGCAAGGCCATCGTCGCCGACCTGCGGGTCAAGGCGAACGAGGAGGCCGCCCGCATCACGGAGACCGCCAACCGCCAGATCGAGGCCGAGCGCCAGGCTGCTGCCGTGTCGCTCCGCTCCGAGGTCGGCGCCCTCGCGACCGAGCTCGCGTCGAAGATCGTCGGCGAGTCCCTCCAGGACTCGGCCCGTCAGTCGCGCGTGGTCGACCGCTTCCTCGACGAGCTCGAGGCCAGCCAGGGCGTCGTCACCGCGGGCACCTCGAAGACAGGTTCGGTGGGCTGATGCGCGGGACGAGCGGAGCATCGCTGGCAGCGGCCCAGGAGCGTTTCGAGCCTGTGCTGCGTGCAGCGGGCGAGGGCGCGAAGGCCCTCGGTGAGCAGCTGTTCACCGTGGTCTCCGCGCTCGACGGCTCGGGCGCGCTGCGCCGCTCGCTCGCCGACCCCTCGCGGCCCGGCGAGGACAAGGCACGCCTCGTCGCCGGTCTGCTCGCGGGCGGGTTCGACGAGCGCGTGGTGGATCTCGTGTCCGGTGTGGCGCGCGCCCGCTGGGCGAGCGACGCCGACCTGGTCGACGCCGTCGAGCGCCTGGCGCTGGACGCCGTGCTCGCTTCGGCGGAGGCCCGGGGCACCCTGGAGTCCGTCGAGGACGAGCTGTTCCGGATCACCCGGTCGCTCGTGGGGCAGCGCGACGCGCGTCACGCCCTGTCCGACGCGGCCTCCGACCCCGCGCGCCGCACGGCGCTCGTGGACGCGCTGCTGAACGGCAAGGTCGACCCGGTCACGCAGGCCCTCGCGCGTCGCGCCACCTCGGCGCTGCGCGGACGCCGGTTCGTCCAGACGCTGATCTGGTACGGGGACGTCGCCGCCGAGCGTCGTCGCCGCCTGGTCGCCTCGGTGACCAGCGGGACCATGCTGGACCAGGCGCAGACCGACCGGCTCGCCGCGCTGCTGGAGCGCGCGTACGGCCGAGCCGTACAGCTCAACGTCACCGTGGACCCCGCGGTCCTCGGTGGCCTGCGCATCCAGGTCGGCGCCGACGTCGTCGACTCCACCGTCCTGTCCCGCCTCGCCGACGCCCGTCGTCGGCTGGCCGGCTGACACCGTGAACATGAATTCCGCCGCGGCACTCGCGGCCACGACAGGAGAAGAGCAATGGCTGAGCTGACGATCCGGCCGGAGGAGATCCGGGCCGCTCTGGACAGCTTCGTGAAGTCCTACGAGCCCGAGGGTGCGGTCACCGAAGAGGTGGGCCGCGTCGTGTTCGCCGCCGACGGCATCGCTCGTGTCGAGGGTCTTCCCGGGGCGATGGCGAACGAGCTGCTGCGTTTCGAGGACGGCACGGTCGGCCTCGCGCTGAGCCTGGACGTCCGCGAGATCGGTGTGGTCATCCTCGGTGAGTTCACCGGTATCGAGGAGGGCCAGGAGGTCCGCCGCACGGGCGAGGTCCTGTCCGTGCCCGTGGGCGAGGGCTACCTCGGCCGCGTCGTGGACCCGCTGGGCAACGCGATCGACGGCCTGGGCGAGATCGCCACGGACGGCCGCCGCGCCCTCGAGCTGCAGGCGCCCGGCGTCATGCAGCGTAAGTCGGTGCACGAGCCGCTGCAGACCGGCCTCAAGGCCATCGACTCGATGATCCCGATCGGCCGTGGTCAGCGCCAGCTGATCATCGGCGACCGCCAGACCGGCAAGACGGCGATCGCGATCGACACGATCATCAACCAGAAGGCGAACTGGGAGACCGGCGACCCGACCAAGCAGGTGCGCTGCATCTACGTGGCGATCGGTCAGAAGGGCTCCACCATCGCCTCCGTGCGCGGTGCCCTCGAAGAGGCCGGCGCCATGGAGTACACGACGATCGTCGCGGCCCCGGCGTCCGACCCGGCCGGCTTCAAGTACCTCGCGCCGTACACCGGCTCGGCCATCGGCCAGCACTGGATGTACGACGGCAAGCACGTCCTCATCATCTTCGACGACCTGTCGAAGCAGGCCGAGGCCTACCGCGCCGTGTCGCTGCTGCTGCGCCGCCCGCCGGGCCGCGAGGCCTACCCGGGTGACGTCTTCTACCTGCACTCCCGCCTGCTGGAGCGTTGTGCCAAGCTCTCGGACGAGCTCGGTGCGGGTTCGATGACCGGTCTGCCGGTCATCGAGACCAAGGCGAACGACGTGTCGGCGTACATCCCGACCAACGTCATCTCCATCACGGACGGGCAGATCTTCCTCCAGTCCGACCTGTTCAACGCCGACCAGCGCCCCGCTGTCGACGTGGGTATCTCGGTCTCCCGAGTCGGCGGCGACGCCCAGGTCAAGGCGATGAAGAAGGTCTCCGGCACGCTGAAGCTCGAGCTGGCGCAGTTCCGCTCGCTCGAGGCCTTCGCGATGTTCGCGTCCGACCTGGACGCGGCCTCCCGCGGCCAGCTCGCGCGTGGTGCGGTGCTCATGGAGCTGCTCAAGCAGGGCCAGTACTCGCCGTACCCGGTCGAGGACCAGGTCGCGTCGATCTGGGCCGGTACCAAGGGCAAGCTGGACGACGTCCCGGTCGAGGACGTCAAGCGCTTCGAGTCCGAGATGCTGGAGCACCTGCGCCGCAAGACCGACGTCCTCTCGACGATCGCCGAGACGGGCAAGCTCGAGGACGAGACCGAGGCGGCCCTGGCCGCTGCGGTCGAAGAGGTCCGGGCCGGCTTCGTCAAGGCCGACGGCACCCCGCTGGTCGGCGGCGCCGACGAGTCCGAGGGAGTCGACGTCGAGCAGGAGCAGATCGTCGTCTCGAAGAAGGCCTGATTCATGGCCGGAGGATCCCAGCGCGTCTACAAGCAGCGGATCAAGTCGACGCAGGCGCTGAAGAAGATGTTCCGCGCGCAGGAGCTGATCGCTGCGTCCCGTATCGGTAAGGCCCGGGCGCGTACCGCCGCGGCCGCGCCGTACGCGCAGGCGATCACGCGGGCGGTGTCCGCCGTCGCAGCGCACACGACGATCGCGCACCCGCTGACGACGGAGCGCACCAAGACCACCACCGGGCGGGCCGCGGTGCTCGTCATCTCGTCCGACCGCGGCATGGCCGGCGCCTACTCGGCGTCGGTCGTCCGCGAGGGTGAGCGGCTGATCGAGCAGCTGCGGGCCGAGGGCAAGGAGGTCGTGCTGTACGCAGCCGGCCGCCGTGCCATCGCGTACTACTCCTTCCGCGGGCGCGAGCTCGCGGGACAGTGGTCGTACGGCTCGGACGCACCGACGAGCGAGGCGTCCGAGGAGATCGCGGACGCCCTGCTCGAGGCCTTCCTGGCCTCGGCCGACGAGGGCGGCGTCGACGAGCTCCACGTGGTCTCCACGCAGTTCGTCAACATGGTCACCCAGCGCACGCGGGTCGTCCGGATGCTGCCGCTCGAGGTCGTCGAGGGCGTCACCGAGCCCGGCGAGCACGAGGCGTTCCCGCTGTACGACTTCGAGCCGTCGCCCGAGGCCGTGCTGGACGCGCTGCTGCCGCGCTACATCCGGTCCCGGATCTTCGCGTTCCTGCTCGACGCCGCGGCGTCCGAGCTGGCCGCCCGCCAGCGTGCGATGCACACGGCGACGGACAACGCCGAGGACCTGATCCGCACCTACACCCGCCTGGCCAACCAGGCGCGTCAGGCCGACATCACCCAGGAGATCAGCGAGATCGTCTCCGGTGCCGACGCCCTGGCGTCCGCCTGAGCGCCTGACTGCCGACCACCTGACAGAGAATCCGCGCCGGAGGACCCTCCGGCCCACCGAAGCGAGGCAAGTATGACCGCCACCACCGTGGAAGCACCGGTCGAGCACACGAGCGGTCCCGGCGTGGGCCGGGTCGCCCGGGTGATCGGCCCCGTCGTGGACATCGAGTTCCCCGAGGACGCGATCCCCGAGATCTACAACGCGCTCACCGTCGAGATCGACCTCTCGTCGCAGGGTGAGAGCGAGAAGACGTTCGTCCTGACGCTCGAGGTCGCCCAGCACCTGGGTGACTCGCTGATCCGTGCGATCGCCCTGAAGCCGACCGACGGCCTCGTGCGCGGCGCCCTGGTCACCGACACGGGCGCCCCGATCAGCGTGCCCGTGGGCGACATCACCAAGGGCAAGGTCTTCAACGTCACCGGCGAGGTCCTGAACCTCAAGGAGGGCGAGAAGTTCGAGGTCACCGAGCGCTGGCCCATCCACCGCAAGGCGCCGTCGTTCGACCAGCTCGAGTCGAAGACCACGATGTTCGAGACGGGCATCAAGTCCATCGACCTGCTCACCCCGTACGTCCAGGGTGGCAAGATCGGCCTCTTCGGTGGTGCGGGCGTCGGCAAGACGGTCCTCATCCAGGAGATGATCCAGCGCGTCGCGCAGGACCACGGTGGTGTGTCGGTGTTCGCCGGTGTCGGCGAGCGCACCCGTGAGGGCAACGACCTCATCCACGAGATGGAGGACGCGGGCGTCTTCGACAAGACTGCCCTCGTCTTCGGTCAGATGGACGAGCCGCCGGGCACGCGTCTGCGCGTGGCCCTGTCCGCCCTGACGATGGCGGAGTACTTCCGCGACGTGCAGAAGCAGGACGTGCTGCTCTTCATCGACAACATCTTCCGCTTCACGCAGGCGGGCTCCGAGGTGTCGACGCTGCTCGGCCGCATGCCGTCCGCCGTGGGCTACCAGCCCAACCTCGCTGACGAGATGGGCCTCCTCCAGGAGCGCATCACCTCGACGCGTGGTCACTCGATCACGTCGCTGCAGGCCATCTACGTGCCCGCTGACGACTACACCGACCCGGCGCCGGCGACCACGTTCGCCCACCTGGACGCGACGACCGAGCTCTCCCGCGAGATCGCGTCGAAGGGTCTGTACCCGGCCATCGACCCGCTGGCCTCGACGTCCCGCATCCTCGACCCGCGCTACGTGGGCCAGGAGCACTACGACGTGGCGACCCGCGTGAAGTCGATCCTGCAGCGCAACAAGGAGCTCCAGGACATCATCGCGATCCTCGGTGTGGACGAGCTCTCGGAGGAGGACAAGACGGTCGTCGCGCGTGCGCGTCGTATCCAGCAGTTCCTCTCCCAGAACACCTACATGGCCGAGAAGTTCACCGGTGTGGTGGGCTCGACGGTCCCGCTGGCCGAGACCATCGAGGCGTTCAAGCTGATCGCCGACGGCGAGTTCGACCACATCGCCGAGCAGGCCTTCTACAACATCGGCGGCCTCGAGATGCTCGAGGCGAACTGGGCTCGCATCCAGAAGGAGTACGGGGCCTGACGCTCGTCAGCCCCGCAGGGCGTGACGCCGTCCGTCGCGGCGGCGTCACGCCCGTATCATCAGGTTTCGACAGGACTCTCAGAGAGGAGCCCTCGTGGCAGAGCTGAACGTGGACCTGGTCTCCACGGACCGCAAGGTCTGGTCGGGCACCGCCGTGTCGGTCAGCGCACCGTCCGTGGACGGTCAGATCGGCATCCTGGCGAACCACTCGCCGCTGCTCGCGGTGCTCCGCCCGGGCACCCTGACCGTGACGACCGCGTCCGGCCCGGCCGTCGAGGCCGAGGTCAGCGGCGGTTTCGTCTCCGTGGACGACAACCTCGTCACCCTCGTGGTCGACGAGATCACCGCCCTTCGCTGAGGGGGTTCGCGTGCCGGGCGTCGTATGGATAGCGATCGCGGTGCTCGTCGCGTTCGCCTTGGTCCTCGTCGTGGGCGTGTCCCGTCTGCGCGCCCTGTCCAGCCGCGTGGGGTCGTTCTCCTGCGGCGCTCGTGCGGCAGGCAACCCGCAGGGTGCGTGGACGCTCGGGATCGCCCAGTACGCCGTGGGGCGGATCGACTGGTGGCGCTGCTGGTCACTGTCGCCCCGCCCCGCCCGCACCTGGCAGCGTGAACGGCTCGAGGTCACCGGCCGGGTCCCGCTCGACCAGGCAGGCCAGCCGGACCAGTACCTGGTCCAGTGCCGCTACGACGGCCTGGACTTCGAGCTCAACATCTCGGCCGGTGACTACACCGGTCTCGCCTCCTGGCTGGAGGCGGCACCGCCGGGACGCCGGGACCTCGTCCTGTAGCGTCCGGCCGGAGCCAGGCCCGGGTGTGGTGACGCGCCCGCCCGGGCACCGCCGTCGGGCAGCCACGATCTGAAGGAGACCTGTGCGCCTCGTCGTTGCCGAATGCTCCGCCCGGTACACCGGGCGTCTGACCGCCCACCTCCCGCTCGCGAAGCGGCTGGTCGTGGTGAAGGCCGACGGGAGCGTGCTGCTGCACTCGGACGGCGGGTCGTACAAGCCGCTCAACTGGATGTCGCCGCCGTGCACCCTCGCGGTCCGCGAGCCGGACGACGAGGCGCGCGAGCGCGGCGTCACGCTGGTGTGGACGGTGCAGCACAGCAAGTCGGACGACCGGCTGGAGATCGAGCTCCACCACGTCCACCACGAGTCGGCGCACGATCTTGGCATCGACCCGGGGCTCGTCAAGGACGGCGTCGAGGCGCACCTCCAGGAGCTGCTCGCCGCCCAGATCGGCCTGCTCGGCGACGGCCACACGCTGGTGCGCCGTGAGTACATGACGGCGATCGGGCCCGTGGACATCCTGGCCCGCGACTCGGCGGGCGCTACCGTCGCCGTCGAGATCAAGCGCCGCGGCGACATCGACGGCGTGGAGCAGCTCACCCGCTACCTCGACCTGCTCAACCGCGACCCCCTGCTCGCTCCCGTGCGCGGGGTGTTCGCCGCCCAGGAGATCAAGCCTCAGGCGCGCGTGCTCGCGACCGACCGCGGCATCGGCACGCTGATCCTCGACTACGACGCGATGCGCGGCGTGGACGACGTGGACTCGCGCCTCTTCTGAGCCGCCCCGGGGCACGTCGGAGCGGGCCGCGCCGGGCCGCGCCTGGCCGGGTCGCGCCGCGCGCCCACATCAGCCCGCCCGTGTGTGGTGGGTGGGCCACTTCTCGGGCCCCACCCGACGACAAAGTGCCGATCTGAACTGCCGACGTGATGTGCGCCATTCCACCGTTCGTTTCGCAGGGGTGCTGCGCGGTGCTATTTTCTGAACATGTTCAAAACGGCGAAGGCCGAAGCGACCCGCGACCTCCTGCGCAGCACTGCCCTCCGGCTCTTCCGGGAGGACGGGTACGAACGCACCACGATGCGGCGCGTCGCCGCCGAGGCGGGCGTGAGCACGGGCAACGCCTACTACTACTTCCCGTCCAAGGACGACCTGGTGCACGAGCTCTACCGCGACGTCCAGGAGGAGCACGCGGGCCTGGTCCGGCAGCGGCTGGAGGCGCCGGGAGCCCGAGAGCTGACCCGGCTCGAGGACCGGCTGCTGGTCGCGTGGCAGGCATCGGTGGACGCGTTCGAGCCCTACCACGCGCTCGGCACGGAGCTGGTGTCCGTCGCGATCCGTCCCGGCGCGCGGACCAGCCCGTTCTCCGCCGAGTCGGCGGCCGCCCGGAACGCCTCGCGGACCATCTTCGCCGACGTGGTCACGGGCGCGCACGACGTGCCGCCGCACCTGCGTGCCGACCTGCCCGACCTCCTCTGGTACGGCCAGCTCGGCCTCACCCTGTTCTGGGTCCACGACACCTCGCCGGGCCGACGGCGGTCCCGCGACCTCGCGAGCCACGCCGCCCAGGTCGTGGGTCGCCTGGTGCGCCTCTCGCGCCTGCCGGTCGCCCGCGGGGTGGTCGACGACGTCCTGGGGCTGGTCCGGCGCTTCGCCGTGCTGGCTGAGCCGGTGGCGGCGGGCGCCGCGACGACGGACCCCGCGCCGAGCGATCCCGCGACGACGGACCCCGCCCCGACCGAGACCGCCCCGACCGAGGCCGCCCCAACCGAGGCCGCCCCGACCGAAACCGCCCCGACCGAAACCGCCCCCGGGAGCCCTTCATGAGCGCGGCGAGCGACGCGCTGCTCGCGGTCCTCACCGCGCTCGGCTGGGTGGTGGTGCTGCCGCTCGGGCTCCGGACGCTCGGGGCGGCGGCCGTTCCCGTGCCCAGGAGCGCCGCCTGGCCGGTCGCCGGAGCGTTCGGCGCTGCGAGCGTCCTCGTGCCGACCGGCTGGGCCGGGGTCGCGCTCGCTCTCCCGGCGGCCGTGGCTACGGCGGTCCTGGCGGTCGCGGGGGTGCGGCACGGGCTGCGGGCGGTCGCCGCGACGGCTGCGCCGCGACCTCGCCGGGCGGTCGCCGCGACGGCTGCGCCGCGACCTCGCCGCGCGGCCACCCCGACGGCTGCACCGCGGCCGGACCGCGCGGTCGCCCCGACGGCTGCACCGCGGCCTGTCCGCCCCCGGTGGACCAGCCTCGGACCCGACCTCTCGATCGCCGCGGGCCTCGCCTTCCCCGTCGTGGGCGCGTCGGCTCTGGTCGCCGAGCGGGGTGGCTGGTCGCTCCTCGGGTTCTCGTCGGGCTACCTGGCGCTGACGGTGCCGCACATGCTGTTCGCGGGCTTCGGTGCCTGCCTGGTCGCGGCCCTGCTCGCCCGCGAGTCCCAGGGCTCCCGCCTGGCGGCGGCCGCCGCGTGGGGCGTCCCGGCGGGCGTGGGACTGGTGCTGGCCGGGTACCTCGTGTCGGACGTCGCCGAGCTCGCGGGCGCCGTCGTGCTCACCGTCGCGCTCTGGGCGGCCCTCTGGGCCGGGACCCGCGGTGCAGGTGCCCTGCGCCTCACCGCCGCTCTCGCGGGGACGGCGGGCATGCTGCTCGCGCTCTGGTGGGCGGTCGGCGAGGCCTTTGCGGTGCCCCACCCGAGCATCGGCTGGATGCTCGCCACGCACGGCGTCGCGAATGCCCTGGGCGTGGTGCTCTGCTCGCTCCTCGCGCTCCGGCCCGGCGGCCCCGCGCAGGGCCCCGGCCCCGCCCACGGCGCGGCGCCCGCCGAGGGCGCCGTGCCTCCCCAGGCCGGCCGAGCCGCCGTCGTCCCTCCGTTCACCTATGCGGAGGTGGGCGCCACCGCCGGTCCGGACCTGCCGCCGGGCTATGCGCACCTGCGCGCCCGGCACCGCCTGGGGCCGGGCGGACCCGACGACCTGGCCCGCGTCGGCGAGGCCCTCCTGACCTGGCGTGTCCACGCGGCCGCGCGCGTGCGGCTCGCCACGTCCGGGGGAGTGGCGGCCCCGGGTGCGCGGGTCACCACGCTGCTGGGCGTGGGCGGCCTCCGGCTGGTCGAGCCGTGCGAGGTGATCTGGACGGAGCGGACGGACACGCGGGTCGCGTTCGGCTACGGCACCCTGCCGGGGCACGTGTTCGCGGGCGAGGAGGCGTTCGCGATCGAGCGGGACGACGACGGCCTCTGGTTCGCTGCCGTCGCCTTCTCGCGGCCCGTGGTGTGGTGGGTGCGCCTGCTGCGCCCGGGTGTGCCCCTGTTCCAGCACGCGTACCTCGCGTGGCTGGCGCGCGGTGCCCGGGCCGTCCTCCGCGAGACCGCGGCGGGCGTACGGCGGTGATCGGGCAGGATGGTCCCCATGCCTGATCCTCTCGTGCTGCGTGGCCGTGTCGTCCTGCCGTCGGAGGTGCTCGACGACGGCGTCGTGGTCGTCGCGGGCGACCGGCTCACCTTCGTGGGCACGGTGCCCGACGCCGTCACGGCGGGCCTGGGCGACCTCGTCGCCGCGGTCCCGGCCTCCTCCGCGCTGCTCCTGCCGGGCCTGGTGGACCTGCACAACCACGGCGGTGGTGGCGTGTCGTTCCCCGACGTGCTGACCCCGGACGAGGCGATGGTCGCCGTGCGCGAGCATCGCCGCCACGGCACCACGACGCTCCTGGCGTCGCTGGTCTCGGCCTCTCGGGAGACCCTCCTCGCCCGCGCCGACGTGCTGGCGAGGCTCGCCGACGCCGGCGAGATCGCGGGCATCCACGCGGAGGGCCCGTTCCTGTCGTACGAACGGCGGGGCGCGCACAACCCGGACGACCTGGTTCCGGGAGACGCCGGCCTGGTGCGCGAGCTCGCCGCCGCTGCCCGCGGCCACCTGCGGACCATGACGATCGCCCCGGAGGTCCCGGGCGTGCTGGGTGCCGGCGGAGCCGCACAGGCGCTCGTGGAGGCCGGCGCGGTCCCGTCGCTGGGGCACACCGACGGCACCACGGAGCAGGCCGAGGCGCTGGTGGCGCAGGTCGTGGCGGGGCTCGCCGAGCGGGCGGACGGACGCCCGGGCGCGCCGCGCGAGCTCACCGCGACGCACCTGTTCAACGGTATGCGGCCCCTGCACCACCGCGCGCCCGGGCCCATCGCGGCCTGCCTGGCGGCGGCGGCGCGCGGCGAGATGGTGGTCGAGCTGATCGGCGACGGCGTGCACCTCGACCCGGCGACGGTGCGTACGGTCTTCGGCACGGTCGGCGCCGACCACGTCGTGCTGGTCACCGACGCCATGGCGGCTGCCGGGATGTCCGACGGCGCCTACGAGCTGGGCCCCATGTCCGTGACGGTGCGCGACGGCGTCGCCCGGGTCACCGACCCCGCCGACCCGGACGGCGGGGCGATCGCGGGGGGTACGGCCCACCTGCTCGACGTGGTGCGGTGTGCCGTCGACGCCGGGGTGCCGCTCGAGGACGCCGTGCGGGCCGCGTCGACCGTGCCCGCCCGGGTGCTCGGCCTCGCCGCGGAGCTCGGCGCGCTGGCTCCCGGGCTGCGTGCGGACGTGCTCGTCACGGACGACGCCCTGCGGCCGGTCCGCGTGCTCCGGGCCGGGGTCGACGTCGAGGGCTGACCGGACCGCGTCAGGCATTGCCCCGGGGGGCGGGTGCTCGCTACGGTAGGCTGTCGAAGCGCTTCGACATTCGACAGCCCGCGACCCACCACCGCCGCACCGCCGCGGCGATGAAGGAGTGACCATGGACGTTCCGGCCTACCGCGACACCACGCTCTCCGTGCCCGAGCGAGCCCGCGACCTGCTCGGGCGGCTCACGCCCGCGGAGCGCGTCGCGATGCTCCACCAGCACGCGCCCGTGGTGGAACGCCTCGGGCTCGGGCCGTTCCACACGGGGTGCGAGGCGCTGCACGGCGTCGCCTGGCTCGGTGTCGCGACGGTGTTCCCGCAGCCTGTAGGTCTCGCCGCGACCTGGGACCCGGAGCTGGTGCGGCGCGTGGGCGACGTGGCGGCCACCGAGGTGCGCGCCAAGCGGGCCGCCGACCCGTCGGTGAGCCTCAACGTGTGGTCGCCGGTGGTGAACACGCTCCGCCACCCCGCGTGGGGCCGGAACGAGGAGGGCTACTCCGAGGACCCGCACGTGACCGCCCACCTGGCGACTGCCTACTGCCGGGGCCTGCGCGGGGACCACGAGCGGGTCTGGAAGACGACCCCCACGCTGAAGCACTTCCTCGCGTACAACAACGAGACCGACCGGTCGTCCACGAGCTCGAACGTGACGCCGGCCGTGCTGCACGAGGAGGAGCTGCCCGCCTTCCGCGAGCCGGTCGAGGCCGGGGTGGTCGCCGCGGTCATGCCCTCGTACAACCAGGTGAACGGCACCCCGGCGCACCTGCAGACCGAGCTCTTCGCCGAGCTGCGGTCCTGGACCCGCCAGTCCGTCGCGCTCGTCTCGGACGCCGCCGCCCCGATGTTCGTCGTGACCGTCCAGCGGGCCGCGCCGGACCGGGCGTCCGGCAACGCGGCCCTCGTCCGCGCGGGCGTCGACTCGTTCACCGACGACGACGCCGACTCCGCGCCCACGGTCCAGCGCCTCGAGGAGGCCATCGAGCGAGGGCTGCTCGACCAGGCGGACGTCGACCGCGCGGTGCTCCGCATGCTGGAGCTGCGGCTGCGCTCCGGCGAGCTCGACGCCGACGACCCCTACGCCGGCATCGGCTCCGACGCCCTCGACCTGCCCGAGCACCGTGCCCTCGCGCGTGAGGCGGCCACGCGGTCCGTCGTCGTGCTGCGGAACGACGCCGGCGTGCTGCCGCTCGGGACGCCGGGATCGGTGGCCGTCGTCGGCCCGCTGGCGGACGCCGTGCTCACCGACTGGTACTCGGGGACCCTGCCCTACGCGGTGACGGCCGCGGACGGGTTCCGCGCCGCGGGCGCGGACGTGGTCGTCGCGGACGGCGCAGACGTCGTCGCCCTGCGGGCCGCGTCGGGGCTGTACGTGACCGTGTCCGCGGACGGCTCCGCGGTGCTCGCGGACTCGCCCGACGCCGGGCCCGCCGCGCGCCTGGCCGTGACCGACTGGGGCCGCGGCGTGCTCACGGTGCGGTCCGAGGCGTCGGGGCGCCTCCTGACCGGGGCCTGGCCGCTCCGGGCGGACGCGACCCGGGTGGGCGGCTGGGAGGTGCAGGAGAGCTTCCGCCGGCACGTGCACGACGACGGCACGTGGTCGCTGCTGCACCTCGGCTCCGGCCGGTGGGTGCGGGCCCAGCGCGACACGGGGCTGCTGTGCGCGGAGGGTCGCACCCTCGACGAAGCGGAGCGGTTCGTGGCGCGCGTGCTGGAGTCGGGCGTGGCGCGCGTGGCGGAGGCGGCCGCGCGGTGCGACGCCGTCGTCGTCGCGGTCGGCAACGACCCGCACCTGGGCGGGCGTGAGACGCAGGACCGTCCGGACCTGATGCTGCCCGACGCGGCCGTCGAGGTCTGGCGCGCCGCGGTCGAGGCGAACCCTCGCGCGGTGCTGACGATCGTCTCCAGCTACCCGTACGTGCTGGGCGCCGGGGTCGCGGACGCCCCCACGGTCGTGTGGACGAGCCACGGCGGGCAGGAGCTCGGGCACGGTCTGGCGGACGTCCTGAGCGGCGCCGTCGAGCCTACCGGCCGGCTGTCCCAGACGTGGCCTGCCCGCGAGTCGCAGGCGGGAGACCTGTTCGACTACGACACACGCCGTCAGCAGGTCACCTACCGCCACCTGCCCGCGTCCGACGCCGGGGTGCCCGCCTTCGCCTTCGGGCACGGCCTGACCTACTCGACGGTGTCGTACGGGTCGCTGACGCTCTCGGCCGAGCAGGTGGCGGCGCCCGCGCCGACCCGTGCCCACCCGCCGCTCGCGCCCGCGGACCCGGCTGCGCCCGGCCTGGTCACCGCGTCGGTGACGGTGCGCAACACCGGCGACCGGCCCGCCGAGGAGCTGGTGCAGGTCTACTCGCTCGGACTCCCCGCACCGTCCCGGACCCCGGTCCGGCTCCTGCTCGGCTACCGCCGGGTGCGGCTCGAGCCGGGGCAGGAGGCCACGGTGGACGTGGTGTTCGACGTGGCCCGGCTCGCCCTGTGGGTCGCCCCGGACGGCGCCGGGCTGCTCGACGGCGACCTGCGGGTGCACCCCGGCACCTACACCCTCGCGGCCGGCGCGTCGTCCGTGGACCTGCCGCTGCGAGCCGGCCTGACGGTCGCATGAGGATCGACCCGGACGGCAGGACCACGCAGGGACTCACCGTCCTGCTGCACTTCGTCGCGCTCAACCTGCTGTACATCGTCTCGTGCCTGCCGGTCGTGACGGCGGGGGCGGCGACGGCCGCGCTCTACGAGGTCACCCTGCGGTACGCCGACGAGGAGCGTGGCTACCTGCTCTCCGGGTACTTCGTGGCGCTGCGGCGGAACCTGTGGCGCGGCACGGCCGTCTTCGCGCTGCTCGGACCGGCGGTCGCCGGGGCGGTCTTCGCCGCCGTGTTCTGGCTGTCCGCCGGGAGCGTGCTCGGCACGGTCGCCGGCGTCGTCGCGGTGCTGATCTCCGTGCACCTGGCGGCCGCGCTGCTGTGCGGCCTCGCCCTGGTCGCCCGGTACGACGACCCGCTGGGCCGCACCCTCCGCAACGCCCTGCTGCTGCCTCTGGCGGAGCCGCTCCGCACCGGCTGGCTCGTGCTGCGGCCGGTCGCCACCGTCGCCGTGCTGTACGTGGTGCCCCAGTCGATCGTGCTCGTGGCGACCATCGGCTTCTCGGTGGGCGCGTACGTCGACGCGCTCGTGCTGCACAGCGTGTTCCGCCGTCGGCAGGGCGACGACGAGACGGTGAGCCCGCACTCGGGCGAGTGACGCGGCGCCGTCGGGCAGCCGACCAGGTAGGTGCTCCCCGTCTCGCCTGCAAACGGGGAACACCTACCTGGTCAGGGGCGTCAGCGGCCGCGAGGCCGGGTCAGGTCAGCCGAACTCCTTGGCGACCGCGAGGCGTGCCTCGTTCTGCGCCTCGGCGTTGGCCATGTCGACCTCGAGGACCTTCTCGAAGCCCAGGCCTTCGGCGGTCTCCTGCATGGCGGCGAGCAGGCTCTCGAACTCCGCCTCGTCCTTGGCGAAGGCCATCTTCCAGGAGTGCTCCACGATGGTGGCCTTGACCTGGTTGCGGATGGCCTCGACCTCGGCGTCGTCGGTCGGGGCGGCGAAGCTGGACCCCGGCGCCACGATGAGCTGGTCGTTCTCCTGCAGGTACTCCATGGTCGTGGTCGCGCCGCCCATGTGGGCGCTCCAGTCCTCCGTGAGCGGGTTCGCCACGGTCTCCTGGTAGCTCGGCCAGTACTTGTAGCTGTACGGGAAGCCCGTCTCGGGGTTCACGTCGATGGGCAGCACCGCCGACACGTTGAGCGTGGAGACGCCGTCCTTGTACGAGCCCCCGCCCCACTCGGCGGGGACGTCCGCGCCACCCTGGAGGATGGCCTGCTTGCCGAACTCGGTGAGCTGCGGCTCGCCGTCCACGACCTCCCAGGTGAGGCCTTCGGGGCCGGCGGCGCCCATGGTCTCCGACGCGCTGGCAGTCACGCCCTCGGGCGAGTAGAGCCAGTCGATGAACGCAGCCAGGCGGGCCGGGTCCTCGGCGTTCGAGCCGATGCCGAACACCTGCTTGCCGCCGTACACCTCGGCACCGTACGAGAAGATCTTCTGGTCCTTCAGCGGCGCGAGCTCGAAGCCCTTGCCCTCGGCCATGTTCTGCTCGGTGTTGTACGCGGACTGACCCAGCCACGGCCACCACGACAGCAGGACCTGGCCGTTCTGGTACTTGGAGAACATCGTGTCGTAGTTCTGCGTGGTCGACTCCGGGTCGACGAGGCCCAGCTGGTTGGCCTCGAAGTAGAACCGCAGGGCACGCACGTACTCCGAGTCGGAGTCGAGGATGCTCTGGTAGTCGGACCCGTCCGCCTTGGCCAGGACGAAGCCCATCTCGTCGTACCCGTAGATGGTCGCCGGCTGCTTCGCCGTGACCATCATGTTGCCGTCCCAGTCCTTGAACAGCGAGATGGCGTAGGTGGGCTTGCCGTTGTCGGCCGTGGGGTGGGCGTCCTGCATCGTCTTGAGCACCGGCAGGAGGTCCTCGAGCGTACCGATCTCGGGGTAGCCGGCCTGGGCGTAGTAGTCCCAGCGCAGGAACGGGCCGAAGGTGGGGTCGAGGCCCTCGGACGGCTCGGTCGGCTTGATCGACGACACCTGGGTGGGGAAGCCGTAGATCCCCTCCTTGCCCTCGTTGAGCTTGTCCACGGCAGCGTCGTACTGGGGAACGTTCTGCATGTTCTCGTAGAAGGGTGCCGCGTCCAGCAGGAGGCCGCCCTCGACCAGCTCGTCGAGCTGCTGGCCCTTGTCGACGATCACGAGGTCGCCGAGGTCGCCGCCCGCGACCCGGGTGTTGAAGAGCGTGTCACCGCCGCCCGCCACGTTCGGGGCGATGATGTTCAGCTCCATGTTGAACTTTTTCTTGACGATCTGGCCGAACCAGCCGCTCTGTACGCCCATGTAGTTGGCGAGCCCGTCGTAGACGTCGACGGTGAGGGGCTCGGCCTGGGACCAGTCCTGGTCGAGGGAGGTGTTCGTCTCCTCCGGTCCTGCCGCTGTGCACGCCGCGAGGGTGAAGGTCCCCAGCACGGGCGCCATCAGGAGGGCGATGGCCTTTCTGGTCTTCATTGACTCTCCTTGAGTTGTTTTCTCGGTGCGGGTTCGCTGTCAGCCCTTGACGGCGCCGAGCATGATGCCCTTGACGAAGTACCGCTGGAACAGGGGGTAGATGAAGATGATCGGCAGCACGACGATCACGGCGACCGTCATGCGGATCGACGTCGGTGTCTGTGACGTGGCGGCGGACACGATCGCACCGAGGTTGCCCTGGGCGTTCTGCGCCGCCTGCGCGAGGCTGCTCGCCTGGTTGATGTACGTGTAGAGCGTGTACTGCAGCGGGTACAGGCTCTGGTCGGTGATGTACAGCAGCGTGTCCTGGAACGAGTTCCACTGGGCCACCGCGGAGAAGATCGCGACGGTCGCCAGGATGGGCGTCGTGTTCGGCAGGATGATGTTGAAGAAGATGCGCACGGTGCTGGCGCCGTCGATCTCGGCGGCCTCCTGGAGCGACCTCGGCAGCGACTCCACGTACGTCTTGACGAGGATGATGTTGAACGGCTGCACGATCGCCGGGAGGATGTAGACCCAGAACGAGTTGGTCAGGCCGAGGCTCTTCATCGTCACGTACATGGGGATCAGGCCGGCGTTGAAGTACATCGTGAAGATCACGAGCCGGTACCACAGCGCCCGCTTCCACATGCGCTCCTGCGTGAACATGAACCCGAGGAAGGCCGACGCCAGCACGGTGGTCACGGTGCCGATCACCGTACGGGCGACCGACACGAGCGTGGCGTTCGTGAGACCGCCGAGGCCGAGGACCTGCTCGTAGTTGGACAGGTGGAAGCCGACCGGCCACAGCCGCACGTCGCCGAGCGCGCTGAGGTCGTTCGCGCTGACCGAGTTGATGATCAGGTAGTAGAACGGGTACCCGCACACGAGGGCGAACACCGCGAACCACAGGTAGTTCCAGATCTCGAACGGCAGGTCGCCCTTGGTGCGCCGGAACCGCGAGCCGCCCTGCCCGGTGCGGCGGCGCCGGGGGTCGCGCGGGTTGCGCGTGCCGCCCGGGAGGGCCGCCGCCGGCGTGGTCGTGGCGGCAGGGTTCGCAGGGGTCGTCCGGATGGTCATGGTCCGTCCCTAGAGGATCGAGGTCCCGCGAGCGCGCTTCGCGATCGCGTTGGCGGCCACGAGCAGCGCCACGGAGACGACGCTCTTGAGCATGCTGAGCGCTGTGGCGAGCGAGATGCTGTTCCCGGTGATGCCGACGTTGTAGACGTACAGGTCGAGGACCTGGATGTGCTCCTTGTTGAACGCGTTCTGGAACACGTAGTACTGCTCCATCCCGTTGTTGAGGATGTTGGCGACGGAGAGCAGGAGCAGCACCACGTACGTCGGCATGAGCTGGGGGAACGTGATGTGCCGCATGAGCTGGAAGCGGTTCGCGCCGTCGATCCGGGCCGACTCGTACAGCGTGGGGTCGATGCCGGCGATCGCGGCGAGGTACATGATCGCGCCCCACCCCAGGCCCTTCCAGAGGCTCCAGGCGAGCATCGTCAGCCAGACGTGCTGGTCGGAGTCCAGGAACTGGACCGGGACGGTGATCAGGCCCCAGTCGTACAGCGTCGTGTTGACCAGGCCGCTGGTGGAGAACAGCGAGAACGCGATCATGTACACGAGCACCCACGAGATGAAGTTCGGGAGCGTCGTGAGGGTCTGCACCGCGTTGCGGAACCAGCTCGCCCGCACCTCGTTGAGGAAGATGGCGAAGAAGACCGGCAGCAGCGACGTCGCGATGCCGAGGAAGCTCATGGCGAGGGTGTTCGCCATGACCTGGCCGATCTGCCGCAGCTGGGTCGGCGACGAGACGAGCATCTCGAACCACTGCAGACCGACGAACTCGCTGCGGCCCAGGCCGAGCGCGGGCTTGTAGTCGTACAGCGCCGTGACCCAGCCGAGCAGCGGCAGGTAGGAGAACAGCAGCACCAGCACCAGGAACGGCGCGACCACGAGGAATGCGGAGACCGAGACGCGTCGCGTCTCGCCCCGCCCGCCCCGCGTCAGTTGCAGGAGACCCACCTGTCACTCCCTCGTGAGGTTGCGGTCGACGTCGACCGCATTGAAGCGCTTCGACGAGAATTGATACCACGGGGGAGCGCTCCGGGGCAATGCTTTGGTCAACCTCCGGCGGGTGCTCTAGCGCTCGCGGGGCGGTGTGTGGGCGCGCGGGGTGCGGGCCGTGGCGCAGCCTTGCCCGTGCCACGGTGTGCGGTAGACAGGGCGCACCCGGTCGCCTTACTCTGGCGAAGCGCTTCGATGGGGGTTTTGGGAAGTTCGTCGGGGAGTCGTGACGGGTTCACGCCACCGGCGCCGTCGAGGGGCGAGAGACGGGGTGACGGGGGAGCTCCCGTCGCCCGTGGCCGGGCGGTCGGGGGTTCCGCCCGGTGACCGGCCGGGGTGCGGGGTGCGCGCACCCGGCCGTGCCCGACCGGGCGGCGGGGGCCGCCCGGTCAGGGCGCCGTGCCGCGGCTGCTCGCCCGCTCCGTGAGGACCGGGGCGAGCAGCCGCGTCTCGGCAGGCTGGTCGCCCGCGAGGCGGGCCATCACCATCTCGATCGCGAGCCGTCCGATGGACTCGGCGGGCAGGTCGATGCTCGTCATGGGCACCGCCTGCGCGAGCGCCACGTCCGTGGGGCACACCGCCACCACCGCGAGGTCCTCCGGGATGCGCCGCCCGTGGCGGGCGAGGCGGGACAGCACGTGCGGCAGCGCGCTCTCGTTGTGCACCACCAGGGCGGTGGTCTCCGGCGCCTGGTCCAGCAGGGTGTCCACCGCGCGGTAGGCGCCCGCGGGCGTGGGCTCGCACGGCTCGACGACGGCCGTCATGCCCGACGCCTCCGCCTGCGTGCGGAACCCGCGGAGCAGCCGCTCCGCGTACGACGTGTGCCGGTCCAGCACCTGCGGCGGCGAGCCCACCAGCGCGATGTGGCGGTGGCCGGCCGACGCCAGGTGCCGCACGGCCAGCCGCCCCGCCGCCTCGAAGTCCAGGTCGACGCAGCTCAGCCCGGCCGGGTCCTGCGGCAGCCCGATCAGCACGGCCGGCTGCCGCTGCGAGGCGAGGAGGGGCACGCGCGGGTCGTCCGCCTCGACGTCCATCATCACGAGCGCGTCCACCATCGACCCGCTCGTCACCCGGTCGAGCCCGCTGACGTCGTCCTGGGTGAGGAGCAGCACGTCGTGGTCGAAGTCACGCGCGCGGGTCACCACGCCCGCCACGAACTGCATGATCACGTGCACGTCCACGCCCACGCGCAGCGGCGCCATGAGCGCGATCACGTTGGTGCGGCTCGACGCGAGGGCGCGCGCGCCGGCGTGCGGGCGATAGCCGAGCTCGGCGATGGCCTGCTCCACGCGAGACCGCGTGGGGCCCGAGATCTTTCGCTTGCCCGACAGCACGTATGAGACCGTGGACGCGGAGACCCCGGCCGCTCGTGCGACGTCGTCGATGGTTGCCACGGGTCTGCTCCTCACAGCGGGGACCCGACGGGGTCCGGGGACAGGCACACGGTATCGCCGGGGAGCAGCCGGAGGTGGCGCGGCGCGGCGCCGGGCGAGCGCACCTCGACCTGGAGGGGGGTCGCGGGCGGCCCGGACGGGGTCGTCCCGGCCGGCCGCGGCTGCCCGACGGCGGGCCCCGGTTGCCCGACGGCGGCGTGCTCCGGTTGCCCGACGGCGGCGGGCCGGCGCAGCCGGGCGCGCGTCACGCGGCCGTCCCGCCAGGCGACGTCGACGAGCACGCCGCCGGGCGTGCGCAGCCCCACGACCTCGCCCTCGGGCCACGCGGCGGGCAGCGCCGGCAGCAGGTCGACCCGCAGCCCTCCGAGGCTGTGGGGGCGGGGGCGGGACTGGACCAGCAGCTCGGCCACCCCGGCGGTGAACCCGCAGTTCCCGTCGACCTGGAACGGCGGGTGCGCGCTGAAGAGGTTGGGGTAGAGCCCGCCCCGGTGGCCGAGGCCGTCCATGGCCGGGCGCAGCGCCAGGAGGACCTGCTCGTGCGCGCGGTCGGCGCGGCCCAGCCGTGCCCACAGCGCGAGCCGCCACGCGAGGGACCAGCCGGTCGACTCCCGCCCCCGCAGCTCGAGCGACCGGGCCGCAGCCGCGCAGACCTCCGGGGCGGTGTCGGGCCAGTAGGCGCCGAGCGGATAGACGCCCACCAGGTGCGACAGGTGCCGGTGCTCCGGCTCCGCCTCGACCACGTCCTGCTCCCACTCGAGGAGCTCGCCCCGGGCGCCGGCCCGCACCCCGGGCAGGGAGGAGACCGCCTGCTCCAGCCGCACCAGCCAGGTGTCGTCCCCGATCGACGGGTCCGGGCCCAGCGCGGTACGGGCCGCGCGGCAGGTCCGCGCCAGGTCGCGCAGGAGCTCGACGTCCATCGTGCTCGAGGTGCCCACCCCCGTCACCGTGCCGTCCGCCGTGACGTAGTGGTTCTCCGGCGACGTCGACGGGCTGGTCCAGGCGCGGCCGGCGTCGTCGGTCAGCACCCAGTCGGCGGCGAACTCGCCCGCGCCGCGCAGCAGCGGCCAGACGCGCTCGCGCAGGGCGCCGTCGTCGGGCGCGAAGACGTGGTGGTCCCACGCGTGCCGCGCGAGCCAGGTGCCGCCCAGCGGCCACGACGCCCAGGCGGGGTCGCCGTGTCCCGCCCCCACGGGGGCCGCGTGCCCCCACAGGTCGCTGTTGTGGTGCAGCACCCACCCCCGGGCCCCGTACAGGCCGGACGCGACCGTCGCGCCCGGGCCGTCGGCCACCCGGCCGAGCAGGTCGAGCAGCGGCTCGTGACACTCCGGCAGGTTCGTGGTCTCGGCGAGCCAGTACGTCATCTGGGCGTTGATGTTCAGCGTGTAGGCGCTGCTCCACGGGCCGGGCAGCTCGGCGTTCCAGATGCCCTGGAGCGTGGCGGGCGGCCCGCCCGGCCGTGACGACGACAGCAGCAGGTACCGCCCGAAGTGGAACGCCAGCGCCGTGAGGAGCGGGTCGTGACCGCCCGCGCTGCGCGCCACGCGGAGGTCGGTGGGCAGGTGGGACTCGTCGGGCGCGGCGCTCGGGCCCAGTCGCAGGCTCACCCGGTCGTACAGCTCCCGGTGCGCGGCCACGTGCGCGGCGCGCACCGCCGCGGTGCCCGACGTCGTCCCGCCGGCCCCGGTGCCCGACGTCGTCCCGCCCGCCGCGGTCCACCGGCTCGCGGCCGCGCGGAGGAGGTGGACCGCCCGGGACCGCGCGTCCTGGCTCGTGTGTTCGGCAGTTCGTCGGATGATCGGCAGCCCGGGCGGCCG
>NZ_JBXTSN010000030.1:51043-71703 GCF_057158775.1 Antribacter sp. NEAU-D49 | reverse complement strand
CCAACGGATGCGCGGCATCCCAGGAACGAACCACCCGCAGTGGCTCGACGTCCTGCACCGCCACCACGCCGTGGTCGAGGACCGTGTCCGCGTCGCCAAGCAGACCGGACTCGGGCACCTGCCGTCCGCCTCGTGGCGAGTCAACGTCGCCTGGACCCTGCTCGCCCAGACCGCTGCTGACCTGGACTGCTGGACCCGCCTGCTCGGCTTCCACGACCACGACCTGCTAACCAAGGCCGAACCGGTCACGATGCGCGAGCTCGTCTACCGGCTCCCGGCCCGCCTGGCCCGCCACGCCCGACGAAGATGGCTCCGCTTCGACCGCGACCACCCGCACACCCACGCCGTGGCGATCGCCTGGCAACGGCTCGCCGTGCTGACGACCTGACCCGGACAACGACGCCCCCACGACCCGCCGAAGGAGCGGCAGCACGGGCAGCACGACCCGGCCGGAACCGGCGCACGCAGCGACACGCGCCCACGAAACACGCCCAACCGAGGTCAAGAACACAATCAGACGAACCACTCAGGACGGGCTACGCACCACGCGAAGGATCGAGGCTGGCTCAACGATCGCCAGTGTCGCCTCCAGCTGAATCGGCATTCCGAGCACGGCCGTAAGGTCGTCACCCAGAGCGGCATCGTCCACGACGAGTCGCCACTCAAACGCGCCCGAAGCGTCATCTGAGAAGGTGACTCTCCGCGCGATTCCGTCGATACTCCATCCCAGGCTGCCGGTACCTGTGTCCAGATTCGCATCGCCTGGAACGACTCCGGACGAGGCCAGCCCAGTTGCCAGCCGAACCTGCTCTCGAACTCTCAAGCGATCACCACTTCAACCATAGAAGCTGTCGATGCCGCAATGGTCGGGGTCTGTGGCGAACCGCGACATCAACGCACCTACCGAAGGACAAGTATCCCGCACCTTTGTGCCATCGCTATTGGCGTGGGCAGGTCCCTCGAGATCGAATCGCTTTACCAGCTCGAACGGCGCTGGATTCATCGGGTTGGACTGAGGAGCCCACTCGGCATACTTCTCTCGATCTGGCCAGTCTCACCGTGCCGGAGGAAGGTCGTGTGCGGCCCCGTCGCCCTGGGGTCCGGACGTTGGCTCCCACCCCTCGCGTTGTGGACGAGGATCGCGGCCGGTGGGCCGCGGTTCCCGTCTGTCAGGACATGGTAGGTGTGCCAGCCCTCGACGATCAGGTTCCACGCGGGCAGGTCCCCCGAGTAGGCGCCCCTGAGCGTCCCAAGCCGTACTCAGGGCATTCCACCGAATCGCGGGCCGCACAAGTGCGGAGAATTCACCCGGCTAAGGGTCGCGGAAGCAAGGCCGGCCGGCTCAGCGCTCCACGAACGTCCCGTGCTCGGTGAGCTCCGGCTCCCAGACGGCCCGGTGGATCACGTAGCGCTCCAGGATCGCGCGGGTGACCAGGGCGAGCGCGGCCCACACCACGAACAGGGCGAGCGCCTGGAGGAAGTTCGAGGGGATCGACCCGAAGCCCGTGAACGCCAGCAGCGGCACGCAGAGCGCGAAGCCCGCGAAGGCGGGCAGGAGGTTCACGCCCACCCACTGCAGCACCGACAGCAGCTCGCGGTCGCGCACGGCCTCGACCTCGTGGTGCGCCAGCACCTCGACCACGTGGTCGGCGCGCCACCGGCTCACGTGCCGCGCGACGGTCCACTGCGCGCCCGGAGCCTCCAGCGTGCCGATACCCGCGGGGGGCAGGATGCCCAGGAGCCGGTGCAGCTCGGTGGGCGTCATGTAGCCGCGGTCGAGGATCGTCATGCTGTGCACCGGCGGGTTCCGCAGGTCGGTGGGCAGCACGAGCGCCGTCAGGAAGGACAGGAACCCGCCCAGAACGAGGATCCCCACCAGGAACTGCGGCAGCGGGCCGGCGAACTCGGACGCCAGTGCCATCGCCACCGCGCCGAGCACGACCAGGAGGATGCGGTTCTTGAGGCTCACGATCCGGATATTACCGGCACCCTCTGACGCTCCGGTCGGCCTGACCGGCGCAGCGGCCGGTTCACCCGGTCTGCCGCGTCACACTAGAAGAACACCACGTCCCGTCGCCCCAGCGGTCTTGCGACCAGCCACCAGGCCGCAGCCTGGACGACGACGAGCGCGGGCACAGCGGCGAGGACGATCCCGCCCAGCGCGGCCAGGGCCGACGCCGACACGGCTCCGTGCACCAGGTCCGGCCAGGCCGCCACGACCGTGACGAGCACGGGAGTCACCACGGCCACGGAGGTCAGCCACAGCGGGACGCGGGCCACCGTCCCGAGCCGCCGCGCCACCACCGCGTCACCGTGCAGCCGGGCGAGCAGCACGGACACCACCGCGAGGCCCGCCGCGGCCCAGACGCTCCCCCACACCACCCCGAGCACGGCTCCGAAGGCCGCCGACAGCAGGATGCTCGCCACGACGATCACCCTGTCCCAGGCCGCCCGCCAGCCCGCGGAAGCCCGGCGGCTCCGCAGCCAGAAGCCCGCGTCGCGCGCGGCCCACGAGGCGACCAGCGCCACCAGGACCGGGTACCCCGCGGCCGCGAGCGCCGACTCCGCGTGCGGAAAGGCGCCCACCAGGAGTCCCGCGGCGGCCACGAGCCACACCTCGCCGGCGAGGAGCAGCGGGCCGACAGCGGCGAGCCGCAGCCGCCGCTCGGCCCCCGCCGGTGTGCGGCCGAGGGCAGCCCCGGCTCCCTGGACGGCGCCGTCGAGCAGCGCCCACCCGGCGAGCAGGACGGTGAGCAGAGCTCCCCAGCCGACGACGGTCATCGGACGCCCTCCGGCGCCGCGCCGAACCCCTCCGGCGCCGCACGGAACCCCTCCGACTCCGCACCGAAGCGGAGCAGCTCGCCGGGACCGGCGCCGTCGTCGTGCAGCACCTGGCCGGGCGGGGCGCCGAGCACCAGGCCCTCCGTGCCGCGGGCGGCGAGCCGGCCGAGCACCCACCAGTCGAGGACGGCGAGGGTGACCATGAGCCCGACCAGGACCACGAGGGACGTGAGCACGACGGAGGCGGGCTGGTCGCTCACGACGTCCTCGGTGCGCAGCACACCCACCACGACCCAGGGCTGCCGGCCGAGCTCGCGCACGATCCAGCCGAGGATCCCGACGACGAACGGCGCGGGCAGCAGCACCGCGAGGGTTCGGAACAGCCCGTTGCGCACCCCGGGCCGGAGCCGGAAGAGGGCGCCCCGGACCAGCAGCAGCGCGAGCACCCAGCCGCCGAGCACCACGAGGTTGCCGAACTCCATCATCACGGCGAGCGACGTCCCCACCACCCCCGGGTACACGGCGACTGCCTGCTCCACGTCGAGGTACGCGAACTGCGCGTACCCGGCCCCGGTCACGAGGAGGGATCCGATCAGGCCGGTCGCGATCCCGGCCCGCATCGACCGGCGCCACAGGTCCTCGTCGACGTCGACGGGCCCCCGGCCCGCCCGCTCCCGCCCGCCCGTCACGGGGTGGAGCCGGAGCCGCGTCGCGCTGACGCCCACCAGCACGAAGCCGCCCGCCACGAGGCACGCGCCGAGCACGTGCAGCGACGACACCAGGGCCGCGGGGTTGAGGACCAGGGCGGCGGGGTCGGTGATGTGCGCGACGCCGTCCACCAGCTCGTACCCCACCGGGTTCTTCAGGAAGCCGTTGGCGACCATGACCGTGAACGCCGACGCGTACCCGGTCAGGACAACGAGCCAGAACAGCGTCGCGTGGAGCCACCGCGGCAGCTGGTGCCAGCCGAACACCCACAGCCCCAGCAGGGTGGACTCGAGGAAGAACGCGACCATCGTCTCGACGGCGAGCGGCGCGCCGAACACCTCACCGGCGACGTCGAGCAGCCCGGGGAAGTTCATCCCGAACTGCAGCTCGAGCACGATGCCCGCCGCGATCCCGAGCGCGTAGTTCACCAGGTAGAGCTGGCCCCAGAACCGCGTCGCCCGCTCGAAGACCTCCCGGCCGGTGATCGCCCAGCGCGTCCCGAGCACGGCGACGACCGGCCCGAGCCCCAGGGTGAGGAGCACGAACAGGAAGTGGGTCGCGGCCAGCAGCGCGAACTGCAGGCGGGCGAGGTCGACAGCGCTCACGAGCCCGACGGTAGGTTCCGCCAGGGTCCTCGGGAACGGGTTCTGGCGAGGTTCCGGGCGGAACCCGGGAGAACCCTGAGAGCGTCGTGGGGCAGGCCGCCCCTGGCACGGTAGGGCAGGCCCTACCCCCGGTCCCGCGCGCTATCCGAGCAGCCGCAGCGCCCGGCCGTGCGGCTCCGCCAGCCCGACGGGCACGCCGTCCCGTGCGAGCAGGAAGCGCCCTGCGGGGTCGACGCCCTCGGGGAGCCGCGCGGCGACGTCGGGCAGCACGGCGGGGTCCTCGTTGCTCAGCCACGTCACGCCCAGGCTGCCCACCTGCTCCACGAACCACGCCCGGTCCTCGGGCGTGAGGTACACGAGCACCGCGGAGTGCTGCACCACCACCGTCGCGCCCCGGGGCGCCCCGGCCACGAGCGCGGCCAGCGCGTCGTTGAGATCGTCCCGCACGAGGTGCGGCGGGTCGGCCGCCACGACGGCCGCGGCGGCCCGCAGCCGGTCGGCGCGGTCCGCGTGCTCGGGCCAGACCAGCGCCTCCAGCCAGGCCAGGTCGGCCGGGTCCGTGACGTCGAGCGGGTTCAGGTCGACGCCCGCCCGCCACACGACCTCCGGCAGCGACGACGGCAGCCCGGCCGACGTCGGCACCTCGCAGCGGAGCACGACCGGCGACGGGCCGTCCGCCGGGTCGATTCGCCGCACGCCGTCGGGCGCCACGTACTCGTAGGAGTAGCGGTCCGGGTACAGCGTCAGCCCCGCCGACGCGCCCACCTCGATCAGGGCGACCGGACCCTCGACCGCCGCGAGGAACGGGAGCAGCGTGGCGCAGCGGCCCGGCTCGTTCGTCTGGGTGGCGCGGGCCAGCATCTCGGCCCGGACGTCGGGCCAGCGCTCCAGGAGCCACGGCCGCACCTCGTGCCACGGCCGCAGCGGGACGCCCAGCAGCCGCGCGCTCGCGAACAGCAGGTTGGGCTGACGCTTCGGCGCGGGCAGCTCGTCGAGGAGCGCGAGGACGGCGGCGTCGTCGGCCACGCCCAGCGCCCAGTCCTCGTACCGGGGCGAGACGCCCCGCGCCCAGTCGGTGGCGAAGGCCCGGTACGTCTCGGAGGTGCCCATGGACGTCGAGCGTACGGCCGAGAGGGTTTCGCAGAGCCCGTAACCCGCGTTCCAGCGAGAAACAATTGTTTCGTGACGGACACGTCTCCGGCACGCGCCGGAAACCGTCGGGTGGCACTATTCGGGACCGTGGACGCCATCATGAACGACGACGACGCCTGGCTCACCCAGGCGGTGCAGCTGGCCGTGGAGAACGTCGCCGCGGGCGGGGGCCCCTTCGGGGCCGTCGTGGTGCACGACGGCGCGGTGGTCGCCTCGGGCGTCAACCGCGTCACCCGCGACCTCGACCCGACGGCGCACGCCGAGGTGGTCGCGATCCGCGCGGCCTGCCAGGCGCTCGGGACGTTCTCGCTGGCAGGAACGACGCTGTACAGCTCATGCGAGCCGTGCCCGCTCTGCCTCGCGGCCGCCCTGTGGTCCCGCGTGGACCGCGTGGTGTTCGCCGCGGACCGGGACGACGCCGCCCGCGGGGGCTTCGACGACCGCGCCTTCTACGAGCTGTTCGGCCGCGACCGGGCCACCTGGCCCACCACGGTCCGGAACGTCCGCGTCGAGGGGTGCGAGAGCCCGTTCGACGCGTGGCTCGCCCACCCCGACAGAACGCCCTACTGAAACGCCGATTTCCGGGGTGTTCCCGCCCCGTGATGCCCGCCACGAACGATCTGACGCGGCAGATAACGATTGCATAGCGTCCGGTACCTTTAACGGCTGCGTAACCCGACGACACGAGCGGTGACATCGCGGGTCCTTAGGGTCGCATTCGCAACAGGGGTTTCGCGTCAGCACCAGCACAGGAGAACCACACATGAAGCTTTCCCGTCCGGGCACGCGCGCCGCGCGCCTCACCACCCTCGTGGCGTCGGCGGCCGTCGCGTCGCTCGCCCTGTCCGCCTGCGGCTCCGACGAGCCCGAGACCGCCGGCGAGAGCGAAGGCCTCGGCGACGTCACGGTCCAGCTCTCCTGGATCAAGAACGCCGAGTTCGCCGGGGAGTTCATGGCCGACTCCAAGGGCTACTACACCGACGCGGGCTTCGGCACCGTCACGTTCAACGCGGGCCCCGGCGCGACCGAGAACCTCGTCGCGTCCGGCGAGGCGGACTTCGGCCTCACGAACGCCGTGACCGTCGCGCAGGTGGTCGCCAACGAGGACGCCCCCATCAAGATCGTGGGCACCACGTTCCAGAAGAACCCGTTCACGATCCTGTCCCTCAAGGACGGCGCGAACATCGAGACCATCGAGGACCTCAAGGGCAAGAAGATCGGCGTGCAGGACGGCGGCAACGGCCTCCTCTTCGCCGCCCTCCTCGCGGCCAACGGCCTCACCGAGGACGACGTCACGATCGTCCCCGTCCAGTACGACCCGTCGCCGCTCGTCAACGGCGAGGTCGACGGCTTCCTGGCCTACGTCACGAACGAGTCGATCATCGTCGAGTCGCAGGGCAAGCCGGTCACCAACCTCCTGTTCGCCGACAACGGCCTGCCCTTCGTGGCGGAGTCGGTCATCGCGACCGACGAGACCATCGCGGAGCGACCCGAGTACGTGAAGGCGTTCCTCGAGGCCGAGATCAAGGGCTGGAAGGACGCCTGCGCCGACCTGGAGGGCGGCGCGAAGCTCGCCGTCGAGGAGTACGGCGCGGACCTCGAGCTGGAGCTCGAGAAGGAGATCCAGCAGAACACGATCCAGTGCGAGCAGCTGGTCAACACGGAGGAGACCGCCGAGAACGGCATCTTCACCATCAGCGACGACATGCTGGAGCAGAACCTCGCGACGTTCGAGGCCGCGGGCATCGACGTGACCGCCGAGGACGTCTTCGACCTGTCCCTCCTCGAGGAGCTCCTCGAGGAGAAGCCGGAGCTCAAGGACTGAATCCCGTGACCCAGGACGTCACCACCGGTACCGGCCCCGCCCCTGTCCCCGCCCCGAGCGGGCAGGGCGGGGCCGGCACCGGCCTCCACCTCGCGAACCTCTCGAAGTCGTTCGGCCTGGGCCGCAAGACGGTCACGGCGCTGGACGACGTCACGCTGCACACCGACCAGGGCAGCTTCCTGTCCCTGCTGGGCCCGTCGGGCTGCGGCAAGTCGACCATCCTGCGGATCCTCGCCGGGCTGGAGAAGCCCACGAGCGGGACGGCCCTCGTGGACGGCAAGACCCCGCTCGAGCTTCGCCGCGACCACGAGCTCGGGATCGCGTTCCAGGACTCGGCGCTGCTCCCGTGGCGCTCGGTGCTGTCGAACGTGCGCCTGCCGTTCGAGGTGTCGGGCGAGCCGGTGGACCACGAGCTGGTCACCGAGCTGATCCGCCTCGTGGGCCTGGAAGGCTTCGAGAAGGCCAAGCCCGGGCAGCTGTCGGGCGGCATGCGCCAGCGCGTGTCGATCGCGCGCGCCCTCGTGGTCAAGCCGTCCGTGCTGCTGCTCGACGAACCGTTCGGCGCCCTCGACGACATGACCCGCCAGCGGCTCAACCTCGAGCTCCTGCGGATCTGGACGGAGAAGCCGGCCACCACGCTGATGGTCACGCACGGCATCTCGGAGGCCATCTTCCTCTCCGACCAGGTGGCGGTCATGAGCCCGCGCCCCGGCCGGATCAAGGAGGTCATCGAGGTGGACCTGCCGCGCCCGCGCACCCCCGAGATGATGCGCACGCCCGAGTTCCACGCCCTGCACGACCACGCGTCCGAGCTGCTGTTCGGCGACGCCTCGGGCGACTCCGCCGGTGCGCCCGCTGAGGGTCCCGGCGATGCCTGACCGGCTCCGCTCCTGGCTCTCCGGGCTCGGGGGGCTCGCCGGCATCGTCGCCGTGTGGTGGCTGCTGGCCGTCACGGTGTTCGACGGGCGGTCCATGCCCACCCCGCCCGGCGTGCTGCGCCAGCTCGGCGTCGACGGTCTGGGCTTCTACACGAAGAACTTCTCGGGCACGGTCAACGAGGCGGTGCTCGGGTTCCTCTGGGGCAACGGGCTGGCTCTCGCGCTCGCCTCGCTGGTGCTGCTGGTGCCGCGCCTGGAGTCGGCGATCATGCAGGTCGCGGTGATCAGCTACTGCGTCCCGACCGTCGCGATCACGCCCATCCTCTACATCGTCCTGGGCCCGGCCGACGACGGCGGCCCCTCGCCCACGGCGGTCGTCCTCGCCGCGCTCTCGGTCTTCTTCACCACCGTGGTCGGGGCGATGCTCGGCTTCCGGTCCGCCGACCGCGCGGCGCTCGACGTCGTCAGCGTGTACGGCGGAGGCCGGTGGAAGCAGCTCACCAAGGTCCAGCTCGTCGCCGCGCTGCCCGCCATCCTGTCCGCGCTGCAGATCGCGGCGCCCGCCGCGTTCCTCGGCGCGATCCTCGGCGAGTACATCGGCGGCGTCGACCGTGGCGTGGGTCCGGCGCTCGTGGCTGCCGGCCAGGGCCTCATGGTGGAGCGGGCCTGGGGAATCATGTTCGCCTGCGCGCTGGTCGCAGGCGTGGGGTACGGCGTCTTCGGCCTCCTGAGCCGGTTCGCCGCACCCTGGGCGACCGGAAGGGGACGCGCATGACGGCGACCGACGTGCGCCGGGCGACGGGGCTGCGCCCCGGGACCGGGCAGGCGCTGCTCGCGGGCGTGGGCCGGGCCCTCGGTACCGGCCTGCTCATGCTGGCGATCATCGCGGTGGTCTGGGTCGTCGCCGTGGCGCTCGTCGACAACACGTTCGTGGCCAAGGGCCCCGCCGACGTCTTCGAGTACCTCTACCTGAAGGACGACTCCGCGGAGGTCCGCGCCGACATCCTCGCCGCCCTCGGGGTGACCCTGTCCGACGCGGCCATCGGGTTCGTCGCGGGCCTGCTCGCGGCGACGGCGCTGGCGGCCCTGATCGTGCTGTCGAAGCCGGTGGAGGCGTCGGTGATGCCGGTGGCGCTCATCCTGCGGGCGGTGCCGCTCATCGCGCTCACGCCGGTGATCCGGCTGCTGTTCACCGACACGCTCACGCGCGTCGCCGTGATCAGCGGCATCGTCGTGGTCTTCCCGGCGCTAGTGAACATCGTGCGGGGGCTCCGGTCGGTGTCGTCGCAGATGACCGACGTGGTGCACGTCTACGGCGGCGGCGCCTGGGCCATGCTGGTCAAGGTCGCGTTCCCGTCGGCTCTCCCGGCGCTGTTCGCCTCGGTCCGGATCTCCGTGCCGGGGGCCATCACGGGCGCGCTGCTCGCGGAGTGGCTCATCACCGGTGAGGGACTCGGGTCGATGGTGGTCGACGCCGCGGGCAAGTCGCAGAACAACCTCGTCTGGGCGTGCGTGCTCGTCGTGACGCTCGTGTCGTTGCTGCTCTACGTCGTGGCGCAGGTGATCGAGTCGCTCGTGCTCGCCCGGTACGGGCAGCGCTGACGGTCGTGTCGTCGCTCGGCCCTGGTCCTGCTGGTCCCCGCGGCCCCGCTGCCGTGGGGCTGGTGCTGGCGGCCGGGGCCGGCTCGCGGTACGGCGGGCCCAAAGCCCTCGCCTGCGCGCCCGACGGCACGCCCTGGGTCGAGCTCGCCTGCCGTGCCCTGCGCGTCGGCGGCTGCGCCGACGTCGTCGTGGTGCTCGGCGCGCGGGCTCCCGAGGCGCTGCCCCTGGTGCCGTCGTGGGCCCGGCCGGTCGTCGCGGCCGGCTGGGCCCGCGGCGTGTCGGCGTCGCTCCGCACGGGGCTCGCGGCATGCGCCGCGACGACCGCCGCGTGCGCCGTCGTCACCCTGGTTGACCTGCCGGGCCTGCGCCCGGAGGCGGTCGCCCGGCTCCTCGCCGTCGCCCCCGGCGGTGGCGTCGCGGGAGTCCGCCTCTCCCTGGCCCGCGCCACCTACGCGGGCCACCCGGGGCACCCGGTGCTGCTGGGGCGGTCGCACTGGGCGGCGATCTCGGCGGAGGTGCGCGGCGACGTGGGCGCGGGGCCGTACCTGCGGACTCACGGAGCGGTCGACGTCGACTGCACCGACCTGGGCGGGGGCGACGACACGGACGTCCCCGGCCGCTGACGCCTCCGGCTCACTGCCGCCCCGACTCAGCCAGCCTCTCCTCACCGCGGGCCAGCGCCCTGGCCTGGCCCCGGCCTCGGCCCCGGCCCCGGCAGAACACTGTTGCCGCCAGCGTTGTCACTCCTGGTGACGATGTATACCCAGCGTGACATCGCTGGAACACCTAGTGTCTCTGCCGAGCCTCTCCCGGCGCCGGCCGCGACGAGCCGCCGTCGAGCAGCCTCCACAGCGCGTCCTTCTGCATCGGGAGGGCGTGGGGCCGCACGCCCGTCGCGTCGGCGATCGCGTTCGCGAGCGCGGGCGCCACCGGGTTGTACGGCGCCTCGCTCATCGACTTCGCGCCCCGCGGCCCCAGGGAGTCCACGGTGTCGGCGAACAGCACCTCGGTGGGCGGCACGTCGGCCAGCTGCGGCACCCGGTAGTGCCGGAAGGTGCGGGTCACCACCTCGCCGTCGCGCACCTCGATCTGCTCCTGGAGCGCCGACCCGAGGGCCTGCGCCACGCCGCCCTCGATCTGGCCGCGGAGCTGCTCCGGGTTGATGACCACGCCGGCGTCGGCCGCGTGGACCGACTGCAGGATCCGCACCTCCCCCGTCGCCCGGTTCACGGCCACGCGGAAGCCCTGCACGTTGAACGCCACGGACCGCGGTGAACCGTCGTGCGAGCCCTCGGCGGAGCGCACGCCGTCGCCTGCGTCGAGGTGCTCCCGCAGGCGCGCCGCCGCCTGCGCCACAGCCTTGCCCGCCACGACGGACCCGGCCGATCCGTAGGCGCCGGTGTCGTATCCGGAGGTCGCCGTGTCCGACTGCCGCACGCGCACCCGGTCCGGCGTCACCCCGAGGGCGTCGGCGGCGAGCTGGACATGCACCGTCGTCGTGCCGTTGCCGAACTCCGCGGTGCCGACGTCGATCGTGAAGCCGCCGTCCGCGTCCGCCGACACCCGGGCATTCGAGTAGTGCCCCCGCGGCGGGACGGTCGCGATCATGGCGAGCGCGACGCCCCGGCCCTCGGCCCAGCCCGGCGGTGCTGCGCCGCCCGCACCCGCTCCGCGGCGCAGCGCCGCGTCCACGAGATCGAGGCACTGGTCCAGCCCATACGACCCGTAGTCGAGGTCGTTCTGCTGCAGAGAGCCGACGACGAACGGGTCGCCCGGGCGCACCACGTTCCGCCGGCGCAGCTCGACCGGGTCGACGCCGAGCCGTGCGGCGAGCTCGTCGAGCGCCGACTCGATCGCGAAGATCACCTGCCCCAGCCCGTACCCGCGGAACGCGCCGGACGGCAGGTTGTTGGTGTAGACGGCCTCGGCGTCGACCCGCTTGGCGGGCACGCGGTACACCGCCATGGACTCGTGCACGCCGTGGAACAGGACACCGGGCGCGTGGTTGCCGTAGGCGCCCGTGTCGGACAGGACGTCGATCGCGAGCGCCGTGAGGACGCCGTCGGCCGCGGCTCCCGCCCGGACCCGCACCCGCATGGGGTGCCGGCACGGCACCATCGTGAACTGCTCCTCGCGGGTGAGCTCCCACTGCACGGCCCGGCCGGTGCGGAGGGCCGCGAGCGCCACCACGTCCTCCACGAGGAGCTCCTGCTTGCCGCCGAACCCGCCGCCCACGCGTCCCACCACCACGCGCACCGCCGAGGGGTCGAGGGAGAGCAGCCGGGCGAGCTCGTCGCGGACCAGGAACGGCACCTGGGAGGAGGTGCGGACGGTGAGGGTGCCGTCGTCGGCCACCCAGGCACGGGCGCCGTGGGTCTCGAGGGCGGCGTGGTTGACGCGGGCGGTGGACCACTCCCCCTCGACGGTCGCGGCTGACGTGGCCAGCGCGGCGTCGACAGCGCCCGGGACGGGGTACTCCTCGTGGATCGCCGCGACGACGTTCCGGCGCGGGTCCGCGATCCGGGCGAGGACCGGGTCTTTGTCGCCGTGCACGAGCGGCGCGCCGGGCGTCCGGGCAGCCTCCGGGTCGAGGACGGCCGGCAGCACCTCGTACTCGATCTCGACGAGCCGGAGGGCCTCGCGCGCCTGGCGGAGGGTCTCGGCGACGGCGACCGCCACGCGCTGCCCCCGGAAGCGGAGGACGGGGTCGAGCATGAGCGTGTCGTCGGGGTCGTCGTTGCGGTCCTGGTGGCGGCCGGTCGAGTAGGGGACGGCCGGGACGTCGAGGTGGGTGAGGACCAGGTGCACACCGGGTGCCGCGCGGGCCGCCGCCGCGTCGAGGCGCGTGATGCGGGCGTGCGGATGCGGGCTGCCGAGGACGGCGACGTGCAGCATCCCCGGGGGCTCGGGCTCGTCGAGCGTGTAGGCCTCGCGGCCCGTCACCACGCGGCGGGCGGCCGGGGCGGCGACCGGACGGCCGAACGACCCGCCTTCCTCGGCGACCTCGACGTTCCTCCGGCCCGCGAGCGCGTCCCGGACCGACCGGTAGCCGGTACAGCGGCACAGGTTGCCCTTGAAGAGACGGTCGAGCTCGGCGGGTTCGGCCGAGGCGGCAGGTCCGGCCGGGGCATGTCGCCCGGCGGCCGGCAGTCCGAGCGCCGCCGCCGTGCACACCATCCCCGCGGTGCAGAACCCGCACTGGAACCCGGCGGCGTCGGCGAACGCCTGCTGCGCGGGGTGCAGGTCGTCGGGCGTACCGAGCCCCGCGACGGTCACCACCTCGGAGTCCACGGCCCGGTGGGCAGGGACGATGCACGAGTGCACCGGGGCGCCGTCGAGCAGCACGGTGCAGGCGCCGCAGTCGCCCGCGTCGCAGCCCTTCTTGACGCCCGTGCGGCCCTGCTCGCGCAGGAACGTCCGCAGGCACTGGCCGGGCCGGGGTGCGGCGTCGGCCTCGGCCCCGTCGATCCTCACGCCAGCTCCTCCAGCACCTCGTGCGCCAGGCCGCGCGTCACGGCGGCTCGCCAGTCGGGGGCGCCGTGCGGGTCGTCGAACCAGCCGCCGACCACGTCGACCGCGTCCAGCGCCCGGTCCAGACCGGCGTGGTCCCCGCGAGTCACCTCCAGCGGCACCGGCCGCGGTACCGACGCGGTCAGGACCAGCCGGACGCCGTCCTCGGTCTCGATCCCGGTCACCACGGCGGACGAGCGCCCCAGCGGCGTCAGCGCGATCTTCCGGAACGCGGTCCGCGCCGCCAGGGCCGACGCCGCCACGCGCACCTCCCGGAGCACCTCGCCCTCGGCGAGGGTCGTCTCGCCCGGCCCGGTGACGAAGGAGGTCAGCGGCTCGACCCGCGTGCCGCCGTCCGGCGTCCAGATGGCGACGGACCCGCCGAGGGCGGCGAACAGGGAGACCATGGCCGCCGCCGGGAGGGCAAGGCTGAGGTTCCCGCCCACGGTCGCGGTGTGCGCCACCTTGAACGACATCAGGAGCGCGTCGGCGCACGGCTGCGCGATCCCCAGCCCGCGGTACGGGCCGCTGCGCGCGCCGAGGGCGCCGAGCCCGGCCCGCACCTCCGCGACGGTGCAGGTGGCGGCAACGCGCAGGCCGCCGCCGTCGATGGTCCATGGCTCCCAGCCCAGGCCGAGCAGGTCCACCAGGCCCGTCACGCCGGGCGGCAGCGGCTCCGAGTAGAGGAACGTGCCCCCGGCCAGGAGCCGCTCCCCCGGCGCGAGCGCCAGGTCCGCGCGAGTCCGGGCGACGCGCACGCTGTCCACGTCAAGGTCCATTCAGCTCTCCTCGATCTCGCGCAGGGCGGCGTAGGCGCGGTCGATGGTCTCGATGCGGCGCTCGCCGTCGTCGGTCCGGGCAAGGACCTGGTCGGAGAGGGCCGCGACGAGGCTCATCGGGACCGCGTGGGAGTCGAACGCGCCCTCGTAGCCCACCGGGCACTCGATCCACCAGGTCACCCGGCCGGCCAGGTGCCGCAGGGTGGGGTCGGCGAGCAGGAGGACCCGGACGCCGTCGGCGACCAGGGCGTCGACCGCCCCGGCCACGCCCGCGGCGTGCCGGCGGAACGAGACCATGACGACGACGTCGTCGGGCCCGAGACCCACCAGGTCCTCCGCGAGCGACTGGCCCGGGGCCGGCGCGAACACGACCCCGCCGCGCACCTGCGCGAGGTTGCGGCGCAGCTCCACGGCCACGGCATGGCTGCCGCGACGGCCCACCACGACCACCTGGCGGGCCGACGCCAGCGCCTCGGCCGCGTCGGCCAGCAGGGCCTCGTCGAGCGTCGCGTACGCGCGCTGCAGGTGCGCGACCTCCTGCTCGAACCGTTCGCGCAGCCCGGGCGCCGGCTCGACGGCGACCGGCAGGCCGCGGCCGCGCTGCATCCTCAGGTGCTCGCGCAGCCCCTCGAAGTCGTCGTAACCGAGCCGGCGGAAGAGCCTGCTCATGGTCGCCTTCGAGACCCCGGCCAGCGTGGCGAGCTCCGTGGCGCGGTAGGTGGCGAGGTCGGTGATGTGGTCGAGGAGGGTGTCGGCCGCGCGGCGCTCCTGCGGCGACAGCTCGCCGTAACGGCCCGCGATACGGTCCTCCAGCGGGACCTGGTCCGTGGTCATGCGGTGGCCTCCCCCTGCGTGTACCGGTCCGCGGCCGCGAGCACGGCCGCCTCGAGAGCGTCCAGGGCGAGCGCGACGTCGTCCTCGCGCACGTCCTCGGCCGGGTGGTGGCTGATGCCGTCGTGGCAGCGGACGAAGAGCATCGCCACGTCGGTCACCGCGGCCATCGCCATCGCGTCGTGCCCGGCGGGGCTCCAGAGGCCGGGGGCCTCACCCCCCGGCACCGCCTTCCAGATCCCGGACACCACGGCCTCGCTGAGCCACGGGGCGCAGGCCGTCGACGGCGCACGATGGGTCTCCTCGGCCGCGAACGTCACGCCGCGGGCCGCGGCCACCGTGACGGCCTCCGCCTCCAGCCGGTCCCACAGCGCGTCCCGCTCCTCGTCGGTGCGGGCCCGCAGGTCGAGCGTCATCGTGACCTTGCCGGGGATCACGTTGACCGCGCCGGGGTGCACGTCCAGCGCCCCGACGGTGGCGAGGCAGCCCGCGTCCCGGGCCAGCCGCTCCGCGGCCAGAACGATCTCGGAGGCGGCGGCGAGGGCGTCGTGCCGGCGGTCGTACGGGGTGCCGCCCGCATGCCGGGCCTCCCCCGTGACGGTCAGCACGAACCGCCGGGCGCCGGCGATCGTCGTCACGTAGCCGAGCGGAAGGTCCGCCGCCTCCAGGTGCGGCCCCTGCTCGATGTGCGCCTCGAGGTAGCCGACGAGGTCCTCCGGCCGGCGCGCCGCGTCGCCCACCCGGTCCGGGACCAGACCGAACCGCGCGAACGCCTCGCGCAGGCTCACCCCGTCGGCGTCGTGCTGCTCCCACCAGGCGGGGTCCCACTGGCCCGACGCCGCACAGCTCCCCAGCAGCGCCTTGCCGAACCGGGCGCCCTCCTCGTCGGAGAAGCCGACGACCTCCAGGGCGAACGGCAGCTCCGTGGACCGCAGGCGGTCCGCCACCGCGACCGCGAGGACGACGCCCAGCATGCCGTCGTAGCTGCCGGCGTCGGGGACGGTGTCGAGGTGCGAGCCGAGCACGAGCGCGGGCTCCGGCCCCGCGCCGCCGCCCGCGTGATCGGCAGTACGTCGGATGATCGGCAGCCCGGGTTGCCGATCATCCGACGAATTGCCGATCACGGCGCCGGGGCGGCGGCCCCAGAGGTTCCCGGCGGCGTCCGTCTCGACGTCGAGCCCGGCATCCCGCATCCAGGCGCCGACGGCGGTGTTCGCCGCCGCGTGCTCCGGCGTCAGGTACGCACGCTCCAGGGCGTCCGGGCGGGCGGAGTAGGCGTTGAGGTCGGCGCAGCGGTCGAGGACCCACCGGGCGGTCGTCATGCCGGCGCTCCCGGCTCGTCGGCGGCGGCCGCCGCGACGTCGTCGTACACCGCGAGCGCCGCCGTGACCCCGCCGCCTGCCGGGACCGCGACCCCGGCCCGGCGCAGCACCTGCTCGAGGGCCGCGAGGGTGAGGAGCACTGCGTCCCGGCGCGCGTTGTAGCCCATGGTGCCGATGCGCCAGACGACGCCGTGCAGGGGGCCGAACGACGTGCCGATCTCGATGCCGAAGTCGGCCAGCAGCGCCGCGCGGACGGCGTCGCCGTCCACGCCCGCGGGGATGCGCACGGCCACCACGTTGTTCATGCGGTGGTCCAGGTCGCCGAAGACCTCCAGGCCGAGCCCTTGTACTCCGGCGAGCATCGCGCCGCCGTGCAGGGCGTGGCGCGCGACCGCCTGGTCCAGGCACTCCTCGGCGAGGAGGCGGGCGCACTCCCGCGCCGCGTACAGCATGGAGGTGGCCTCGGTGTGGTGGTTGAGGCGGCGCGGGCCCCAGTAGTCCATGATCTGCGCGAGGTCGAGGTAGTTGGACTGGATGCGCGAGCCCCGCGGCTCGTCCCCGGGCGCGCGGATCCCGGCCTCGACGTGCTTGCGGGCGTCGATGACGGCCGCGGCCCGGGGCGAGACGGTGATCGGCGCGCTCCCGGACGGCCCGCCCAGGCACTTCTGGAGCCCGGCGCTGGCGATGTCGACGCCCCACTCGTCGGTGCGGAAGTCGTTGCCGCCGAGGGAGGCGGTCGCGTCCACGTACAGGAGGGCGTCGTGCTCGTGCGCGATCGCGCCGAGCTCGTCGAGCGGCTGCGCCATCGTGGTCGACGTGTCGCCGTGCACCACGGCGAGCACCTTCGGGCGCACGCGGCGGACGGCGTCGGCGATCGCCTGCGGGTCGACGACGCCGCCCCACCCCGCCTCGACCGTGTGCACCACACCGCCGGCCCGCGCGGAGATCTCCGCGAGCAGGTGGCCGAAGCGCCCGAACACCGGCACGACGACGGCGTCCCCCGGCTCCAGCAGGCTGACCAGCGCGGCCTCGATCCCGGCGCGGCTGGTGCCGTCCACGAGGAACGTCTGCTCGTTGGCGGTACGCCAGACGGTGCGCCAGAGCGCCATCGTCTCGTTCATGGTGTCGGTCATGAACGGGTCGAACTGGCCCACGAGCGACGCCGCCATGGCGCGCAGCACGCGGGGGTCCGCGTCCACCGGGCCGGGACCCATGAGGAGGCGGGGCGGCGGGTTGACCTGGTTCATGCGCGCTCCTCCCGCGCTGCGGCGCTGCCGGGGCGGACGAGCAGGCGCCCGCCGCCGACGTGCTCGTCGGACGAGCTCGCCACGAGCTCCCCGCCCAGGAACGTCTCGGTCACCGCACCGGCGACCGTCAGGCCGTCGTACGCGCTCACGGGGTTGCGGTGGGCGAGCTGCGCGGCGTCGAACGTGGTGGTGGCGTCGGGGTCGTAGACGAGGAGGTCCGCGGCCGCGCCCTCGGCGATCACGCCCTTGGGGCGGTCACCCGTGTCGAGCCCGACCAGGGCCGCAGTGCTCCCCGACGTCCAGCGCGACACCTCCGGCAGGGGCACGCCCCGCCTGCGGGCGGCGTCGGCCAGGGCGACGAATCCGGTCTGCAGGCCGGAGATGCCGCCCCAGGCGGCCTGCAGGTCGGTCTCGCCGACCGGCCCGCCGAGCGTCTTCTCCGCGACCGAGGACGGCGAGTGGTCGCTCACCACGCAGTCCAGGACCCCCTCGCGCAGGCCGTCCCAGAGCGCGTCCTGGTTGGCCCGGTCGCGGATGGGCGGGCAGCACTTGTAGGCGGCGTCGCCGTCGGGCACGTCCTCGGCGGCGAGCACGAGGTAGTGGTGGCACGTCTCGGCGGTGACGGGCAGGCCCTCCGCCTTCGCCTCCGCGAGCAGGTCGAGGACCTTCGCCGAGGAGACGTGCAGCACGTGCGTGCGCGCGCCGGTCTCGCGGACGGCGTCGAGCAGCGACCGCACCGCCGCGGTCTCGGCCTCGTCCGGGCGGGAGAGCAGGAAGTCGGCGTAGGCGCGGGACGAGGGGTGCGGCGCGGCCGCGAGGACCGCCGGGTCCTCGGCGTGCACCACGAGCAGGCCGTCGAACCGGACGAGCCGGTCCATCACGACCAGCAGCTCGTCGGGGCCGAGCGGCGGGAACTCGGGGACGCCGGAGTCGGCGAGGAAGCACTTGAAGCCCATCACGCCCGCGTCCCAGAGCGGCTCCAGGTCGTCCGCGTTGCCGGGCACCGCGCCGCCCCAGAAGGCGACGTCGCAGGGCAGGCCGGCTCCCTCCGGGCCGCCCGGCAGCCGGGCCGACGCCGCCCGCGCAGCCGCCTGCTTGACGCGCAGCGCCTCCACGCTCGTGGTGGGCGGGATGGAGTTGAGCGGCATGTCCACGATGGTGGTCACGCCGCCGTAGGCCGCCGCCCGGGCCGCCGAGGCGAACCCCTCCCAGTGCGTGCGGCCCGGCTCGTTGACGTGGACGTGGGTGTCGACCACCCCGGGCAGGAGGACGCGGTCGCCGAGCGGCCACGTCGTCGCTGCCCGGGGCGCCGGAGCGCCGAACAGGTCGTCGTCACGGCGCGCGACCTTGTCGGGGTCCGCGGTGCCCCACCACACCTGGCCGATACGACCGTCCTCGATCCGCAGGACCGCCGGGCGCAGCTCGCCCTCGACCAGCACCCGCTCGGACCCGATCAGGATCGGCCCGCTCATGCGAAGCCACCGATCGTGGCCCACACCGGGTGCTCGGGCGGCGGGGCGTCGTCGGGCCCCGACCGGACCACCGCGGCCTCGATCAGGCCGTACGGCCGGTCGGCGGCGAAGAAGACCTCGCCCGGGTTGTCGAGCCCGAAGGGCGCGAGGTCCACGAGGAAGTGGTGGTTGTTGGGGCAGGACAGCCGCACCTCGGCGATGTCGTCGAACGCCTCCAGGACGGCGCGCCCCATCGCGAAGACCGTCTGCTGGAGCGCGAGCGAGTGCAGCTGTGCGAACGTCGCCAGCATCAGGTCGCGCACCGCGGTGTACCGGGCGTCGAAGTCCGCGTCCGACGCCGCCTCCGCGAAGGACGGCTCGTACCGCCACCAGGCGGTGAGGTCGGTGGCGAGGATCCGGTCGTCCGTCTCGGGCAGCGTGGTGTACCGGTCGCGGGGGAAGCCGCTGAACTCCGACCCGGTCGACTTCAGCACGGTGCAGTCGCGCAGCCCGGCCAGGACGGTGAGGCCCGTCGCGTCGGCGTGGACGAGCGCCGTGCGCTTCTCGCCGCCCGAGCGCACGAAGGAGTGGTCGTGGCCGACGGCGTCGCCCCCGCCGGCCTGGCCCCCGGCGGCCTGGCCGGCGCCGCCCGGGACCTCGATCCGCGACCACCCGTACTGCTCGGCCGCCCACCGCCCGCCCCGCACCTGCGGCGACGCCGTGAAGTGCCGCGCCAGCCGCACCAGGAACGACTCCGGCGCCCCGACCCCGTCCCGTGCGAACGCGTACACGGTGTTCTTCTGCGTGTCCGTCGCGATGACCTTCGAGTTGTCCCCGTCGGTATGGCACGCGGCGAAGTCGCCGCGGAGCTGGGACGTCACGTTGAGGTCCGTGATCTCGTGCCGCGCGGTGTCCCGCGTGACCCGGACCAGCCGCACCTCGGCCTTGCCGTACTGGTTGGCGCCCAGGACGATCGACATTCAGCTCCCCCGGTAGGTGGTGTAGGCGAACGGGCTCAGCAGCAGGGCCACGTGCGTGTGCGCGTCACCGAGCACCACGTCGAGCGTGACCTGCGGGAAGAACGTCTCACGGTCCTGCGCGGCGAACCAGGGGCCGGTCGCGAACGTCAGCGTGCAGCGGCCCGCGGCGGGCAGCTCGCCCCAGGCGATCCGCCCGTCGGTGTCGGTCACGGCGGTCCGCGCGCCCCACGACCCCGTCAGCGTGACCTCGAGGCCTGACGCCGGCAGGCCGCGCGCCGCGTCGAGGACATGGGTCGACGCCGTGGTCACGACGCCGGCCCGTCCGTCACGACGCCCGCGAGGCGCAGGAGGGCGATCTGGCGGAGCTGGTCCGCGGCGACGGCGGCCTCGTCGGCGGGTTCGTTGCGGAGCCGCTCGGTGAGGTGCGCGAGGATGTCGTCGGCGGTGCGTCCCGCCGCCCGGACGAGGAAGATGCGGCCGAACCGCCGCTCGTACTCCGCGTTACCCCGGGCGATCGCGGCGGCGGTGTCGCCCACGGCGGGCGGCTGCTCGCCGCGGGACAGCCGGGCCTCGGCGCTGTCGCCGGTGGCCCGCTCGCCGATCCGGGGGTGCTGCGCGAGGGCCGCGTCGACGTCGTCGGCCGTCCAGGTGCGAGCCGCGACGTCTGCGGCGGCGAGGAGCGCGTCGCGGCTCCCGTAGGGCCGGCCGGCCACGAGCGCGTCGACCCAGCGGCCGACGTCGGCGCACGGCCGCAGCGCCGCTGCCGCCTCAGGTGCCGGGAGAGCGTCGAACGTCGCGATGTCCATACCGGCAACGTACTGTTTCAGCGCGGCCAGCGCGTGGCACGCGCGTTTCAGACGGGTAAACGCAGCGGCCGGTCACCGGGCCGGGCGTGCTCCCGGCCCCGCGCTCCCGGCCCCGCGCGCACTTCGTCGTGGGGGGGGGGGGGCGGGATGGCCGGGCCCCCACCGCCGGGCCGCCCCAAGTGG
>NZ_JBXTSN010000030.1:0-51033 GCF_057158775.1 Antribacter sp. NEAU-D49 | reverse complement strand
CCGGGCGCCCGGCCCCGCGCGCAGTGGGTCGTGGTAGGGGCTGTTCGACGTGCCGAGCCGACGACGAAGTGCCGAACCAATGTGCGCGGCTCAGCGCCCCGGCCCGGGACGACCGGGGTCAGGGAGACCAGGGTCCTGCGGCCCCGGACCTCGCGTGCCGGGCTCCTGGTAACCCGGGTCGCGGTACTCAGGGTCCCGGTACGCCGGGTCGCGCGGCGCCTCACGCGTGCCGGGCGCCGGCTCGCGGTACTCCGGGTCCCGGCGCGGCGGCGCGTCCCGGTAGTCCGGGTCCCTGCGCGGCGGCGCCTCGCGCGACGCGTCCCGGTAGTCCGGGTCCCGGTAGTCCGGGTCCCGGCGTGACGCGTCCCGGTAGCCGGGGTCGCGCTCCCGGTGGCCCGCGTCGCCGTAGTCGGTCGTCGTCTCGACCTTGTCCTTCGGCCGCGGCAGGATCGCGATCAGCAGACCGACGAGGGCGCTGCCCAGGTGCAGCCACTGGTCGGCCTGGTTCAGGTTCAGGTAGTCGGTGAGCTGGTCGTTCATGACCAGCAGCCCGTACACGAACGCCGCGCCGTAGCCGAGGAGCAGGATCCACCCGAAGGTGCGCGCGCCGCCCGACGACGGCCACAGCATCACCCCCAGGAGGCCGATGACCAGGTGGACGATGTTGTGCAGCGGGTTGATCGAGAACCCGAGCAGGGTCTGGCCCGGGTCGTGCTCGGTGAGATGGCCGGCGTCGGAGAAGTTGAAGCCCGTCACGAAGAAGCCGGCGATCCCGACGGCGAGGTAGACGAGGCCCACGATCAAGGCCAGCCACTGGTGCACCCCGCGCCGACGTCGAACAACTGTTGTCTGCTGGACCATGGTTCCCTCCTCGGAGCCTGACGGTCACGTACCACCACCGTCCCGCCGGTTCCGCGGACTCGCACGTCAGCAGGCGCGCTACCCCACGCGTCCTGTGCGCAGCGCGTGCGCCACGTCCGGCCGCCCGTGGCTCTCGGCACGCCCCGCCGCCCACTCGTGGTCGTACGTGAGGGCGACGAGCTGAGCCGACCACGAGCCGCCGTCGGCCCCGCCGCCGTCCTCGACGATGGCGTACCGCGCGTCCGCCGTGCCCGCCTCGACCCGGTACGGGTAGGGCTCGTCGTCCTCGTACGCGGGCCAGCCCACGCTGCCCGGGTTGACCACGAGCGAGCCGTCGGGCAGGCGCCGGACCCGCTGGAGGTGGGTGTGCCCGCACAGGTACAGCGCATACCGCCCGTACGCGGCGCCCAGCCGCTCGACGATCTCCTCGTCCGTGGCCTCGCGCATCCCCTCGGGCGTGACGGTCTCCGTGAGGTAGCACAGGTCGTCGTCCGGGCTGCCGTGGAACGCCAGCACCCCCGGCACCGGCTCGACCCTGCCCGGTAGACCGGCCAGCCAGGCCCGCCGCGGCTCCGTGAGACCCTCGGCCGCCAGGCGGTCCGACGGCCCCATCGCCTCCGGCGGCAGGGTCAGCACCTGCCGCTCGTGGTTGCCGCTGACGGTACGGATGTCGGAACGCAGGGCGAGCACCTCGAGGGTCCCGCGCGGGTCCACCGCACCGGAGGCGATGTCACCGAGGTTCAGCACCTGGTCGATCTCCTGACCCTCGATCGACGCGAGGACAGCCAGGAGCGCAGCAGTATTGCCGTGGATGTCCGAGAGTACGGCGATTCGAGTCATTCACCCAGGTTAGTCGCGAGCGCGAGCAGCGCCCGGTCCGACCCCGCCGTACCCACCAGGCAGAGACCCGCCGGGAGCCCGGAGGCGGTCGTCACCGGCACCGACACCGCCGGCAGCCCGGCCAGGCCCGCGACGCAGGTGAGGAGCATCGTGGCGTTCCGCACCGCTTCGGCGGCCACCGGGTCACCCGCCGCGGGCGCCACCGACGACGCCGACGGGAGCGCCAGCACCCCGTCACCGAGGCGCTCGCGGATCTCGGCGCGCGCCGCCGCAGCGACGCCCCGCGCGTCGGCCAGCTCGGCAGCGGTGACAGCCCGCGCCCGCTCGAACCTGCCGCGCACCGCGTCACCGAGCACGTCGAGCCGGCCCTCCAGCCACGCCCCGTGCGACGCCCACGCCTCCGCGGCCTGCACCGTCTGGAAGGCGGCGAGCCACCCGGGCTCGGGCGACCACGCGACAGGGCGCGGCCCACGCCCGAGGCGAGCACCGCCGTCGGCCAGCGCCTGCCCGACGGCGGCCCCCACCTCCGGCTCGGCCAGGCCCAGCAGGGCGTCGCTGGTCAGCAGCGGGCCGACGGCGGCCGTGTCGGGCGGGAGCAGCACGTCGCCCACGCGGGCCAGGAGTCCCGCGTCGCGCGTGAGCCACCCGACCGTGTCGAACGTCGGCGCCAGGGGCAGCAGGCCATCGGCCGGGACGGCGCCGTGCGTCGGGCGGACGCCCCAGAGCCCTTGGTAGGCGGCGGGTACCCGGACCGAGCCGCCGGTGTCGGTACCGAGCGCCACGGACGCCTCGCCCGCCGCGACCGCCGTCGCCGGGCCTGACGTGGAGCCTCCGCTGATCCGGCCGGGCGCTCGGGGGTTGGGCGGGGTGCCGTAGTGCGCGTTCGCGCCGGTGAGGCTGTAGGCGAACTCCTCGGTCTGGGCGAGGCCCGCCACCGCGGCCCCGGCGTCGAGGAGCCGGGCCACGGCCCAGGCGTGGGTCGTCTCCACGGGCGCGGCGTCGAGCCAGGCCGGGTTGCCGGCGCCGACCCGCTGCCCGGCCACGGCGAACAGGTCCTTGACGGCGACGGTCTCGCCGTCGAGCGGGCCGTTGCCGGGCTGGGCGACGCCGGCCGGGGCGACGAGCGGGCCGCCGGCCGGGGAGCCGAGGATGCGCCACACGGAGGGATCCATGCGGACAGCCTGCCAGGTATGGCGGACAGCGTGACGCAATACCTCCGTCAAGGCGACAACTGTGTCACTATTACTAGCGACATCTGCGTCTGCATCGCCCTGGTATCGCGACACCCTCCCGAAGGAGCCCACCATGACCAGCGACCGCGTCTTCGGCGCGCCGCCGCTCGACCCGGCCGACCTCGACGTCATCGCCGAGGTGCACGCCATGCGGACGAGCCTCGCCGACGTGCTTCGGGTCCCGCGGCGCTGGACCGGTGGTCTCCGTCGTACCACGCAGGCCCGCGCGATCAAGGGGTCCAACTCGATCGAGGGCTACGTGGTCACCGCGCAGGATGCGGTCGCCGCCGTCGACCAGGAGGCCCCGCTCGACGCCGACCGCCGCACGTGGGCGGAGATCATGGGCTACCGGCGCATGATGACGTACGTCCTGACCGCTGGGGCGCGGTCCGACGGCCGGGTCTCGGCCGAGCTCCTCAGGGTGCTGCACTACATGCTCCTCGAGCACGACCTGGACAAGAGCCCGGGCGGGTTCCGCACCGGGTCCGTCTACATCCGGGAGAGCACCACCGGGAAGATCGTGTACGAGGCTCCCGACGCCGAGCTGGTACCCGGGCTGATCGAGAGCCTCGTCGGGACGATCGAGCACAACCGGGCTCACCGCCGTCCGAAGGCGACAGACCCGATGGTCCGGGCGGCCATGGCCCACCTCAACCTCGTGATGATCCACCCCTACCGGGACGGCAACGGACGCATGTCCCGCGCTCTCCAGACGCTGGTCCTCGCACAGGGAGACGTGCTGGAGCCCACGTTCTGCAGCATCGAGGAGTGGCTGGGCGACAACACCGACGACTACTACCGGGTCCTCGCTGCGACGGGTAACGGCTCGTGGCGCCCGGAGAACGACGCCACGCTGTGGGTGCGGTTCAACCTCCGCGCGCACCACCTCCAGGCGCAGATGATGCAGCGGCGGTTCCGGGAGGCCGACGAGACCTGGGTCCGGCTGGACGACCTCGTCCGGACCAAGGGCCTGCCGGACCGGACGGCCGACGCGCTCTTCGAGGCGACCCTCGGCAACCGCGTCACGAGGCCGGGCTACATGCGGCGGTCCGCCGTCGAGGACCGGACCGCCACCCGTGACCTGGTACGGCTCGCCGAGCTGGGCCTGCTCCGCCCGTTCGGCAAGGCTCGCGGCCGGTACTACGTGGCCGGCACGGGTCTCGACGCGCTCCAGTCGGCGGTGCGGGTGGACCGCCAGCCGCTCGACGACCCCTACCCGTGGCTTCCGGGCGAGCTACGGCGCCTCTCCCCGTAGCGTCGCTACGTGAAGTCCGCCTTGCGGATCCTCGCGTGGACGCCCTTGACCACGTCGACCACCTGGGAGATGTCGAAGTCGGTGGCCGCGCTCAGGTACGCGTAGGCGTTCGCAGGCGCCATCCCGTACCGGGCGCCGAGGAGGGCAATCGCAGCCCGGACGCAGTTCTGGACGGCCACGTCGAGGTCCCGGTCGAGCCCTGTGGGCACCAGGAACTGCGCCGTCTCCCCCAGCGGGCCGGCGAGCTCCCCGAAGGCGGCCACGGCGTCGGCGGCCGGGATCACGTCGAACGCCAGGCGCGCCCGCAGCGACGCCTCGAAGGCGGTGAGGGCCACCTCGCCGTCGCCCTGGGCGAAGTGCGGGTCGCCCACGTAGGCGAGCGCCCCCTCGACCTGGACCGGCAGGTACACGGTGCTGCCCGCGCCCAGCAGGTTGATGTCGAGGTTGCCGCCGAACGCACCCGGCGGCACGGAGTGCGGCCGCTCGTCGCCCGCCGCGGCCACGCCCATGATGCCGAGGAAGGGGTGCAGGTCGAAGCCGACGGTCCCGGCGCCCGGGTCGGACGACAGCGGGAGGCGCCCCCGGCCGTCGTCGTCCACCGTGGCGAACACGCTCACGATGCCGGCGCCGCCCTCCGGGAACTCGCCCGGCAGCGCACCACGCCCGTGGCGGTTCGAGATCACGCCGTACGGGACGCGGGGCGTGGTCTCCAGGACGCGGATGGCGAGGAGGTCGCCGGGACGCGCGCCGCGGACGGCGACCGGGCCGGTGACCACGTGGCCGCCGTGGGCGCCCGGGACGTCGAGCAGCCCGGGCACACGCGGGCCGAGGCGGCTCGAACGGGCCCTCGCGAGCGCGACCGCGTCCTCCAGGACGGCGTCCTGAGGGACGCCCTGCGCGGCGAAGTACGCCAGCGGGTCGCCGCCCTGGTCCTCCAGCAGGCCCTCGTGGGAGAGCGTGTCGACGACCACCTCGTCGCCCGGGTCCACGCTGAGCACCGCGGTGTCGGCCGCGCAGGGCAGGCGGCCCCAGTACGTGGTGTCGACGGTGGTGGGCAGGTACGTGGTGCCGGCCGGGACCGCCGTACCGGGCTGGAGGATCTGCTGCTGGCGCACGGGGTCACCGTACTTGCCCGGGCTACGGGCCGACGACGTCCGCCGTCGCGCCCGCACCTGCCAGAAGGCCCGTGCACCGTCGCGCCTCGGCGAGCGAGACGCCGTCGGCCACCACGACGGGCTTGGACGCCTGGTCCCGGGTGCGCTTCGCCTCGTCGGCCGGGAGCCCGAACGCCCGCAGGGCCGCCAGCACGGCCAGGGGCCGCTCCCCCGTGTGCACGAGCCGGACCACGTACGGGCCCTCCGTGGGGAACTCCGGTCGCCAGGGGTAGTGCCGCGCGAACCGCTGGTCCACCACCACATAGGTCACGAGCACCAGCACCGCCCACGCCGTCACGCCCGCGAGGGAGTCGACCACCGGTGGCCACATGGCCAGGAGGCCCGCCCTGGTCCAGGCCAGCAGGAGGGCGAAGCCCAGCAGCACCGGGACGGCCTTCAGCACGAAGAGGTGCCGGGCACTCACCGGGTCCGGCACCCGCTCGGCCGCGATGCCGTGCTGCCCGAGGAACGCGACCGCCTGGTCGGCGCGCACAGCGCCCAGGCCGCGCACGACCGGCCACGGGGCGCCGGCCGCGCGCGACGGCTCGGTCGCCGGGGCCGATCCGCCCAGCAGGCCGTACACCCGGGCGATGCCGCCGGTGCCCGCGTCCGTGACCTGGACCAGCTTGTCGGGTACCCGTTCCGGCTCCTGCCGCGTCCGGACGTGCGACACGCCACCGATCAGCAGGAGCACGCCGATGGTGTCGGCGATCCCCAGCCACCACGACCCGGAGTCCTCGCCGAACCTCCCCAGATGGAAGAGGAACGCACCGGCGACGACCAGGACGACGCGGAGGGAGAGGCTCACGCCCGCATCCTGCCAGAGACACACGACCCGTCTCACGACCCCGGCCGAGAAGGCAGTTGTGGCCGGTCCCGACGTCGGGACCGGCCACAACGGCCTTCTCGGTGCCTTCTCGGCCGGTCGGCGGTCAGACCGCGGCGCGCTCCGCGCGGTTCACGGCCGACACGATCGCCTTGAGCGACGCCGTCGTGATCGACGGGTCGATGCCCACGCCCCACAGCACGTCGTCGCCCACGGCGCACTCCACGTACGCGGCGGCGGTGGCGTCACCGCCCTCGGACAGCGCGTGCTCGGTGTAGTCGAGGACGCGAACCTGGACGCCGACCTGCGCGATCGCGTCGACGAACGCGTCGACCGGGCCGTTGCCCGTGCCGGTCAGCGTGAGCTCCTGGCCGCGGTCCAGCACGTCGATCTCGAGCGTGGCCGGGCCGCCCTCCGTGGACGACACCCGGGTGCCCCGCAGCCGCAGACGGCCCCACGGCTCCAGCTCGGAGTCGGCAGTGTCCTCCACGGGCAGGTACTCGTCGGTGAAGATGCGCCAGATGTCGGCGCCCGTCACCTCCGTGCCCTCGGTGTCCGTGTGCTCCTGGACCGCGCGCGAGAACTCGATCTGCAGGCGGCGCGGCAGGTCCAGGGCGTGCTCGGCCTTCAGCAGGTACGAGACGCCGCCCTTGCCGGACTGCGAGTTGACGCGGATGACCGCCTCGTACGAGCGCCCCACGTCCTTGGGGTCGATGGGCAGGTACGGCACGCCCCAGTCGAGGTCGTCGATCGTGACCCCGGCGGCCTCCGCGCGGCCCGCCATGTGCTCCAGGCCCTTCTTGATCGCGTCCTGGTGCGACCCGGAGAACGCTGTGAACACCAGGTCTCCCACGTACGGGTGGCGCTCGTGGACGGGCAGCTGGTTGCAGTGCTCGACGGTGCGGCGGATGCCGTCGATGTCGCTGAAGTCGATCTCGGGGTCGATGCCCTGCGAGAACAGGTTCATGCCCAGCGTCACCAGGTCGACGTTGCCGGTGCGCTCGCCGTTGCCGAACAGGCAGCCCTCGATCCGGTCCGCGCCGGCCAGGTAGCCCAGCTCGGCGGCGGCCACGGCGGTACCGCGGTCGTTGTGCGGGTGCAGCGACAGGATGACGTTCTCGCGGTGGTCGAGGTGGCGGCTCATCCACTCGATCGAGTCGGCGTACACGTTGGGCGTGGCCATCTCGACCGTGGCCGGCAGGTTGATGATGACCTTGCGCTCCGGCGTGGGCTCGAACACCTCCAGCACGGCGTTGCAGATCCGGGCCGCGTTCTCCAGCTCCGTGCCCGTGTACGACTCGGGCGAGTACTCGTAGTACACGCGGGTGTCGGGGACCGTCTCCTCGAGCTTGCGGCACAGCCGCGCGCCGTCGAGCGCGATGTCGATGACCCCGTCCATGTCCGTGCGGAACACGACCTCGCGCTGCAGCACCGACGTGGAGTTGTACAGGTGGACGATGGCCTGCTTGGCCCCGCGGATGGACTCGTAGGTGCGCTCGATGAGGTGCGCCCGGGACTGCGTGAGGACCTGGATGACCACATCGTCGGGGATGCGGTTCTCCTCGATGAGCATCCGGACGAAGTCGAAGTCCGTCTGCGACGCGGACGGGAACCCGACCTCGATCTCCTTGTAGCCCATCCGGACCAGCAGTTCGAACATGCGGAGCTTGCGCTCCGGGTTCATGGGCTCGATCAGCGCCTGGTTGCCGTCCCGCAGGTCGACGGCGCACCAGCGGGGCGCCTTCTCGATGCGTCGGGTGGGCCACGTGCGGTCGGGCAGGTCGATGGCGATCTGCTCGTGGAACGGGCGGTACTTGCGGACCGGCATGCCCGACGGGCGCTGCGGGTTGTCCTCGATGATCCCCTGCGCGGTGCCGAAGGCGGGCGCGGGGTCGGCGGGCGTCGCTACGGGTGCTGCGGTGTTCTCCATCGTGCGTCCTTCTCTCGGTGTCCCTGGTCGGCCGGCACGCCAAGTCCACCGCGGCGAGGAACCGGCCTCAGAAGGCCTCGCCGCGGCACGGAAGGAGGAGGCTCGCCGCCAGGTGCACGCAGTCACTGTACCCCCGGGTGACCCTGGTCACGCCACTGTCCACGACCCGGGCACCCGAGCGCCGGGTGCCTGGGCCCGGGTGCCTGGCCGTGTGCGCCCGCTCCAGGCCCCCCCCCCCCGGGGGGGGGGGGGGGGGGGGGGGGGGCCGCGGCCCCCCCCCCCCCCCCCCCCCCCCCCCCCCCCCCCACCCCCCCGGCCGCCGCCGGTGAGGGCGGGCTGGGGCGTGGCGGGCGCGGTGGCGGCTGAGTCAGCGGCGCGTGCGCAGGGCCGCGTCCACCGCCGGGTCGCCCAGGGCGCCCAGCCAGTCGAGGAGGGCCGGGTACGTCGACGGGTTGGCCGCGACCTGCGGCCGCAGGTGCGGAGCCTCCTGCACGATCCGCGCGAGGTCTGCCAGCGGCGTCGACGGGTCCAGCGCGTGCTCGGCGCTCCACCGCGGCGGCACGGCCACCGGCGTCATGACCTGGGTGGAGTCGCCGCGTGCGGCACCGATCACCTCGGTCTGGTCGCCGCCCGACGACGGCCGCGTGGGCCGGAGCGCGGGACGGGACGCCGGGTTGGCAGGCGAGGCGGGGCCGGCGGGCGAGACCGCCGGGGTCGCCGCCGAGACCGCCGGCATCGCCTGCGTGGGCTGGTGGTCGGCACCCGGGCGCGCCGGCTGCTGGGCGGCGGGCCTGCCCACGGGCTGGGCACCCGACACGGGCCTGCCCACCGGCTGGGCCCCCGAGGCCGGCCTGCCCACCGGCTGCGCCCCGGAGGCAGGAGCCGCGTTGCCGATGATCGCGGGGTCGCCGCCGGGGACGCCCCGGCCGGGCGTCACGGGCCGGGTGCTGGAGGTGACACGCCGGGGCTCGGGCGGACGTCGCGTCTCCGTCACCGGGTGCACGGGCGTGGACGGGAGCGAGACCGGCTCGGGCGAGCGGTCGGTCCGGGGACGCCACTCGTACGCCTGCGTGCGGTCCACCCCGGCGTCGCCGCCGATGCCCGCCGTCGAGAAGTGCTCGCGCACGGCCTGGGGCACCATGAGGGCGTAGGCGGCCACCGCGGGCAGGCCGAAGGCGAGCAGCAGGTCGGCCAGGTCCACGGCGTCGCCGGCGCCCGTGGTCGCGATGACGATGACCAGGCCCAGCACGCCGATCACGCAGGCGCCGCCCACCGCGGGCACGTGCCCCGTCGAGGCGTCGCGCGCGAGGGACCGGCGTGCCAGGACGGCGAGGACCGTCATGATCACGCCGAGGACGAGGCGCAGCACCGGCACCACGTCGAAGCCGTCCGCCACGAGCACCACCACCGCGGAGACCACGAGCACCGCGGCGAGCAGGACGATGACGTCGAAGGCCCGCACCGCGGCCCGCACCCACACGTCGGCCGAACGGCCGGTCTCCGGCCGCGCGACGGTCCCGCGGCCCACGACCGGCGAGGACGCGACGGCGGCGATCACCGGGAGCAGCACAAAGCCGAAACGCACCCAGTGGGTGGACTCCATGCCCGGCACGGCGTTCCCCGACGAGAAGACGTACAGCACGGCGAGGACCACACCCACCGCGACGAGCACGAGGCGCGAGGCCTCGTCACCGCGGACGGTCCCCCAGACGAGCAGCCAGCCGAGGCCCAGGACCTGGATCAGGGCCAGCGGCGCGAGCAGGACCGGCGCCCCCGGGACGCCGTCGCCCGCGAAGAAGATCACCAGGGTGACGACCGCGCCGACGACGAGGAGCGCTCCACCTCCGAGGAGCCCGTTGCGCCACCGCCGCGTGACGGCTCCGTCCAGCTCCACCGGCCCGAGCTCGGCCGCCCGGGGCATCGCCGCGAGCGCGGCGCCGGCCAGGGCCAGGCCGAGGCCGGTACCCACGCCTGTGGCGCCCGCGACGTCGCGCACGAGGTGCACGGCGGCGACCGCGGCGAGCGGGACGGCCGCCCACGCACGGGCGCGGCGCGTGGAGTGCACGGTCCAGGTGGCGGGGAGCGCGGCGACCCGTGCCAGGTACGGCAGCGCCAGGGAGAGGAGCGAGACGGCCGTGGCCAGCACGACCTCCACGCGGTCGGCGCCCCGGTCGGCGATCGTCCAGGGCAGCGCGAGCGCCACCAGGAGGGCGACCGTGGCGACGACGTCGCGGACGTAGTCGGCCACGGGCACGTTGGCGAACAGCCCTGCCGGCCCGGCGGCGGGCTCGGCGGCGGTCCGCTCCTGCTGCCTGCCGGCCGGGCGCCCAGCCGGGTCGGCGGCCGGGCGCCCAGCCGGGTCGGCGGGGGGCCGCTGCGCCGGGTCGGCTGTCCCCGCGCCGGCCGGCAGCGGGTCGAGCCGCACCGTCTGGGCCTGCGCGTCGGCGCCCTGGTCGCGCCCGGGGTGTCCCGCGGGCGAGCTGGTGGCGGGCCCCGAACCGGGGGCCGCGTGGTGATCCGTCATCTGTCTCTCCTCGTTGGCACCGCGGTCGTAGACAGGAAGGGCGCGGCACCGCAGGTACGCAGTCGTTTCTACCGGCTTCCTCCCGGTCTGTCAGGCGGAACCGCCAGGAGGAAGGTCACACACACGAAACCTTCAGATACCGAGCTGGTAGACCCCCCAATAGGCGAGGGTGACCAGCAGCGCCACCGAGCCGGCGATGATCACCCAGAAGGCCGCCGAGACGGCCAGCACCCCGGCGCCGCGAGGCCCCGGCGGGAGGTCGGGACCGGGATCGCTGACGGCCGGAGCCACCACGACCACCCGGCCGGCGACGCGCCCGCGCACGTCCTTCACACGATCGAGCAGGACCGCCGCCGCGACCACCGTCACCAGGCCCAGGAGGCGGACGCCGACCCAGCCGCCCTGCACCACGAGGGCGTCCTTCTCGTAGTCCAGCGCGAGCCGGGCGACCGCGGCCAGGTAGAGCACGAGCCCGACGGTGGTGAGCACCGCTCCCGCCGCGAGCGTAGCGGTCGGACCTGCGAGACCAGGGATGAGCCGCGCGCCCGGGGCCGGCCGACGGCGGGCAGCCGTCCACCGGGCGACCGCAGTCCCGGCGAGCACCAGCGCCCCGAGCACGAAGAGCCCTGCAGCCCCGATCACCACCCCCAGCACGATGTCGCCGTTGCCGTACCACTCCGGCTGCGGCACCGGAGCCGCGAGGTAGACCTGGTTGGGCGCCGCCCCGGCGACGCGCGGCTGCGCATGCGCCGTGGCGGGCAGGCCGAAGATCCAGGTGGACACGTCACGCACGAAGTTCTCGTGCAGCCCGCCGTCCACGTGCATCCCGTGGTTGGCCCCCTCGTAGAAGCGCACGGTGACGCCGGGGTCGGGCCCGGTCGCCGTGTCGGCGATGACCTGCCGGGCGCCCTGCTCGAGCGGCATGGACGCGTCGTTCGTCCCGTAGACCACGAGGATCGGGGCCTCCTGGCGCTCGAGCCAGGGCCGCACGTCGAAGTCCGCGTACTCGAAGCCGCCGCCCGGGAGCTTCATGCCCACGGCACGCGGGATGGCCCGGAAGACGCTGTCGGGCACGTCGGTGTTCTGGAGGTAGTTGCCCACGGCGTACGCCGCCTGCTGACGCGGCGGCACCACGGGCGCGGACACCATGACCTGGAACGCGAGCCGGGGGTCGTGCACCGTCATGACAGGCGACACCCAGGTGCCCTCCGACTCGGCGTAGATGCCCACGCGGTCGGGGTCCACCCCGGGCGTGTCGCGCAGCAGGTCCACGGAACGCAGGTAGTCCCCCGCCATCGCGACGTAGTCGCGGTGGCGGGTCGAGTACGTGTCCAGCCGCTTGTCGGGCACCAGGGTGGCGATCCCGGCGCTGGCCAGCGCGGTCGCCGCCTCGGTGAAGGCCTGCGTCGCCTTGCCCGTGCCGGCGCCGTGGACGAACACCAGGCCTGGCACGTCCTCCGGGGCGTCCTCCGGCATCCGGAGCAGCCCGTCCACCTCCGCGCCGTCGAGCTGCACCGTCACCGGCCGCTGCCGCACGTCGTACGTGCCGACGGGTGCCACACCCCCCGGGGCGTCGCCGATCTGCGTGTCCGAGGTGGTCGGGCGCAGGTGCTCACCCACCGGTTCAGGGTCCCACTGGGGCCCCGCGACGGCGCCCACGACCGCGAGGCCGATAGCGATCGCCGCGCTGGTCGCGGCCGTCCGGAAGATCACCTTCGGATGCTACGCCGCGTCACCGACATCCCGGCCCCGGCACGGCCGGGACGCCGGTGACGGGCAGGTCCTAGAACCCCAGGCGCCGCAGCTGCTTGGGGTCACGCTGCCAGTCCTTGGCGACCTTGACGTGCAGGTCCAGGTACACCCGCGCGCCGAGCAGCTTCTCGATGCCGCGCCGGGCCTCGGTGCCCACGGCCCGCAGGCGCGAGCCCCCGCGGCCGATGACGATCGCCTTCTGGCTCTCGCGCTCCACGAACAGGTTGACGCGCACGTCGAGCAGCGGCGGGCGGCCCTTCTCGACGTCTCCGCTGCCCTCCCGCTCGACGATCTCCTCGACCACGACCGCCAGCGAGTGCGGCAGCTCGTCGCGGACGCCCTCGAGCGCCGCCTCGCGGACGAGCTCCGCGACCATGACGGCCTCCGGCTCGTCGGTGAGCTCCCCGCCCGGGTACAGCTCCGGCCCCTCGGGCAGGTGGGAGACCAGCACGGACTCGAGCGCGTCGACCTGGTAGCCGCCCACGGCGGAGACGGGCACGATGTCGGCCCACTCGCGCTCGACGGACTTCGCGAGCTGCTCCACGGAGATGAGGTGCTCGAGGAGCGCCCCGCGGTCCACCAGGTCGGCCTTGGTCACCACGGCGACGACGGGCTTGGCCCGGCGGCCGGTCATCAGGTCGGCCAGCTGGCCCGCGATGAACCGGTCGCCCGGGCCCACCTTCTGGTCGGCGGGCAGGCAGAACGCGATCACGTCCACCTCGGAGAGCGTGTCGCGCACCAGGTCGTTGAGCCGCTCGCCGAGGAGCGTGCGCGGCCGGTGGAGCCCCGGCGTGTCGACGAGTACGAGCTGCGCGTCGGGCCGGTGCACGATGCCGCGGATGGTGTGGCGCGTGGTCTGGGGACGACCGGACGTGATCGCCACCTTCTGCCCCACGAGCGCGTTGGTCAGGGTGGACTTGCCGGCGTTCGGCCTGCCGATCAGGCAGGCGAATCCGGATCTGTGCTTGTCGTCGGTCACGCGTGGGTTTCCTTCTCCGTCGTGGTGCCGGCAGGTCGGCGGTCGGCCGGCTCCGCCTCGAGGTCGTCGTCGGCGTGCACCCTGTGCACCAGGATGGTCGCGACCTGCTTGCGCCGCCCCTCGACGCGGTCAGCCTGCAGGTGGAGCCCGCCCACCTCGGCCTGGGCGCCGAGGAGCGGCACCTTGCCGAGGGCCTTGGCGAGCAGGCCGCCCGCGGTGTCGACGTCGTCGTCGTCCAGCCGCAGGTCGAAAAGGTCGCCCAGCTCGTCCACGGGCAGGCGGGCGGGGACACGGAACATCCCGTCCCCGAGGTCCTCGACCTCGTGGTCGGGGGCGCGGTCGTGCTCGTCGGTGAGCTCGCCCACGAGCTCCTCGAGCACGTCCTCGATGGTGACCAGGCCGGCGATCCCGCCGTACTCGTCCACCACCAGGGCGATGTGCGACGACCCCTCCTGCATCTGCCGCAGGAGGTCGTCGACGGGCTTGGACTCCGGGACGAACACCGCCTGGCGGGCGATGTCCGCGGCGAGCCGCGCGCCGGCGTCGGGCAGGGTCTCGCCCTGGGGTGTGTGCAGCGCGGCGACGACGTCCTTCAGGTAGGCGACCCCGACGACGTCGTCCACCGAGACGCCCACCACCGGGACGCGGGAGAATCCCGACCGGAGGAAGAGGCGCAGCACCTTCCGCAGGGGCGTGCTCGCGGTGACCGTCACCATGTCGGTGCGCGGCACCATCACCTCGCGGGCGATCGTGCCGCCCAGCTCGATGACGGACCGGATGAGCTCGCGGTCCTCCTCCTCGAAGGCCTCGTTCTCGCCGACCCGGTCGGCGATGTCGCGCAGCTCGGCCTCCGTGAGCGGGCCCGCGGGCTCGGCCCGCGGCACCGAGATCCGGGTCAGCCAGGCCACGGCGCGCGACACGCCGGTGAGGGGCGGCGCGAGCGCCAGCAGGACGGCGACAGGCTGCTGGAAGCCGAGGGCGCGGGGCGAGACGCGGACGAAGACCACCCCGATCACGACCCCTGCCACGAGCGCGGCGAGCATCACGGACCAGGCCTGGGTCAGGCTCCGGGCGACGAGCAGCGTCGCGCTCGCGATGCCGACCACCTCCGCCGTGACGCGCACGAGCGCGAAGGAGGCCACGGTCGCCGTCGGCTCCACGACGAGGGCCTGCGCCTGACGCACCCGCGCCACCCGCAGCACGTCCTGCGCCACCTCCGCCTCGGCGAGCGCGTCCGTGAGGGACGCGCGGGTGACGCGCAGCACCGCGGCCTCCCCCGCGGACAGCATCCCGGCCAGGGCCAGGCCGACCACCGCTGTCGCGGCGAGCGCCAGGTCGACGCCGCTCATCGGATGCCGCTCATCGGGTGGCGAGGAAGGTCAGGAGCAGCTTGCGCTGGAGCGCGAACATCTCCTTCTCCTCCTCCGGCTCGGCGTGGTCGTAGCCGAGGAGGTGCAGGATCCCGTGCGTGGTGAGGAGCAGCATCTCCTCGACGGTGGAGTGCCCGGCCACCTTGGCCTGCTCCTCCGCCACCTCCGGGCACAGCACGATGTCACCCAGGGTGCCGGGCGGCGACAGCTCGCCGTCCCGTCCGGGGCGCAGCTCGTCCATGGGGAACGAGAGGACGTCGGTGGGGCCGGGCTCGTCCATCCACTGCACGTGCAGCTCGGACATGACGGTGGTGTCCACGAAGAGGATGGACAGCTCCGACTGCGGGTGCACGCGCATGGCGTCCAGCACGTAGCGGGCGAGCTCCGCGAACTCGGCCTCGTCGACCTCGTACCCGGACTCGTTGTTGACCTCGATGCTCATTCCCTGTTCCTTATCGCCGGCCGCGCTGCGCGCCGCGGCGGTCCTGCGGCTGGCGGCCCGGCCGCTGACCGCCCGCGACGACGTCCCAGCGTGCGTAGGCGTCGATGATGTCGCTGACGAGCCGGTGCCGCACCACGTCCGACGAGCCGAGCCGGCAGAACTCCACGTCGTCGACACCGACGAGGATGTCCTCGACCACCTTGAGGCCCGACGCGACGGCGCCCGGGAGGTCGACCTGCGTGGCGTCGCCGGTGATCACCATCTTGGAGCCGAACCCGAGACGGGTGAGGAACATCTTCATCTGCTCGGAGGAGGTGTTCTGCGCCTCGTCGAGGATGATGAACGCGCTGTTGAGCGTGCGGCCGCGCATGTAGGCCAGGGGCGCCACCTCGATGGTGCCGGCCTCGACGAGCTTGGGCACCTGCTCGGGGTCGATCATGTCGTGCAGCGCGTCGTACAGCGGCCGCAGGTACGGGTCGATCTTCTCGCTCAGCGTGCCGGGCAGGAACCCGAGCTTCTCCCCGGCCTCGACGGCCGGGCGCGTGAGCACGATGCGGTTGACCTGCTTGGCCTGCAGCGCCTGGACGGCCTTGGCCATGGCGAGGTACGTCTTTCCCGTACCGGCGGGGCCGATGCCGAACGTCACGGTGTGCGTGTCGATGGCGTCGACGTAGGCCTTCTGGCCCACGGTCTTGGGCCGGATGGTGCGCCCGCGGCTCGACAGGATGTTGAAGGTCAGCACATCGGCCGGACGCTGGGCCTCGGGCGCGGTGAGCATCGAGATGGACCGTGTCACCACCTCCGGCGTCAGCTGGGTACCGGCCTCGACGACCTGGACCAGCTCGTCGAGCAGCCGCGACACGAGGGCGACGTCGCCCGTGGGGCCCGACACCGCGATCTCGTTTCCGCGCACGTGGACGTCCACCTGGCCGAATCCCTCTTCGATCGCCCGGAGGACTGCGTCCCTGCTCCCGAGGAGCGAGACCATCGGTACGTGCGGCGGGACCACGATCCGGTGCTCGATCGTGCCGCCCGGGCCCGGGCGCTGCGGGGACTGTGTGGTGGGTGTGGTCGTCATGAGCCGGCTCGCGCCGAGGCCCTCCTTCGGAGGCGGGACTGATACCCCCATCCTATCGACGGGGCGGCCCTCCCTCACCAGGATTCGCCGAGGGCTCAGAATCCGCCGAGCTGCGTGCCCGAGAGCACGTGCGCATGCACGTGGAAGACCGTCTGCCCCGCCTTGGGTCCCACGTTGAAGATCATCCGGTACTGGCCGTCCGAGAGGTCGGTGGCCACCTCGTCCGCCATCTCGACCAGATCGGCCAGGATCGCCGGGGACGACGCCGCGAGCGCCGACACGTCCCCGTGGTGCTCGCGGGGCACCACGAGCACATGGACGGGTGCCTTCGGCGCGATGTCGCGAAACGCGATCGCGGACGGGGACTCTCCCACGATCTCGGCCGGGACCTCGCCCGCCACGATCTTGCAGAAGAGACAGTCGCTGCCCTCGGTGCTCGTCATACCCGCAGGCTACCGGCGTGCAACGCGCCTCGCGCAGCGGGTCGGGGGCGTGGTGGCCCGACGCCGGTGGCGCACCCGGGCGGTCCGCGAACCTCTCGTCCCCGGTCACCTCGGGCGTCCGATGTGCCGTGGTTTGGGACATGTGGGATGCTCTGCCGCATTCGACCACGACGGTGCCGTACGACATTCTCTGTGCACGTCACGTCGTCGTGCTCGCCCTCACACCACACCACACCCGCTGGAGGTCCGCGTGGCCTGGTTTATCATCGAATCGCTCGCATTCATCATCGTCGCGTTCCTGCTCGGCCTCCTCGTGGGCTGGCTCATCTGGGGACGGCGCGGCGCGCGGTCCGAGGAGAACGCTTCCGCACGCACGTCGGCCGCTGCCGGCACGCCCGTCGAGCCCGCTCCCGCCGAGGCCTCCGCCGAGAAGGCGTCGGAGGAGGCGCCCGAGAAGGCCGGGGTGGTCGCGGTGGGTACCGCGACGGCCGCCTCGGCGTCGGACGACCTCACCGAGCCCGACGCGAACCGCCTCGTCACCGAGCCGGACGCCGTCGCCGACCGGGATGCCGCCCTGGAGGCGGAGCTCGCCGCCGACGCGATGGTCGCGGAGGCTCAGGTCGTGGCCGCCGTGAGCGAGCCGGAGGTTGTCACGGCCGAGGGCGCGTCGAAGGGCGCGTCGAAGGGCAGCCCCTCGAAGGGCACCGACGACGAGGCCGCCGCCGGCGAGACCGCCCCGGCCGGCGGTGCGGCTGACGAAGCCGCGGACGCCCCCACGGACGGCGCCGCGGAGGTCGCCGCTGAGGTCGCCGCGCTGCCCGCCGTCGAGGCAGCGGTCTCGGAGGCCCAGCCGGGCACGCCGGACGACCCGGAGCTCGATGAGGCGGCCGCCGCCGAGGTGGTCGCCGAGGCCGAGGCTGTGGCCCGCCAGGCCGCCGAGGCTGCCGCAGCGGAGGAGACGGCCGGCGAGGGCTCCTCCGAGGCGGCTGAGGCCCCTGCGGAGGCCGGGGAGGAGTCCGCCGAGGGCGCCGCTCCCGCCGTCGTACCGGTCGTCGTGCCCGCCGCGGAGACCGCGCCCGCCGCCGAGCCCGCAGCCGCCGCCGAGCCCGCAGCCGCCGCCGAGCCCCAGGACCTCCGCCGCATCGAGGGCATCGGCCCCAAGATCGAGGCCGCGCTCAAGGCCGCCGGCTACACCACGTACGCCAAGGTCGCCGTCGCCACGGAGACCGAGCTGCGCGCCGCCATCAAGGCGTCGGGGATCAAGTTCGCGCCCGCGGCCAGCACCTGGGCCGCTCAGGCCGAATACCTCGCAGCGGGCGACGAGGACGGGCTCAAGGAGTACCAGGACTACCTCGTGGCGGGCCAGGAGCGCACCGGGAAGTTCAACGACAAGGTGGACTACGCGGACGTCGACCAGATCGACGACGAGGCTGCCAAGGCCGCCGCCATCGCCGCGGACGAGGCGGAGGCCGCGGCGCTCGCCGCTGCGGAGCCCGAGCCGCAGGACCTGCAGCGCATCGAGGGCATCGGGCCCAAGATCGAGTCGGCCCTGAAGGCCGCCGGGTACACCACGTACGCCAAGGTCGCCGCAGCCTCGGAGACGGAGCTGCGCGAAGCGATCCTCACCGCGGGCATCAAGTTCGCCCCCGCCGCGAGCTCCTGGTCCGACCAGGCGCAGTACCTCGTGGACGACGACGAGGCCGGTCTCAAGGAGTACCAGGAGTACCTCGTGGCGGGCCAGGACCGCGCCGGGAAGTTCAACGAGAAGGTGGACTACACCGACGTCGACCAGATCGAGGACGAGGCCGCCAAGGCTGCCGCGATCGCCGAGGACGAGGCGGAGGCCGCCGCTGCCGAGGCGACGACCCCGGCCCGGACGGAGCCGGAGACCGAGGTGAAGGCATGAGCCGACGGCGCCGCGTGGTCGCGCCGATCGTGGTCACGGCCGTCGGGTTCGGGCTGCTCACGGGGGCACAGGACACGTTCTTCCGGGAGGGCGTGATCGAGGAGAAGCTCACGGCCGCGTCCGAGGCCGCCCTCGCCGAGGCCGGGCTCACCGACGTCGAGGTGTCGTTCGTCGGCCGGGACGGGACGCTGATCGCCCAGAACGAGGCAGACGGCCTGGATGCGACCGACGTGGTCGAGGGCGTCGACGGCGTGCGCGTGGTGCGCGCGCTGATGCCGGCCGACGCCGTGCGGGCCGAGGACGACGGCCGGGACGAGGAGTCCTCGGCGTCGCCGAGCGCCTCCACGAGCGCGTCACCGAGCACCTCCCCCAGCGCGTCGCCCAGCCCGTCCCCGAGCGTGACGCCGTCCCCGACTCCGACCGCCGCCCCCCAGGTGGTGCAGGAGCAGCTGATCGCGATCCCGCCGATCACGTTCGTCACCGACAGCACCGACCTGACGCCGGAGGGGAGGGCGACGGTCGAGCAGGCCGCCGCGGTGCTTCTCGCCAACCCCGGCGTCACGGTGCGGATCGAGGGGCACACGGACTCCGTGGGCACGGCGGAGCACAACCTGGCGCTCAGCCAGGGCCGCGCGCAGACCGTGCTCAGCACGCTCGTGGGCCTCGGCGTGGCGCAGGAGCGGATGTCCGCGCAGGGCTTCGGCGAGTCGGTGCCCAAGGTCGTCGAGAGCACCCCGCAGGACCAGGCGGTCAACCGCCGGGTCGACTTCGTGGTGCAGCAGGCAGGCTAGCCCTCCCTGCCCGCGTGATCGGCAGTTCGGTGGGGGGGGGGGGGGGGGGCCGGCCCCGCCCCCCCCCCCCCGGCCCGGACCGCACGCGGGCGGCCCCGCCGGGCCGGGTTGATCGGCCTTGGGGGGGGTGAGGGGCTTTTCTACCGCCCCACCCCCCACCGAACTGCCGATCACGTCACGAGGGCGACCGCAATCTGCCGATCACGTCACGCGGGCGACCGCAGCGACCGCCCCGTTCACACCGCCCAGCGGCCCAGGCGCTCGCTCAGCAGCGCCACGGCGATCGGCCCGGCCGTGGACGTGCGCAGGACGTGCGGACCGAGGCGGGCCGCGACCGCCCCGGCGCTGGTCAGAGCCGCCAGCTCCGCCTCCGAGATACCGCCCTCGGGACCCACGACGACGAGCAGCTCGCGCGCGGCCCCCGGGTCGGCCACCGGCAGCGGCACCCCCGCCAGCGGCGTGGTCGCCTCCTCGTGCAGCACCACCACGGCGCCGCCCGCGCCCACCACCTCGGCCGTGCGCACGGCGAGCTGCTTGGTGGTGACGGCGTCCCCGACGGTCGGCAGGCAGGCCCGTCGGGCCTGCTTGGTGGCCGCGCGCACGGTGCTCACCCAGCGCGCCCGCGACTTGGCGGCCCGGTCTCCCCGCCACACCACGACGGAGCGTTCGGCCTGCCAGGGCAGGATCGCGTCGGCACCGAGCTCGGTCGCCGCCTCGATCGCCAGCTCGTCCCGGTCGCCCTTCGCGAGGGCCTGCACGAGCGTGACGACGACCGACGGCGCCGGCTCGACGACGACGCGGCCCACCCGCAGGTGCACCGACCCGCCCTCGACCGACTCGACGACCGTCTCGAGCCGCACGCCCGCGCCGTCGACCACGTCGATGCGCTCACCGGGGCCGCGCCGCTGGACCACTCCCGCGTGCCGGCCCTCGGCCCCGTCGAGCACGTAGACCGACCCCTCGGTGACGGCCGCGAGCGGAGCCGCCGACGACGTCTCCGCGAGGAACACCGGCGCGCTCATCGGTCAGCGTCCGGAGAGCTTGTCACGCAGCCGCGAGAAGACACCCGGGTGCGCGGCGGACAGCCGCGGGTCGGGCCGCTCCTCCCCGCGCAGCCGCGCGAGGGTCTGCAGCAGCTCCTCCTGCTCGGCGTCCAGCGCGGTGGGCACCAGAACCTCGATGTGGACGTTGAGGTCGCCGCGGCCGTTCGCGTGGAGGTGGCCCACGCCGAGCCCCTTGAGCGTGACGACCTGCCCCGGCTGGGTGCCCGGGCGGAGGTCGATCTCCTGCGGCCCGTCCAGCGTGTCGAGCTCCAGCACGGTCCCGAGGGCCGCGGCCGTCATGGGCACCTGGAGGGTGCAGTGCAGGTCGTCCCCGCGGCGCACGAACGTGTCGTGGGCCCGCTCGCGGATCTCCACGTAGAGGTCGCCGGCGGGACCACCGCCGGGACCGACCTCGCCCTGAGCGGTCAGCTTGATGCGGGTACCCGTGTCGACACCGGCCGGCACGTTCACGGTCACGGTGCGGCGCGAGCGCACGCGACCCTCGCCGGCGCAGTCGGAGCACGGCTCCGGGATGACGGTGCCGAAGCCGCCGCACGCGGCGCAGGGCGCGGTAGTCATGACCTGGCCGAGGAACGACCGGGCCACGCGCTGGACGGAACCGCGTCCGTGGCAGACGTCGCAGGTGCGCGCCGACGTGCCCGGACGGGCGCCGTCACCCCCGCACGTGGAGCACGCTACGGCGGTGTCGACCTGCAGCTCGCGCTTGGTCCCGAAGGTGGCCTCGGCCAGGTCGAGGTCGAGCCGCACGAGCGCGTCGTTGCCCCGCCGGGCACGCGGCACCGGTCCGGACGGCTGCCCGCCGCCGAAAAACGTCTCGAAGATGTCCTGGAAGCCGAAGCCGTTGCCGAAGCCGCCCCCGGCGCCGCCGCCCGGGGCGGTCGGGTCCACGCCCATGTCGTACTGCTGGCGCTTGTCCGCGTTGGACAGCACCTCGTACGCGCGCGCGACGTCCTTGAACCGTTCTTCGCCTGCTTCGCCCGCGACGTCCGGGTGGAGCTCACGCGCGAGCTTGCGGTACGCCTTCTTGATCTGCTCGGGCGTGGCGTCACGCTGGACGCCGAGGATCTCGTAGTAGTCGGTCACAGGTCTCTCTTCGCAGACGGTTCGGTCGGCTGGTCAGGTAACGGTGCTCAGGTGCCCGTCGCCGGGCGCGACCCGGTGCATCGGTCGCGCGCCCGGGGCGGGCGGGGGTCAGGTGGACGTCACGTGGGCAGGACCCGGGAGAGGTAGCGGGCGACGGCGCGCACCGCCGCGATGGTGCCGGGGTAGTCCATCCGGGTGGGGCCGATCGAGCCGAGGATGGCGAGCGTGTCGCCGTCCGTACCGTAGCCCGAGGAGACCACCGACGCCTCGGTCAGGCCCTCGAGCCGGTTCTCGTGGCCGATCCGGACGGCGACGCTCTGGTCGGCGACCATCTCGGTGAGCAGGCCGAGCAGGACGACCTGCTCCTCGAGCGCCTCGAGCACCGGGCTGAGACCCTGCTCGAAGCGCATTCCCGCCCGGGCGAGGTTGGCCTGCCCGGCCAGCACGATGCGCTCCTCGCTCTCCTCGCCGAGGGTCTCGGTGACGAGGTCGGCGACGGCGGAGGCCACGGGCCGCACGTCCGGTGGCAGCGCGGCCATGACGCGGTCGAACGCCGCCCCGACGTCGGCCAGCCGCTTGCCGGCCGCCGCGGCGTTCAGGCGCGCCCGGAGCTCGCCCAGGGTGCCCTCGTCCAGCCCGGGCGTCACGTCGAGGAAGCGCTGCTCCACCCGGCCCGTGTCGGTGATGACGACGACGAGCAGCCTGGACTCGCCGGTCGGTACCAGCTCCAGGTGCCGCAGGCCCGACCGCCGGAGCGACGGGTACTGCACCACGGCGACCTGGCCGGTGAGCTGGGCGATGAGGCGTCCGGCGCGAGTCATCACGTCGTCCAGGTCCACCGCCTCGGAGAGGAAGGTCTCGATGGCGCGCTTCTGCGGCTGCGAGAGCGGCTTCACCTCGGCGAGCCGGTCCACGAACAGGCGGTAGCCCTTGTCGGTCGGGATGCGCCCGGCGGAGGTGTGCGGCTGCGCGATGTACCCGGCCTCCTCGAGGGCGGCCATGTCGTTGCGCACCGTCGCGGGCGAGACGCCCAGCTGGTGCCGCTCCGTGAGCACGCGCGAGCCCACGGGCTCTCTCGTGCGGACGTAGTCCTCCACGATGGCCCGCAGCACGTCCAGCCTGCGATCCTCACTCATCGCGCGCACCTCCGTCCGGCACTCTCGGTTCCTGAGTGCTAATTCTACGCGGGGCGACCGACACTACCGGTGCGCAGCGCCGTGGCAAGAGGCTGGACCGCCTCGGCGAGCGCCTCGGCCGCGTGCCGGCTCATCCCCACGGCGTTCGCGAAGCCGTGGACGTGGCCGGTCACGACCTGGACGGTGGTGGGGACCCCAGCGTCGCGGAGGCGGGCGGCGTAAGCAAGACCCTCGTCCCGCAGCACGTCGAAGCCCGCGACGACCACGTGGGCCGGAGCCACGCCGGAGAGGTCCCGGGCGCGGATCGGTGAGACGCGCGGGTCGGACGCGGGGACGCCGTCGGGCAGGTACTTGCCGTGGTACCAGGACAGCCGGTCGGCCGCCAGGGCGTACCCGTCGAAGAGGGCCTCCGACGGGTACCTGCGGGTCATGTCCGTGCCCGGGTAGAGCAGGAGCTGGAAGGCCGGCCCGCCATCGGCGTCGTCGCGGGTGAGGTTCGCCACGACGGCGGCGAGGTTGCCGCCCGCGCTGTCGCCCGCGACGGCCACCGGGAGCCGCGCGTCCGACCACGGGCCGGGCTGGTCACGCACGTGACGGAACACGTCCAGGGCGTCGGTCAGGGCGGCCGGGAAGGGGTGCTCCGGAGCCAGGGCGTAGTCGACGGAGATCACGACGGCGTCCACCGCCAGCGCGAGGAAACGGCAGACGGGGTCGGCCGTGTCGAGGTCGCCGAGGACGAAGCCCCCACCGTGGAGGTACACCACGATCCCGTCGGGCGGGCGGGCCGGGTCCGCCTGGTAGAGCCGGACGGGGACCGGCCCGCCGGAGCCCTGGACCGCGGTGTCCTCGACACGCGCCACGGGCACCGGGTCGTGCAGGAGCCTTGCCTCGAACGCGACCCGGGCGCGCGCCCGCTCCACGGTCTCGCCCGGCCGGGGCCGGACGAGCGGGGCCAGCCGCAGCGCGGCCTGGACCTCGGGGTACAGGCGCTGCCCGTCCACGACGTGCGGGGGCCCGGCCAGGACTCGCACCACCGGGGCGGGGAGCCGCCCCACGGCGCGCACGGCGGCCCGGATCGCGCGTTCCGCTCGCTCGCGCACCTCCGCACCTCCTCCGCGACCGCTCAGGGGCCGGACCGGCCCTACCGCTGTCTGCCCAGCCTGGCCCGGACCGCCGATGCAAGCACGCGGGCCCGGCCCGACACGGCGGTCGCCGCGTGCCTCGCGGCGTCGGCCGGGCGGCCGTTCATCGCCGCGATGAGCGCGTCGAGCGTGGGCAGGTCGATCGCTCCACGCGAGAAGATGGCGACCGCGCGCAGCGGCAGCTCGCGCGAGGACCGTTCGAGCATCTGCCGGGACGCCTCGTCACCGGCCTCGTCGACCGGGGTACGGCGGCTCACCGCCTGCTGGAGCAGGGCGCCGAGACGCGAGCTCTCCCCCACCTCGCCCAGCAGCGAGTCGCGCGTGTACGGGCGCACCGGGCGCGGCCTGGGCACCGGGCGTCCCAGCCGCCGGGCGAACTCGTCGTCCGTGCGCGCCACCGGCTCGGCGTCGGCGGGCTGGGGCGCGGCCGTGACCCCGCCCTCCACCTCGACCGGGAGCGTGGCCACCACGTCCACGGAGCTGCGGGCCACCTCGACCTCGAAGCGGCCCACCGGTGTACGCCAGCCCGGCGCTCCCGCGTCGTAGAAGGCGAACGCCCTGGCGGGCACCCGCACCCGCACCTCGCGGCTCTCGCCGGGCGCCAGGTGCACCTTCGCGAACCCGCCGAGCTCGCGCCGGGGGCGGAGCACCACGCCCGTGGCGTCGTGGACGTACACCTGGACGACGTCGGACCCCGCGCGGCCGCCGGTGTTCGTGACGGTCACCGTGACCGTGACGTCGTCGCCCGGCGTGATGGTCTGCCGGTCGAGCGCCGCGCCGTTCCACGCGAAGGTGGTGTAGCCGAGCCCGTGCCCGAATGCGTAGGCCGGCTCGATGCCGGACGTGACGTGGTGCCGGTAGCCCACCATGAGGCCCTCGCGGTGCTCCACCTGGTGGGGGTGCCCCGGGAACCACGGGTCGGACGCGACGTCCTCCTGCCGGGCCGGGAAGGTCTCCGCCAGACGCCCGCCCGGCTCCGCGTCGCCGAACAGCACGTCGACGAGCGCGGCTCCGCCGGCCTGCCCGCCCAGATACGACTCGACGATCGCCGCGACGCGGTCGCGCCACGGCAGCAGCACCGGGCCACCGTTCGACAGCGCCACGACGGTGCGCGGGTTCACCGCGGCCACGGCCGTCACCAGGGCGTCGTGCTGGGCGGGGAGGGTCAGGTCGTCCCGGTCGAAGCCCTCGCTCTCGCGGACGGCGGGCAGCCCCACGAGCACGACGACGACGTCGGCGCCGCTCGCCACGTCGATCGCCTCCGCGAGGAGCGCCGCGTCGTCGGCCGACCGCGTCGGCTCGTAGCCACGCGCAAAGGTGACCTCCACCCCGCGGCGGCGCAGCTCGTCGAGCACCGACGTGACGCGGGTGGGGTTCACCTGCGACGACCCGGCGCCCTGGAATCGCGGCTCCTCCGCGAACGCACCCACGACCGCCAGCCGCACGCCCGGCGTGAGGGGGAGCAGCCCGTCGTTCCGCAGCAGGACGGTGCCCGCCGCCGCGACCCGGCGCGCCAGGGCGTCGTCGGCCGCGCGCAGGTCGTCGGGGACCACGCCGGGCGCGTCCCCGGGCTTCGGCGCACGGGCCACGAGGTCGAGCACCCGCTGGGCCGACGTCGTCACGGCCTCCTCCGCGAGCGCGCCGGTGCGGACCGCCTCGTGCACCTCCGCGTCGAAGAGCCCGCGGCTGCCCGGCATCTCGAGGTCGAGCCCCGCGGCGACCCCCGCTGCCCGGTCGTGCACGGCGGCCCAGTCGCTCATGACCAGCCCGTCGAAGCCCCACTCCTCCCGGAGGATGCGGGTGAGCAGCCCGTGGTGCTCCGTGGTGTGGAGCCCGTCGAGCAGGTTGTACGACGCCATCACCGTCCACGGCCGGGCGCTCCGCACCGCGTGCTCGAAGCCCGCCAGGTAGATCTCCCGCAGGGTGCGCTCGTCGACGACAGCGTCCACGACGAACCGGTGCGACTCCTGGTTGTTCACCGCGAAGTGCTTGAGGCACGCGCCCACGCCCTGCGACTGGATGCCCTCGACCAGGGCTGCCGCCATGCGGCCGCTCACGACGGGGTCCTCGGAGAGGTACTCGAAGTTTCGCCCGCACAGCGGGTGGCGCTTGATGTTGAGCCCTGGGCCCAGGACGACGCCCACCCCGAGCGCCCGCGCCTCTGCCCCGACGGCGCGACCCACCTCGGCGGCGAGGTCCTCGTCCCAGGTGCTGGCCAGGGTCACGGCGGGCGGGAAGCAGGTGGCCGGCTCGCTGTGCCCGAGACCCAGGTGGTCGCCGACGCCGGGCTGGTACCGCAGGCCCTGCGGGCCGTCGCTCAGCACCACGGCGGGGACGCCCCGGCCCGGCAGCGGCTGGGTCAGCCACGACCCGCTGCCCGAGAGCAGGGTGACGCGCTCGTCGAGGTTCAGGTCGCTCGCAGGCGGCGTCGTCGTCATGCCGTCATCCAACCAGGGGCGGGGAGCGTGGGCGCGCCCACGCGCCGCCCTTTCGCCAACCCTGCGCCGAGACAGTGCCGCCGTCGGACGAACGCACTGTCTCGGCGAGAGGGCGGGACACGCGGCGTCCGGCTCCGTCGGGGCGACGCTCCGCGCGCCTAGGCTCGCGACCGTGCGAGACGACCGCTACGGCTCCGACGTCCTGTCCCCGTCCTTCCCGGGCGCGGCCCGAGGGCGGCGCCCGGCATCCACGCCGGTGCCCGCCGAGCCGGGACTGGTGGTGGAGGACGTCGACACCGGCTGGGTGGGCGCGGTGGTCCGGGTGGAGAAGTCGGGCGGGATGCACGTGGTGGTCCTGGAGGACCGTCGTGGGCGCACCCGCACATTCCCCCTGGGCCCGGGGTTCTGGGTGGACGGCAAGCCGGTGGAGCTGACCGCCCCCGTGGTGACCCGGGCGCCCGCAGCCCCCGCCCGCACCGCCTCCGGCTCCGTCGCGGTGCACGGGGCCCGTGCCCGGGTGGCGCGAGGCAGCCGCATCTGGGTGGAGGGCAAGCACGACGCGGAGCTCGTCGAGAAGGTCTGGGGCGACGACCTCCGGATCGAGGGCGTGGTGGTGGAGATGCTCGACGGCGTGGACCACCTCGCCGAACGTTTGGCCGCCTTCGACCCCGATCCGGAGCGCCGGGTCGGGGTGCTCGTCGACCACCTGGTGCCCGGCTCCAAGGAGCAGCGGCTGGCTGACGAGGCCCTGCGCGGCGTCGCACCCGGGACGGTGCTGGTGCTGGGCCACCCCTACGTCGACGTGTGGCAGGCGGTGCGCGCCGAGCGCCTGGGGCTTGCCCGCTGGCCCGTGATCGATCGGGGCACCGAGTGGAAGCGCGGGATCCTCCGCGAGCTGGGCTGGCCCGCCGACACCCAGGAGGACGTGGCCCGCGCCTGGAAGAGGATCCTGGGTACCGTCCGCGACTTCCGCGACCTCGACCCGGCCCTGCTGGGCCGGGTCGAGGAGCTGATCGACTTCGTGACCGTCTGAGACGGGCGCGGTCCCGCCCGCGCCGCGGCGGGCTCAGCCCACCTCAGACCGCGGCGACCGGCCCGCCGGTCAGGCGCCGGTACGCGTACGCGATCGCGATCGTGACGACCGGGACCACCACGAGGAGGCCGAGGCCGCACGGGATCGAGCCGAGGATCATCAGGCCGAGGCCGGCGAGCAGCAGCAGGAAGACGGACCCGAAGTTCTGCGCCACCAGCCGGAAGCTCGTGGTGAACGCGTCCCAGGCGCCGAGGCCCTTGTCGTGCACGTTGTGGTAGGTGAACGTGGCGAAGATGATGATCGCCAGGCCGGGCAGCACGCACGCGAACAGGCCCAGGGTGGTCAGGACCGCCACGATCACGGCGGCAAGGATGACCGCGCCCATCCGGTCCGCGGAGAAGAACGAGGCGAGGGTGGGCCGCTCGCCCGAGACCTCCTTGAGCGCCGCTCGGACGGCGAGCGCCTGCAGCACCGCCGAGATGATGGCTCCCAGGATCGACAGCGCGGTCGCCCCGAAGGTGACGCCGGTCTGCGCCAGGGTGCGCCCCTCGAGCGCGGCGTTCATCTGCTCCTGGTAGTCGCTGATCTGGCCGCTGTTGAACGCGCCGTTGACCACGGCGAGGATCACGACGTACAGGATCCACGCGAGGGCGTTGCCCTTGAACGTGTTCCACCCGAAGGACAGGGCCTCACCGACGGAGAAGCCGCCCGAGGTGGTCCCGTACCCCGACGTCCCCGAGGAGCCGCCCGACCCGCTGTACGAGGGCATCGCCCCGTAGTTGCCGGGCGGGGTGGGGCCGGGCTGGACCGGGTCGCCGGGTCCGTACGGGCCGCCCGACGACGGACCCGTGCCGGACGACGAGCTGCCGTAGGCGGGACCGCCCGACGCGGGACCGCCCGACGACGAGCTGCCGTAAGCCGGGCTGCCCGAGGCGGGCCCCGCCCCGTAGGCCGGCGGCTCGGCCGCCGCGGAGTACGGCGAGGGCTCGGCCGGCGGGTTGAAGGGCTCGGGCTCGATCGGACCCGGCGTCGGCTCGGTGGGACGAGGCTCCGTGGGCTCGGGCCGCACCGGGCCGGGGTCGTAGGGCTCGGGCCGGACAGGGTCGGGCAGCACAGGCTCCGGGTCGGACGGGCGGGGTACCTCCGGGTCGGGCTCGGAGGGGCGCGGGGCGTACGGGTCCGTCGGCGTGCTCTCGCCGTACCGGTCAGGCTCGTTCGGGTCGCGCGGCACGCCGGGCGTGTTCTCGCTCATGTGTTCCCTCTCCTCGGGTCCTCCTGAGGATCAACTCTGAACCGAGGGTCGAGGGAGCGCGACCCGAACGAGCCGTGCCGTCAGGAGACGACGACCGGCTGGCCCTCGAGACGGCGGTACAGGTAGGCGCCCATGAGCACGAGCACCGGCACCACCACGAGGAGGCCGATGCCGCACACGAGGAAGCCGGCGATGCTGAGCCCGACCGCCACGAGGAAGGCCAGGATCGCGACCCCGAAGTTCGACGAGACGAGGCGCACGCTCGACCGCATGGCGGTCAGCCCGTCCTGCCCCTGGTCGAGCACGTAGTACGGCGCCGCCAGGAGGAAGAAGCCCACCACGATCTGCAGCAGCAGGCCGACGCCCGGCACGAGGGCCACGAGGCTCAGGAGCGCCTGGAGCACGGCGAGCGTCGCCACGCCGCCCCAGTTGCTGATGGAGAAGAACGCGCCGAACGAGGCCGACCCGTCCCGCGTCTGCACCAGCGCCCCCTGGTACAGGAAGAAGCCGAGGATCGACGCGACGACCGATCCCACCATGGACAGGAGCTGGCCGGTGAGCGTCACCTCCTCCGCAGCGGCGGTCGCCGCCTCCATGGCGGCGGGGTCCGCGAGGAGCTCCGGGTCGGAGAAGAGGCGGAACGTGTCGGTCAGCGCCGGTGTGGTGACCAGCGTGACGATGAACGCCGCCACCGCGATCACGAACGCGACGGCGAGCCAGATGCCCGCGTTCCGGCCGAAGGCCGAGAACCCGTAGCCCACGGCGTCACCGATCCGCACCGGGCCGGTGTGCTGGTGGGCGGAGCGGTTCCAGTCCGGCGCCTGAGGGGCCGACGGCGGGCCGTACGGACCTGACGCCCCGTACGGTCCGGGCGCCCCGTAGGCGGGCATCCCCTGACCGGGCTCGGCCGGCGGGGGCGCGTACGCGCCGTACGCCGGCTGCGGCCGGGCCGGCGGCTCCGGCTGGGGCTGCTCAGGCTGCTGGGCCGCGGGCTCGGGCGCGCCCGGCTCGGGCGTCGGAGGGGTCGACGGCTGCTGCGGCTCGGGCGTCGGACCGGTCGCGCTGGTGTCACTCATAGGGGCACCCTTCCAGGAGATGTGTCGGCGAGATAACGCACAGATCGGGCAAAGAGTTTCGGTCAGGCCGGCTGTCCACCGGTGAGCCGGACGTAGGCGTAGGCGTTCATCAGGAGGGACAGCGGCATCGCGACCACGAGCCCGATCACCGGCACCACGCCCGCCGCCGCGGAGACGGCGAGCACGCCGAGATACACCATCACGACGGCACCGAGGTTGCTGGTGACGAGGCGGTAGCTGGACCGGACGGAGTCGACCAGGCCCAGCCCGCGGTCGAGGGCGAAGAAGAGGGTGAACTGCAGGAGGAAGGCGATCACGACGCCCGGCAGGTAGAACAGGAGCGCACCGCAGAGGGCCAAGGTCCCGACCGCGACACTGTCGAGGAGGGCGCGACCGTAGCCCGGCACCTGGAGCAGGGCCGCGCGCGTGATCGGCACACCGCGGGCGACACGCAGGGCGAGCGACAGCAGCACGGGCGCGACGAGCCACAGCAGGACCATCCCGACGGCGAGCCACGCGGCGAACGCACCGTGCGGCACGTCCACCGGGAAATCGTCCCCCTCGCTCCTTGCCACGAACGCGCCGAACCCGAGGACGTACCACACCACCGCCACCACGCTGACGCACAGGACGAGGATCGTGTACACCGCCGACACGGCCGTCAAGGGCAGCCAGCTGCGCGAGAACCGGCTCCACGCCCAGGAGAACGCATCGCTCAGGATCGAGCTGGACGGCGGAGGCGCATACCCGGGCGGGGCGACGTACCCAGGCGGCGGGCCGTACCCCGCCGGGGGCGGCGGCGGGCCGTACCCCGGGCCCGCAGGGGCGGCGGGTGCTGCTGGTCGGCCGGGCCCGGGCGACGCGTAGGGGTCGTTCGGTACGGCGTCGCTCATGAGGCCTCTTCCCGGGGCACGTCGTCGCAGGTCGGGCACAGAGTAGCGTCCGCCTCCGACACGCCCCTGCCTCGGCCCCGGCGTTGGCCCCGGCGGGCCCGCTCAGTCGGTCAGCTCACGCACCACCGTGTCGGCGAGCAGCCGGCCCCGCAGGGTCAGGACGCCGCGCCCGCGCACGGCGGCCCGGCCGTCGAGCAGCCCGCGGGCCACGAGGCCCGCCACCGCGGTGTGCGCCGACGGCGACAGCACGCCCAGGTCGAGCCCTTCCCGGAGCCGCACGCCCAGCATCACGCGCTCCAGGTGGTGCTCAGCGAAGGTGAGCAGCTCGCGGCCCGCGCCAGGGCTCGTCCCGGCCTCGAGGAGCGCGGCATACCGCCGCGGGTGCTTCACGTTCCACCAGCGCACACCGGCGGCCGGTTCACCGCTCGCCCCGTCCGGGTCGCCGCCCCCGCCTGGCGCACCCGACGAGACGTACGAGTGGGCACCCGGTCCCACGCCCCACCAGTCGTCCCCGCGCCAGTAGGCCAGGTTGTGCCGGCAGGCGTGCTCCTCGCCGCGCGCCCAGTTGCTCACCTCGTACCAGGTGAGGCCGGCCTCCGTGAGCAGCGCGTCCGCAAGCTCGTACTTGGCCGCCTGGTCGTCCTCGTCGGGCAGCGTGACCTCGCCACGACGCACCTGGGCCGCCATCTTGGTGCCCTGCTCCACCACGAGCGCGTAGGCGGACACGTGGTCGACGCCGGTCGCCAGCGCGGTCTCCACCGACGTGCGCCAGTCGTCGAGCGACTCCCCCGGCGTCCCGTAGATGAGGTCGAGGGAGACGTCGAGGCCCGCGTCGCGCGCCCAGCGCACCACGTCCGGGATGCGCAGCGGGTCGTGGGTGCGCTCCAGCGTGGCCAGCACGTGCGGGACGGCGGACTGCATGCCGAAGGACACGCGCGTGAACCCCGCCTCGGCCAGGACCTGCAGGTACTCCGGGGTCACCGAGTCGGGGTTGGCCTCCGTGGTGACCTCCGCGCCGTGCTCCAGGCCCCACGCGGCACGGACCCCCGCAAGGATGCGCGCGAGGTCGGCGGCCGGCAGCATCGTGGGCGTGCCGCCGCCGAAGAACACGGTCGACACGGGACGCTGCGGCAGCCCGACGTCGGCCAGCACCGTGCGCGCCAGGTCCACCTCACGCAGGGCGGTCGTCGCATAGGCGACCTGCGACGCCCCGCCGCCCAGCTCGGACGCGGTGTACGTGTTGAAGTCGCAGTAGCCGCAGCGCACCGTGCAGAACGGCACGTGGACGTAGACGCCGAACCGGCGGCCGTCGCCGCCCGGCCCGGCCACAGCAGGAGGCGACGCGACCCAGGGAGGCAACCGGCCGTCGTCGGGCACCGGGACGCCCTCGGGAAGGGACGGCACGCTACTTCCGCTTGTCCTTCGCGTCCTTGACGGCGGCCGAGTCGGAGGAGAGGGCGGCGATGAAGGCGTCCTTCGGGACCTCGACGGACCCGATGGTCTTCATGCGCTTCTTGCCCTCCTTCTGCTTCTCGAGCAGCTTGCGCTTCCGAGAGATGTCGCCGCCGTAGCACTTCGCGAGGACGTCCTTGCGCATCGCGCGGATGGTCTCGCGGGCGATGACGCGTGCGCCGATCGCCGCCTGGATCGGCACCTCGAACTGCTGGCGCGGGATCAGGTCCTTGAGCTTGCCGGTCATCATCACGCCGTACGCGTACGCCTTGTCGCGGTGCACGATCGCGCTGAAGGCGTCCACGTGGTCACCCTGGAGGAGGATGTCGACCTTCACCAGGTCGGCAGCCTGCTCGCCCGACGTCTCGTAGTCGAGGGACGCGTAGCCGCGGGTGCGCGACTTGAGCTGGTCGAAGAAGTCGAACACGATCTCGGCGAGCGGCAGCGTGTAACGCATCTCCACGCGGTCCTGCGAGATGTGGTCCATGCCGCCGAGGACGCCACGCTTGCCCTGGCAGAGCTCCATGACCGCGCCGATGAACTCGGTGGGGCACAGGATGGTCGCCTTGACGATGGGCTCCCGGATCTCCTTGATCTTGCCGCCGGGGAACTCGCTCGGGTTCGTCACGGTGATCACCGTGTTGTCCTCGAGCGTGACGTCGTAGATCACGTTCGGGGCGGTCGAGATCAGGTCGAGGTCGAACTCGCGCTCCAGCCGCTCGCGCACGATCTCGAGGTGCAGCAGACCCAGGAAGCCCACGCGGAAGCCGAAGCCGAGCGCCACGGACGTCTCGGGCTCGTAGTTGAGCGCGGCGTCGTTGAGCTTGAGCTTGTCGAGGGCGTCGCGCAGGTCCGGGTAGTCGGAGCCGTCCACCGGGTACAGGCCCGAGAAGACCATCGGCTTGGGGTCGGAGTAACCGCCGAGCGCGTCCGTGGCGGGCTTGCCCGCGTTGGTGACCGTGTCGCCCACCTTGGACTGGCGCACGTCCTTCACGCCCGTGATCAGGTAGCCCACCTCGCCCACGCCGAGGCCCTTGGTGGGCTGCGGCTCGGGTGAGCTCACGCCGATCTCCAGGAGCTCGTGCGTGGCCCGCGTCGACATCATGACGATCTTCTCGCGCGGGTTGAGGCTGCCGTCGACCACGCGGACGTAGGTGACGACGCCGCGGTACGTGTCGTACACGGAGTCGAAGATCATGGCCCGCGCCGGGGCGTTCGCGTCGCCCTGCGGGGCGGGGACCTCCTCGACGATGCGGTCGAGCAGCGCCTCGACGCCCACGCCCGTCTTGCCCGACACCTTGAGGACCGTCTCCGGGTCCACGCCGACCAGGCCCGCGATCTCCTCGGCGTACCGCTCCGGCTGCGCGGCCGGGAGGTCGATCTTGTTGAGCACGGGGATGATCGCGAGGTCGTTCTCCATCGCGAGGTACAGGTTCGCCAGCGTCTGGGCCTCGATGCCCTGCGCGGCGTCCACGAGCAGCACCGCGCCCTCGCACGCCGCCAGGCTGCGCGAGACCTCGTACGTGAAGTCGACGTGGCCCGGCGTGTCGATCATGTTGAGTGCGTGCGGCGTGCCGTCGACCTCCCAGGGCATGCGCACAGCCTGCGACTTGATGGTGATGCCGCGCTCGCGCTCGATGTCCATGCGGTCGAGGTACTGCGCGCGCATGGCGCGCGCCTCGACCACGCCGGTCAGCTGCAGCATGCGGTCGGCCAGCGTGGACTTGCCGTGGTCGATGTGCGCGATGATGCAGAAGTTGCGGATCAGCTCCGCCGGCGTGGCGTTGGGCTGGATGCGCGCGGCGTTCTGCGGAGAGGGAATCGGGGGCACCCGCCTATTCTCCCACGCGAGCGGGGAGGGCCGCGCGCACGGCGCCGGGGCGCCAGGAGCCCCTGCCGTGCGCTCGTTCCCCGCTTCGTCCGGAGCGTCGTCCGGGGCTTCACCCCCCGCTTCACCCGCCCGCGCCGGGCAGCGTCGCGCCGATGTCGGAGGCGCGCGATACCGTGCGCGCATGACGGTCGAGACCCCGGCCGGGCGCGGCGCAGGCAGCCCGGGCAGCATCGAGTACCTGTCGCTCCTCACGGACCTGCAGGAGCAGTTCCGCGAGGGCGTCCTGACGGCCGACCCCGAGGCCCGCGTTCCCGCGTGCGGTGACTGGACGGTCCGCGAGCTCGTGGAGCACCTCGCCGAGATCCACCACTGGGCTGCTGCGCGCGCCCGTGGCGAGGAGGACCCGGAGCCTCCGGCCCTGGCGCGTGACCTCGACGCGGCCGGGCTCGCGAGCCACTACGGGACGCACGCCGCGGGCGTGCGCGAGACGCTCGGCACCCTCGGGCCGGACGCCGTCGGGCGGGTCCTCGAAGGCATCACGCCCGACGGCACGGGACCGGTCGCCTTCTGGCACCGCCGGCAGACCCACGAGACGCTGGTCCACCTCCACGACCTGCGGGCCGCCGCCGCGGGTGCGTCGGCGCTGGGCCTGGCGCCGGCCACGCCCGAGGTCTGGAGCGACGCCGTCGACGAGGTGGTCAGCATGTTCCAGCCGCGCCAGGTCGCCCTCGGCCGTATGGCACCGCTGCGGCACCCGGTCGCGCTGGCCGCCACGGACGGGCCGGGGGCGCCGGTCTGGGTGCTGGGCGCCTCCGGCGACCGGGCGGAGGAGGTCGCGCCCGACGTGCTCGTGACCGGCAGCGCCGAAGGGCTCGCCCTCATGCTGTGGCGTCGGCTCACGCCCGAGCAGGCAGGCCTCACGGTCGAGGGCGACCACCGCGACCTCGCGTTCGCCCTCGCGGAGCGCATCGTCCCCTGAGCGGTGCGGCTGACGGCCGGGGCGCCCGGGGCGGTCAGTCGTCGGCGAGGACCTCCTCGACCCGCGCCAGGCCCGCCCGCGCGAACTCCGGCCAGCGGTCCCAGTAGTACGGGAGGCCGATCACCCCTTGCACCAGCACCCAGCCGCGAGCGCGCTCCCAGGCGTCGTCGGGCTCGGACAGCCCTGTAGCCGCCGCCTCGCGGAACGCCTCGCGCGCCTCGCCGCGGAACAGGGTCCAGGCCGGGATGAGGTCGGCGGCCGGGTCGCCCACCCCCACTCCGCCCCAGTCGATCGCGCCGCTCAGGCGCCCTTCGTGGACGAGCAGGTTGCCGGGCAGCAGGTCGCCGTGGATCCACCTCCCGGCCGACGACGGTCGCGCGTCCCGGGCGCGGTCCCACGCCCGGGTGACCGCCGGGACGTCGATGCGGGAGCCGCACGCGGCGATCGCGGCGCGCACGGCAGGGTCGAGCCGGCCGAGCGAGACGCCCCTGCTCGTCCCCTCCTTGAGCGGCCCGTCAGCGGGGTCGACGCCGCGTAGCGCCACGACCAGCGCGGCCGTCTGGCGCGCCAGAGGCACGGCGTCGAACGTGCCGGGCAGCGCCGGCGCGCCCGGGAGCCATCGCGTCACGGACCAGCGGTACGGGTAACCCTCCCCCGGCTCACCGAGAGCGAGGGGGATCGGCACGTCGACCGGCAGGTGCGTCGCCAGCAGGGGCAGCCAGCGGGCATCCGCCTCCGCCTGGCCGGCCGCCCACCCGATCTTGGGCAGGCGCACCAGGAGGTCGTCCCCCAGGCGGTAGAGGACGTGGTCGGTACCGCCGGGCGGGCCCGGCCGCAGCGGCAGGTGCGCCCACTGTGGCAGCTGGTCGTCGACCAGCCGGCGGACGGTGTCAGGGTGGACGGCTACCTCGTCGTCGTGGAGCGGCACGCGGTCAGGCTAGGAGGGGCGCGGCGGGGTCGGCCAGGAGTTTTGTCGAGCGGCACGTACATCTAGAGGTTCCGGTGGGTTGGTCTGGTTCCCTTGACCAGACCAGGGTTTGTCCTTACCGTCGAGAGGTGACCACGGTGAACGTGCAACAGGCGAAGACCAACCTTTCCAGCCTCCTGGCTCGCGCCGAGCGGGGCGAAGAGGTCGTGATCGCCCGCGCGGGGCGTCCCGTCGTCCGGCTGGCGCCGGTGGACGCGGTACCGCCGCGCCAGTTCGGCACCGTGCCGATCGACCTGCCGGACGAGTTCTTCTTCGCACCGCTGCCGGAGTCGGAGCTCCGCGCGTGGGAGTGACCTACCTGCTCGACACCCACGCGCTGATCTGGCTCCTCGGCGCCCCGCACCGCCTTCCCGCAGACCTCCGCGAGGAGCTCGCACGCGGCGAGAACCGCCTTCTCGTCTCCGCCGTGTCGGCCATGGAGGTCGCGACCAAGGTGCGCCTCGGCAAGCTCGACGAGGCACGGTTCCTGGTGAGCACCTGGGAGCAGCGCCTCGCCGACCTTCGCGCCGAGGACCTGGCCATCAGCGCGCCCCACGCGCTTCTCGCGGGTTCGATGGGCTGGGAGCACCGCGACCCGTTCGACCGGATGCTCGCCGCGCAGGCGCTCGTCGAGAACGTCGCTCTCGTCACGGCGGACAGCGCGTTCACTGGCCTGCCTGGCCTTCGTACCCGCTGGTAGCCCGCACCACGAACCGGCCGGACCGTTCGAGTGGCCCTTCCGGACCAGGCCGCTACAGTTCCCGCGTGACTCGGAACCCCTGGATCAGCCTGCTCGAGGACGTCGTCGACGCCGTGGCGTCGCACCTGTCGGAGCGTCCGGCGCCCGACCGGCCGGCCGACGACCGTCGTGAACCTGCGCGGGCCGCCGCCGCGCCCAGCCCGGCCGACGTGTCGGCACGGCGCGAGCCGACGGCGCGCGGGACGTCGTCGGGCACCCGGGCGCCGCGCACCGCCGGGTATCCCGGCGACTACGAGGGCACGGTCAGCCCCAGCTACGCACCCGACCTGGACGGCGAGCCCGACCCCGGTGAGGTGGTGTGGACCTGGGTGCCGTACGAGGAGGACCACTCGCAGGGCAAGGACCGCCCGGTGCTGCTCGTGGGGCACGACGGTCCGTGGCTCCTCGCCCTCCAGCTCACCAGCCAGGACCACGACCGCGACGCCGAGCAGGAAGCACGGGCGGGCCGGATCTGGTTCGACGTGGGCGTGGGCCCGTGGGACCGCGAGGGACGTCCGTCGGAGGTGCGGATCAACCGCGTCGTCCGCGTGCACCCCGACGCCGTACGGCGCGAGGGCGCGGTCATGCCGCGTGACACGTTCGACGACGTCGTGAAGTACATGGCGCGGGCGCTCGACCTCACCTGAGGCCTGTGCGGCCCGACGGCGGCACGTCAGCCGTCGAGCCGCACGAGCCGCGCCGGCGGGAGAGGTTCGTAGCCGAGCCGCCGGTTGACCGCACGCATCGCGGCGTTGGCGGCGTCGTTGCCGGTGCCGCACCGGGTGACGCCGGCGGCGGCCAGCGCGCGGAGCGAGGCCGTCTTCACGGCGGTCGCGAGGCCGAGGCCGCGGTGCTCGGGGTGCGTGCCGGTGTAGCTGTTCCACGCGCGATCGTCGGCGACGTCGACCAGGGCCGTCGCCGCCACCTCGCCGTCCGCGGTGACGACGGCCCGGCCCAGGTCGGGGCGGTGGACAGGGACGTCCCACGTGCCGCTGAGGAAGTCCTCGAAGGAGTCGGCGCCGGAAAGGCCGGACGGGTCGTCCGCCGCAGACCCGGAGTAGCAGGCCCAGACGGCCGCCGCGCCGACGTCCTCGACCGGGACGAGCCGGTGCCCGTCCGCCAGGACGGGCACCTCCCCGACCGTCCGCGGGTCGACGAGCGCCATCGACAGCTCCCTCGTGGTCCGCGCGCCCCACGCGTCGACGGCCGGGAACCCTCCCGCCTCCGCGATACCCACGAACGGGCCGTCGGCGACGCCACGCGCCCACGCGAGCAGCGCCGAGCCGATCCCGCGCCGCCTCGCGGCCGGCGCCACGACGAGCGTGAGGAACGAGTCGCCGTCCGGTCCCGGAGGCGACACCCGGCTGATCCCGACGACGTCGCCCTCGTCGTCCAGGGCCACGGCAGCGTCGAGCCGCCGGTCGGAGGTGAGGATCTGGCGCGACGACTCCTCCGACGTGACGACGTACGGGACGGCGTCACGGCGCACCCGCGTCCAGGCGGCGGCGTCGTCGAGGGTGGCCCTTCGGATCTCCATGGGTGGAGGCTATCGAGCCGTGACCAGCAGTTCCGGGCCCGGCAGCGGTCGAGGAGCGCCGGCCGCGCCCAGGTGAGGCCCGGTTCACAGGCCGCACCCTCCGCACACCGTTCGGATTCTGCTAATCTTGGTGGTTGCGTGTCCGCCCAGGTCGGCGGGCACAGTCTCAGTTCCTCTCCACGGGTTCCCCACCCCAGTCCCGGAGCTGCGACCGCCCTCTACGACCTATCCGCTCGCCGCCAGGCGAACACACCAGGAAGTCCACACGTGGCAAACATCAAGTCCCAGCTCAAGCGCATCAAGACGAACGAGAAGGCCCGTCTGCGCAACAAGGCTGTCAAGTCCGAGCTCAAGACGTACGTGCGCAAGGTCCGCGAGGCCGTTGTCGCCGGCGACAAGGACGCGGCGACGACCGCGCTCACGGCCGCCACGCGCAAGCTCGACAAGGCTGTCTCGAAGGGCGTCATCCACACGAACCAGGCTGCGAACCGCAAGTCGGCTCTCGCCAAGCAGGTCGCGTCGCTCTGAGCGTGATGCCCGGGCTCTGCTGAGCCCGGCGCTCGAACTTCGTCAGGCGCCGCTCCCCGTCCTTTCGCCAGGGCATCGGGAGCGGCGCCTTTCGTGCGCCCCGAGGCCCGGCCCGTTGCGGTGACGGGCGCGCCGTCGCGCGCGCCGCGCACCCTGGAGGGACGCGCTCGCCGAGCGGCTGGCGAGCCGCCTCGTGGGCCCGGCATAGGGGCCGGTCAGCCGCGGCGTGCCTGCGCGATCGCCATCACGGCACGCTCGACCGCGAACACCGGGTCGCGCCCCTCGCCCTTGACCTCGGCGTCAGCCTGGGCCACGGCACTGATCGCGGTGGCGAGGCCTTCGGGCGTCCAGCGACGCAGGTCCTTCTGGGCACGGTCCACCTGCCAGGGTGCGATGCCGAGCTCGCGCGCGGTGATGCCACCTCCTCGCATCGCCGCGACCTTGGCGAGGACCCGCAGCCGGATGGCGAGCGCGGCCACCATCGGCACGGGATCGACGCCGGTGTCGAGGGCGTGCCGCAGCAGAGCGACCGCCCGGCCGGTGTCGCCGTCGACCGCAGCGTCCGCGACCTTGAAGCCCGTCGCCTCGACCCTGCCGCCGTAGTAGCGGTCCACGACCCCTTCGTTGATGGTCCCCGTGGTGTCCGCGACCAGCTGCGCGCACGCCGCCGACAGCTCGCGCAGGTCGCTGCCCAGCGCCTCGACGAGCGCACGCACTGCCGACGCGTCGGCCCGACGGCCCGCCGCCCGGAACTCGTTGGTCACGAACTGCGCCTTCTCGGCGTCCTTGGTGATGGGGTCGCACGTCATGACGGGAGCGCCCGACGCCGTCACCGTGTCGAGCATCTTCTTGCCGCGCTGGCCGCCACCATGCACCACGATCACCGTGGTCTCGGGATCGGGCCGGCCGGCGTACGCGATGATGTCGGCCATGAGGTCCTCGGTGCCCGCGTCGGCCCCGAGGATCACCACCACCTTGGCCTCCCCGAACAGCGACGGGCTCGCCGCGACGGTGAGCTGCCCCGCTCCGTACGTGGCGCCCTCGAGCTCCACCTTCTCGAGCTCCGGGTCACGCTCTCGCGCGAGCCGCACCACGCCGTCGACCGCGCGCTCGGTCAGCAGCGGCTCCGCTCCACGCACGAGCACGACGGGCGCGAGCGTGGGCTCGTCCCAGCTGCGGGCGGGGGCGCTGGACCGGCGGGCTCGGGTGGCTGGGGGCACGAGCAAAGCCTGCCACGTCCGACGCCCGCCACCTGGTCCGCACCGCCGGTGACGCTCAGCACCCCGCGAGCGACACGGCCCCGCCCCGCACCACCAGGGCGAACGTGCCGCACTCGTCGGTGCGCACCACCGCGGCGCCTACACCCTCGTAGAGGTCCAGCGCGGCGTCCGTGGGGTGGCCGTACGTGTTCCCCTCGCCCGACGACACGATCGCCACAGCCGGGTCGAGCCGCTCCGCCAGGCCCGCGGACTGCACGCGCGACCCGTGGTGCGCCACCTTCACCACGTCGACGGCCCCCGTCCCACGGCGTCGCAGCTCGCCGAGCAGCGCAGCCTGCCCCGCGTCCTCGAGGTCGCCCAGGAGCACCACGTCCAGGTCCTCGGTGCGTACGGCGAGCGCCACGCTGGCGTCGTTGGCACCGTCACCGCCCTCGCCGCCCGACGCCCATCCCTCGCCCCGCGCGCTCGGGTCGCCGGCGCTCCCCGCACCGGGAAGGCCGGCCAGCAGGACCTCCCACGTGACGGACCCCGCATTCCCCCGCTCGCCGGGGCTCGCCGCCCGCACGGGTACCCCGGCGTCCTCGAGCGTCCCGAGCGCCCACGCGGCGTTCGCCGCCGGGGCGTCGAGCGGCGACACGAGGGCCGCCGTGACGTGACGCCCGGCGAGCACGGCGGGCAGCCCGCCCACGTGGTCGGCATGGAAGTGGCTGAGGACGAGCAGGTCGATCCGGGTGACCCCGAGGGCGTCGAGGCAGCGCCCGGCGGCGTCACCGTCGGGGCCGACGTCGACCACCACCGCTGACCCGGGGCCGCTGCGCAGCACCAGCCCGTCGCCCTGCCCCACGTCACAGGCCACCACCTGCCAGTCGGCGGGGATCTCCGGCGCCGGGCGGAGCACGCGGGGGATCGCGACCGCGACGACCAGGGTGACGACGGCGACGACCGCGACGACGGCCGGCACTGCCGCGAGCCGCCGGCCCGCCGACGCCCGGCGCCCCGAGGTGACGGCCCGGCGCACACCGGACCGGGCCGCGTACTGCCAGGTCTCCGGCCACCCTCGGCTCGGCCCGCGCCGGAGGACGGCCCACAGGACCACGAGGGTGAGCCCTGCCAGGAGGAGGGCACCCGCGAGGCCTTCCGGCCAGGGCAGCCTGGCGCCGGGGACGGCCGCGCTCCGGAGGGCAACTTCCGCGATCCACCCGGTCGCGATGCCCGCCACCCACGCGACAGCATGAGCGGCCACGGGCAGCCACGGCGCGAGAAGGGTCGCGGCCAGCCCCAGGAGCGTCGCCGGGACCAGCGCGGGCGCAGCGAGCAGGTTGGCGAGGACCGAGACGGACGAGACGGAGGGGTCCAGCAGCACGAGCACGGGGCCGCACGCCAGCTGGGCGGCCAGCGGGACCGCGAGCGCGAACGCGACCGGCCCACCGGTCCAGGGCGCCAGGCGGGTGGCGAGCGGCGCGGTGAGGAGCACGAGGCCCGCCGTCGCCGCCGCCGAGAGCGCGAACCCGAAGGACCGCGACAGCCACGGGTCCACCACGAGGAGGAGCAGGACCGTGCTCGCGAGCGCCGGCACCGCCTGCGACGGTCGGCCGATGGTCGTCCCGGTCAGCGCGAGGGCGGTCATCGCCGCAGCCCGGAGCACGCTCGGCTCCGGGCGGACGAGCGCGACGAAGGCACCTGCCACGGCTGCGACGAGGAGCACCCGGCCGGGGCGCGGTAGCCGTGCCGTCGCGGCGAGGGCGGTGAGCACCGTGACGACGATGGCGAAGTGGCTCCCCGAGACTGCTGTGACGTGCGTGAGCCCGGAGACGACCATGGCGTCGTCGATCTCCGGCGGCACTCGCGAGGTGTCACCGATGGCCGCGCCCGGGACCAGCCCGCGAGCCTGCGGCGAGAGGTCGTCCGTGACCGCGAGAATTGCCGACCGGAAGCCGGCGGTGAGGTGGTGGAGACCTGCCGGCGGCTCGGCCGTGGCGGCGGTCGCCTGGAGGCGGGCGGCCTCGGTGTCGCCGGGCTCGGCGGGTCTCAGCCGTCCCGTCACGCGCACCTCGGCGCCGTACGTGACACGCCCGGCGGCCGGCGCCGTTACCTCCACGTGCGCGCGGGCCGAGGTGGCGACGCCACGTGCCGTGACCGTACGGACCGCGAGGGTCCAGCGCTGGTCGGTGGCGCCCACGACGGCTCCGAGCGAACCCGCCGCGGCCTGGCCTGCCGGTGCGGGACCGTAGCTCACCGCCGACGGCTCGGACACGACGGTGCCGGTCAGGGTCGCCGACGCGCCCGAGGTGGCCAGCGTCGCCAGGGGTGCCCGGCCGGCGAGGTGGACGTGCCCGCTGACCAGGACGGCCAGGAGTCCCGCAGCCACCAAGGCCGTGTGGGCGAGGGCCGCGTGGGTGAGGGTCGTGTGGGCGCGGGTCCCGGCGGCGCGCCCGGCGAGGACGGCGACCACCAGGAGGGCGACGAGGAGCGCGAGCGGCCCGACGACGTGCTCCGGCGCGCCTACCCCCGGACCGGTCACCCACCACGACGCTGCCCACACGGCGATCGCCGCGGGCGCGAGCCGGAGATCCGTCATCCGTCAGACCCGGACCTGGTCACGAAGCTTCTCCAGCAGCGCGGGGCCGATCCCGTCCACGTCGCCGAGCTCGTCCACGCTGGCGAACCGCCCGTTGGCGTCGCGGAAGGCGACGATGCGCTCGGCGAGCACCGGGCCGATCCCGGGGAGAGCGTCGAGGGCTGCGGCATCCGCGGTGTTGAGGTCGACGACGCCGCCTGCCGACGTGGTCACGCCCCCACCCCCGGGCGCGGGCGCAGGCGCGGCCACGGCCTCTCCCGGCGCAGGGACGCGCAGCTGCTCGCCGTCGACGACCGGCCGCGCGAGGTTCAGCGCCGACAGGTCGGCCTCCCCGGTCGCCCCGCCGGCGGCCTGCAGGGCATCGGCCACGCGGGCGCCGTCGGGCAAGGTGACGAGACCCGGGCCGTGCACCTGGCCGACCACGTGCACCACGACCTGGCCGACACCCGGGGCTGCACCCGCAGCCGGGCCACCCGCGCCGCCCGCCGCACCTGTGCCGCCCGCCGACGTGTCATGGTCGGCAGCACCGGCGGCCCCGGCGCCGGGCTCGCCGTGCGCGCCCTCCGCACCTTCCGCGGGACCCGACCGGTGGTCGGACGTCGCCGCCACCGGTGCGAGCACCTCGACGTCGCCGTCGCGCCACGGCGCGAACGCCACGAGGGCTACGACCGCCGCCAGGACGAGGAGCGAGACCGCTGCGACGAGCGCAGTCCGGCCTGCGAGCGCCCATCGGCGCGCGCCCTCAACGGGTGGCTCCCCGAGGTGGCCGTGGGCCGCCGCGTAGGCGGCGGCGACCCCGGCAGCCGAACGCCGCGACCGCAGCCGCGCGACCAGCTCCGCCGCGTCCGTCCCGCCGGCCCCGGCCGCCCCACCTACCCCAGGCGCCCAGGCGGTCCCGGCCGCCCCGGGAGCAGAGGCGCCCGAGGCACCGTCACCCGAGGCACCAGCAGCCGGGGAAGGGTCGGCGCCGGAGGAGGGGTCGACGGCCACACCCTCGCGGGGATGGGCCGCGAGACCACCGCCGAGACGGGTGGGGGCCGCCTGCGCGCGGTCTGAGAGGTGCTCCATGCGCCCGACCGTAGGCAACGGCCCGCCCCGCGCGGGCGCCTCGACGGGTCACCTGTGCACGACCCGGTCGATCCGGGACCTGTGGTCGGGCTCCCGCCCGCCCAGCCCTGTGCGAGGGGTCAGTGCGTGTGGTCGCCGAGGTCGGAGACCACCACGGCCATGGTCCCGGGGCCTACGTGCACGCCGAGCACGGCGCTGAGCGGGCGCACCTCCACCTCGGCACGCGTCCGGGTGTGCAGGCGGCCGGCCAGGATCCCGGCGCGCTCGGGCGCACCGAAGTGGTGCACGGCGACGACAGGTCGGGTAGCGGCGGCGACGTCGGTGGCGCCCTGCTCGAGCAGCCGCTCCATCCCGGCCGCGCGCGTGCGCACCCGGTGGAGCAGCTCGATCCGGCCGTCGCGGAGGCCGAGGACCGGCCGGACCCCGAGCACCGTCCCGATCGCGGCGGCGGCCCCGGAGAGCCGCCCGCCCCGGCGGAGGTGCTCCAGCGAGTCGACGACGAACTGGGCGCTCGTGCTCCGGGCCACCTCTTGCGCGCGGTCCGCCACGTGGTTGGCGTCGCAGCCGGCGGCTGCGCACTCGGCGGCCGCGCGTGCGGCGAACCCGAGCCCCATGGCAGCGGTGCGGGAGTCGACGACACGCACGGCGAGGGGCGACCGGGCGGCGGCCGCCCGCGCCGACTGCACGGTGCCCGACAGCTCACCTGAGAGGTGCAGCGAGACGATGCTCCGCGCACCCTCCGCCGCAAGGTCGCGGTAGACCGCCGTGAATGCCTCGGGCGGGGGTTGCGACGTCGTGACCCGTTCGCCGTCACCCACCAGCTCGGCGACCCGGTCGGGCGTGATGTCGACGCCCTCCTGGTACGCACGGTCACCGGCGAGGACGCGCAGCGGCACCACGGTGGGACCGACGGCGCCCCGGTGTGCGGGGGCGGCGGCGGGCAGGCAGGACGTGGAGTCGGTGACGACCCGGACCTCTGGTCTCACCTGGGCGTGGGCTCGTCGGATGGCGCGCATGTGCCGGACACTCTACCGACGCTCCGCACCCCGCCGAAGCCGCCGGTCGGCGCACTGTCCACAGGCGTGCGCCGTACGCCGCGCGGAGCACCGCGTACCGCCCTAGCATCCGAACCATGCCGGACGCACAGACACCCGATCTCGCCGCGCTGCGCGCGGCCGCCGAGGCGGCGAGGAAGGCGCTCGAGGCCGCCGAGCGCGCGGCGGCGGAACAGGCCGCGCCCGCGCCCCCTCCTGCTCCCACCCCGGCTACGGCCCCACCGGTCCCGGCCGCTGCACCAGCAGCCCAAGAACCGGCACCGGCCGGCTCCGGGCAGCTCGAGGGCTACGCCGCCGAGGTGGCCGCCGGGTACGCGGCGGAGGGCGGGACGCTCGCGCTCGGCGCCCTCCTGGAGGGCGAGGTGGGCGGCGATCCCACGCCCAACCCTGCCGTCCAGGTGGGGTTCGCCCTCTCGATGCTGAACCGCCACGGCCTCGTGGCGGGCGCGACCGGGACCGGCAAGACCAAGACGCTGCAGGGCATGGCCGAGGGCCTGTCCCTCGCGGGGGTCCCGGTGTTCGTGTCCGACGTGAAGGGCGACCTGTCGGGCATCGCGGTACCCGGCGCCGACAACGAGAAGATCCGGTCCCGGGCCCGCAGCATCGGGCAGGACTGGCAGCCCACCCAGTTCCCCGTCGAGTTCTACAGCCTGGGCGGCATGGGCAAGGGGGTGCCGATCCGCACCACGGTGACCGACTTCGGGCCGCTGCTCCTGAGCAAGGTGCTGGGCCTCAACGAGACCCAGGAGTCGAGCCTGAGCCTGATCTTCCACTGGGCCGACAAGCAGGGCCTCGCGCTGCTCGACCTGAAGGACCTGCAGTCCACGATCGCCTACCTCACCAGCGACGAGGGCAAGGACGAGCTCAAGGGCATCGGCGGCATCTCCGCGGCGACGGCGGGCGTGATCCTCCGCGAGATCGTCGCGCTCCAGGGCCAGGGCGCGGACGTGTTCTTCGGTGAGCCCGCCTTCTCCAGCGGTGACCTGCTCCGGGTGGCCGACGGCAAGGGCGTGGTCTCGTGCCTCGAGCTGCCCGCCGTGCAGGACAAGCCGGCGCTGTTCTCGACGTTCCTCATGTGGCTGCTCGCGGACCTGTTCCAGGAGCTTCCCGAGGTGGGCGACGCCGACAAGCCCAAGCTCGTGTTCTTCTTCGACGAGGCGCACCTGCTGTTCACGGGCGCGTCGAAGGACTTCCTGGAGCAGGTGGTGCAGACCGTCCGCCTCATCCGGTCCAAGGGCGTGGGCGTCTTCTTCGTGACGCAGAACCCCAAGGACGTGCCGGGCGACGTCCTGGCCCAGCTGGGCAACCGGGTACAGCACGCGCTGCGCGCCTTCACCCCCGACGACGCGGCGGCCATGCGCTCGGCGGCCCGCACCTTCCCCCACTCGCCGTACGACATCGAGCGGCTGCTGCAGTCGCTGGGCACGGGCGAGGCCGTGGTGACGGTGCTGACGGAGAAGGGAGCACCATCCCCCGTCGCCTGGACGCGGGTCCGGGCGCCGCAGGCGTCCATGGATCCCGCGCCGGAGGCCACCATCGACCAGGTCGTCGCAGCGTCACCGGGCCAGGCGAAGTACGGCACGCCCGTGGACCCGGAGTCGGCGTTCGAGCTGCTCCAGGTCCGGGCGCAGCAGGACGTCGTGGCGCGGGAGGCCGCGGAAGCGGAGCAGGAGGCGGCGGAGGAGCGAGCGGCGGCCGCCAAGAAGGAGCAGGCCGAGCTGGAGAAGATGCGCGCCAGGCTCGAGAAGGAGGCGGCCCAGAAGGCCGCGGCCGACGAGCGGGCAGAGCAGCGCCGTCGGGAGGCCGCCGCACGCGACCGCTCCCGCGTGGTCACGTCGGTCGTCCGCACGGCCGGGACCACGATCGTCCGCGAGCTCACCCGCTCGATCTTCGGGACCCGCCGGCGGTAGCGCCCGCCTGGGCGCAGCCCGCAGGTCGCAGCCCGGCAGGTCGCGGCGGAGCAGGGTCGCGGGCCCAGCAGGTCGCGACGGAGAAGCACAGGTGCCCGACGCCGCCTCCGGCGTCGGGCACCGTGAGGGACGGGTCACCGCGTCTCGCGGAACTCCACGTGCTGCTTGACCAGCGGGTCGTACTTGCGGACCACCAGGCGGTCGGGGGTGTTGCGGCGGTTCTTGCGCGTCACGTAGGTGAAGCCCGTCCCCGCGGTGGAGCGGAGCGTGACGACCGGGCGGAGGTCGGTCTTCGAGGCCATCAGCCGTTGTCCTTCCCTGTGCTGCCGGCGCCGTAGCGGCGGCGGAACTTCTCGATGCGGCCGGCGGTGTCGACCACGCGGGCCGCGCCGGTCCAGAACGGGTGGCTGGAGCTCGAGATCTCGACGTCGACCACCGGATAGGTGTTCCCGTCCTCCCACTCCAGCGTCGCGGTGGGGCGCCCAGGCCCGGCGGGCGTGCTACCGGCGAGCGTCGACCGGGTCAGGAAAGCGAAGCCCGTGCTCGTGTCGCGGAACACGACCGGCCCGTACTCGGGGTGGATGGTCTTCTTCATGGCGTCCTCCTGGTGATCGTCTCGCCCTGCCCAACACATCGAGAACCATTCTCATTCCACGGTCGTGGTGAGCCGTCCGCACGGTGACGTGCCATCATCAGGGCCATGATGAGAACGACTCTCGTTACCGGCGGGTGACGACATGGCTACCGTGATGATGATCGAGAGCTGGCTCCAGTCGACGGGCCTCATGCTCCCCCCGCTCCTCCGCGACGCAGGGCACGACTACGTCCTCGTGACCCGGGACCCGGGCCTGTACCGGCTGCCCGACGGCAGCCCCCACCCGGTGCTCACCCTCGCCGACGACGTGGTCGTGGCCGAGACCAACGACGACACCGCGACGGCCCGGGCGGCGCAGGAGGTGGCACGGCGGCGCCAGGTCGACGGCGTCCTGTCCACCTGCGACTACTACCTGCCCGCCGTCGCCGTGGCCGCAGCCGCGCTCGGCCTCCCGGGCTCCGGCCCGGACGTGCTGCGCACCGCGACCCGCAAGCACCTCGTCCGGCGCGCGCTCGCCGAGGCGAGGCTGCCCGACGTCCCGCACGCCGTCGTCCGCACGTGGCCCGACGCCCGCAAGGCCGCCGCCGCCCTGGGATACCCGCTGGTGGTCAAGCCGGTCGACCTGAACTCCGGGACCGGGGTGCGGCGCGTCGCCGACGAGACCGCGCTGGCGAGCGCGTTCGCAGCGGTCACCGGACCCGAGCGGAACACGCGCGACCAGCCGCTCGAGCGGCTCGCCCTCCTCGAGCAGATCCTCGACGGGCCCGAGGTGAGCGTCGAGGCGGTCACCCTGGGCGGCCGCACGCGGATCCTCGGCATCACGGCGAAGACCGTGGAGGAGGTGGCGCTCCCCGGCGGGCACAGGTCCTACATCGAGACGGGCCACCTGTTCCCCGCGCCCCTCCCCGCCGCGACCCGCACCACGGTCGAGGAGCACGTCGTGGCCGCGCTCGACGCCCTCGGGTACACGCACGGGCTGAGCCACACGGAGGTGCGGCTCACCTCCGCCGGGCCGCGCGTGGTCGAGCTCAACCCGCGCCAGGGCGGCGGCTTCGTCTTCGACCTGGTGCGGCTCGTGACCGGTGAGAGCCCTCTGGGCCTCCTGGTCGACCTGGCGCTCGGACGCGACGTGACCACGCGGCCGACAGCCACGGGTCACGCCGCGAGCGCCGCCGTCTCGTTCCTCACGGCACCGGCCGACGGCGTCCTGCGCGCCGTCCGCGGGGCGGGTCGCCTGGCCGACGACGACCGCGTGGTCGCCTGGGAGCTGCCCCCAGCGGGCCGCGTCGTGCGGCCGGCCGACAACAACGACCGGCTGGGCCACGTCCTGGTGGCCGACCGCACAGGGGGCCGCGCGAAGGACTGGGCGGACGAGCTCGTCGCCGGCCTGGTGCTGGACGTCGACCCGGCCTGACGGGGGACGCCACCGCCCCCCACCGCGAGACGGGCGCACAGCCCGCGAGGGCCTGTGACGGACTCAGTCCTCGTGGTCCTCGTGGGCGTGCGCCGCCTCGTCGCCGGACACGCCTGCGATCTCGTTCGGCACCACGTCGAGCTCGGCGGAGAGCCAGACCTCACCGGTCTCGAGGTCCACGGCGTGGATGGCCTTGCCCGCCGGGTCGGTGACGTAGACGGACCCGTCGAGGGTCAGGACGGCCGGCCGAGGCTCCTGCCACTCGAGGGGCTCCTCCCACGCGTCCACGACAGGGATGGACGTGACGATCGCGCCGGCCTCCGGGTCGATGACGTGGAGCGCGCCGTCGGTCCCGAGGACGAGGGCCTCGCCGGCGTCGCCGCGGGCCAGCGAGCGGAAGGTGTAGCTCGCCGGCAGGTCGACCAGCCGGTGGGTGGCGGTGCGGGTGTCGATGAGCGACACGCGCGTGGGCCGCTCGAGCTCGGCGTCCTTGTCTGACTTGTAGTCGCCGAGCACGATCGGGGACTCCTCGGAGCCTGCCTGGTTGCCGATGCGGCCGTAGGCGTCCGGCGACCGCACCTTGGAGATCACGCCGTCCACGACCACGAGCGCGCCGTCCTCGCACCCGATCACCACGGCCTCGTCCGCCGCGACGGCCTCGCCGTGCACGCCCGGGCACTCGGCGCTCGTGGCGACCTCGTCCCCGTCGGCGTCGAGCACGCGGATCCCGGTGCGCTCGTCCTCGGTGCCCTCGGAGACCACGAGGGTGCCGTCCGGCAGCTCGACGGCGACACCGTGGTGGGCCGACGGCGTGGTCAGCTCGCGCAGGTCGCCGCCGTCGTGCGCCACCTCGGCGGCGTCGAGGACGGTCACCTTGCCGGTGCCGTCGTCGAACAGCGCCGTGCGGCCGTCGTGCGCCACGGCGTGGCCGGGCTCGTCGGCTTCGTAGACCACGTCGGTCAGAACGGGCTCGGCGGTCCAGTAGTGGGAGTGCTCGCCGTGCGCCTCGGCCCAGGTCCCCAGGTCGAGCACCCGGAAGCCGCCGGTGGTCGACACGAGCAGGTGCCTGCCGTCACCGGCCGGGTTGAGCCGGTTGAAGCCGTCGAGCTCGACGTCCGCGACCTCCTCGAGCGTGAGGGCGTCCAGCACCTTGATACCGCCGTCGTAGGTGACGGCGATGCGCGGGGTGGTGGTCTGCGCCTCGGTGGCGGGCGGCGCGGACGCGCCTGCGGAGGCGGACGCGGAGGCGTCCGACCCCGCGGGCTGCCCGGAGCCGCACGCCGCGAGGGCGAGCGGCAGGGCCAGGACGAGGGCGAGGGCCGCGGAGCGGCGGGGCACGGAGCGATGCATGTGTGGTCCTTCGTGGGGCAGACAGTGGCACATGCCTATGATGGGAATCATTCTCACAGGCGAGCCACAGTGAACCACACACTGAGAACGATTATCAACTAGCGCCGGCGGCCGCGACCTCCGGCACCCCCTCCCCCGCATACGCCCCCGCGACCGGGCCGGGCACCGCGAGCGCCGCGATGGCGGTGGTGATCGGGATGGCGAGCACGAGCCCGATCGACCCCACGAGCGTGCGGACCACCTCCTCGGCGATCTCGCCCGACGAGAGGGCGGCCACGGGCGACTGATCGATCAGCCAGACCATCATGATCAACGGCAGCGCCGCGCCGACGTAGGCGAACGCGATCGTGTAGACGGTGGAGGCGATGTGGTCGCGCCCGATGCGCATGGCCCGGGCGAACAGCTCTCCCCGCGTGGCGCCGGGGGCCACCGCACGCAACTCCCACACGGCGGACGCCTGGGTGATCGTCACGTCGTTCAGCACGCCCATGCCGGCGAGCACGAGCCCGCACAGGGCGATGCCGCGCAGGTCGGCCCCGGGCGCGGCTGACGGGAGGTACTGGGCGGACTCGGACGTGGCACCGGTCAGCTGCGCCGCGCCGGCCGCCCAGCCGCCGAGCACGGCCGTCAGTGCCAGGCCGAGCAGCGTCCCGAGCAGCGCGGCCGACGTCCGGGCGCTGAGCCCGTGCGCGAGGTACAGCGTGGCGAACATGACGAGGGAGGCCGTCACGAGGGCCACGCCCATCGCCGTCTCGCCGGCGAGCAGGGCGGGCATGGTGAAACCGAGGAGCACCGCGAACGCGACGCCCAGCCCCACCAGCGCCGCGAGGCCCCGCCAGCGGGCCACCAGCAGCACGACCAGCCCGTACGCGGCGGCGAGCCAGCCGAGCGGCACCTCCCGCTGGAAGTCCATGAAGACGAGCGGGTCGACGGCCTGCGCGATCTCCTCGATGCTGAGCGCGACGATCCGGTCGCCGGGCTCGAGCGGGATCGTCGGGCCGGGCGACTGCATCGAGGACAGCTCGCCCGACGGCAGCCGCACGGGGATGCTGCCCGTTTCGGGGTCGGCGGGGCCCTCGATCGTCACGTCGACGAACTTGCTGCCCTCCGCGACGACCGGCACCCGGTCCGGCACCTCGTCGGCACTGGGCCAGAGCGCCCAGAGGCCGATCAGGGTCGCGAGGAGCGCCGGCACCAGGGTGGCCGCGAGCACCAGCCGCGTCCTCGGGGGAGAGGCGGGCACCGGCCCGTGGGAGTGAGCGTGGGCTGCCATGGCGGCATCCTCACACAGCGAGGGTGCCTGACGTCGG
>NZ_JBXTSN010000029.1:17434-71786 GCF_057158775.1 Antribacter sp. NEAU-D49 | reverse complement strand
GCCGTCTTCTGCGCCACCTTGTGCTGGCTGTTCCACTCGTTCTTGAAGCGCTCCGCGTCCGGGCCCTTCCACGAGACGGACTCGACCTGCGAGGAGACCTGGTTCACGATCTGGTCCACCTCGTCCGCCTTCTGGGTCAGACGCTGACCCAGCTCACGAACCTGCGAGACATTCAGACCCCACATGCCGCCATCAGCCATGATGTACTCCCTCAGTCAGGGCCGCCCCCTGCGGGCGACCGGCTTCCATGACCCGTACTCAACCAGACGCCGGGTCCGTGCGAAATGGGGAGCACTCCCCATTCGTCCTGTTTCGCCTACCGCACCTACTCCGGTAGCGCGACGTGCATCTTGCGCGGCCGGCCGCCGACGATCACGAACCCACGGCCGGCCGGGAAGTCGTTGCGCCGGATCCGGCCGAGACCCACGCCGAGGAGCGTGTCGCCGTCGAGGTCGCCGGGCGTCAGCAGGATGCCCGACCGGCTCGTCTTGAACGGCTGGGCCAGCGTCCAGGCCTGGCTCCACGTCGACGTCTCCGACTCGCCGATCACCAGGTGGTCCGCCCGCACCGCCGCCCGGATGAACCGGTCGAGGGCGTTCTCGGCGCTGCCGTTCGTGAAGTCCGTGACGGCCTCGATGAGCACCGCGAGGCCGCCGGGCGGGAACTTGTCCGCCTCGACCGCGGCCACGAGGTCGTCGAGCAGCTCGACCACGGCGTCCGGGTCGGTCGCGGACGCGTCCCACAGGCCGAGGCCCGAGATGTTCGTCCGCCGCGGCGCCAGGTAGACCACCCGTGTCCCGCCGGCTCGCCGCAACGCCTTCGCGATCGTGACCAGGGCCGTGGTACGTCCGGCGGCCGGGGGGCCGGCCAGCATGATCGCGCCCCGCTCCGGCAGGCCGACCGGGGCGATGTCCAGGTCGTCGAGGCCGAACGCCGGCCGGCCGTCGGCCGCGCGCGCCGGGAGCCCGTCGATCGAGAACTGGTCGGGCAGCCGTTCCACGCCCATGGCGGGCTTGATACCGAGACGGAGCATCGCGTCGCGGAGCTTGCCGATCTCCCGGGCCTGGATGGCCACGTTGGCATCGCCGCCCAGGACCGCGACCTGCACCTCGTTGTCCTCGAGGATGGCGCGCCCGGGGGGCGACGTCACGGAGAGCACGTCACGCGGCACCGACAGCGTCAGGTAGTCGTCCTCGTGGGCGAGACGCAGCACGAGCCGCTTCTGGATGGTGGAGCCCAGCGAGGCCGGCACGGACGTGGCCCGGTCGCCCGCCACCACGACGTGCACGCCGACCTGGCGGCCGTCGGTGGCGATCTGCGAGAACGACGCGAAGACGTTGGCCCCCGGCGACGTCGAGTACTCGTACGTCTCCCGGAAGGCGCCGATGCCGTCGACCAGGAGCAGGATGCGCGGCTCGTCGGGCGCACCTGCCAGCCGGCGGTACTCCGTGATGTCGCCGGCGCTGACGGCGGCGTACCGCACCGCGCGCTCGTCCACCAGCTCGCGGAGCATGCGCATGAGGCGGGCGATGCGCTCCTCGTCCTCGCCCGAGATGACCGCGCCCACGTGCGGCAGGTCCTCGAGCATCCGGAGGCCGTTGGCCCCGCAGTCGATGGCGTACACCTGGACGGGACCACCGCGCGCCGTCAGCGCCGCCGACACGGCGATGGTCCGCAGGGTGGCGCTCTTGCCCGAGCCACCCGTGCCGTAGATCGCCATGTTGCCGTCGCGGTCGGGCTCGTAGAACACGGTGGGCTGCGCCTGGGCGGCCGGGTCGTCGAGCACGCCGAGGAGGAGCTGCACGTCGGAGCGCGGGTTCGGCAGCAGCGCCAGGTCGTACGTGGCGGCGAGCTCCTCGAGCCACGGCTTGCGGGGAGCGGGCACCCGGGCCACGGACGCGGCCTGCGAGATCGTCGAGACCACGCGCGCGATGTCGGTCGGGCCGGGGTCCTGGACCTCGGCGACCTGCGGCGCCGGGATCTCCCAGCGCGTGCCGGTACCGAAGCCCAGCTCCTCCACGTCGATCGGCGGCCGGTCGGGCCGGTCGGTGGTCCAGCCGCCCGCGTAGCCGGTCTGGAACGGCTGGATGCGCCCCGGTCCGGTCTTCACGGCACCGCGGCCCGGGATCGACGGGTCGAAGTGCGCCGCCATCGGCACGCCGAGGATGTCGCTGGAGTCCTCCTCGTCGGCCATGCGCAGGGCAACACGCAGGTTGGTGTTGGCACGGAGGTTGTCCTTGATGACGCCCGCCGGCCGCTGCGTGGCGAGGATCAGGTGCAGGCCGAGCGACCGGCCACGCTGGGCGACGTCCACGACGCCGTCGACGAACTCGGGGACCTCGCTGACCAGGGCGGCGAACTCGTCCACGACGATCAGCAGCGAGGGCGGGGCGTCCGGGTCGCCGGTGCGCTCCAGGGAGGCAAGGTCCTTCGCCTTCTTGAGGTTGAGCAGGTGCTCGCGGTAGCGCAGCTCCGCGCGCAGCGACGTGAGGGCGCGCCGCACCAGGTGGGGCGACAGGTCGGTCACGAGGCCCACCGTGTGGGGCAGCTTGACGCAGTCCGCGAAGGCCGCGCCACCCTTGTAGTCCACGAAGAGGAAGGTCACCCGGTCGGGGCTGTGCGCCGAGGCCATGCCGAGCACCCACGCCTGCAGGAACTCGGACTTTCCGGCACCGGTGGTGCCACCCACGAGCGCGTGCGGGCCCTGGGTGCGCAGGTCGAGGTACAGCGGCTCGACGCCGGAGTGGCCCACCAGCGCCCGGAGGTTCGTGGGGCTCTTGCGCCGCACCCACGGCGACCCGTCGCGGGGCGTGAGCGACCCGTTCTCCTTCCACCGGTCCACGAACACGTTCGGGTCCTGGGCGAGCTGGGTGCCGGTCAGGGCCAGGTAGGACACCGAGCGCGGGAGGTCGGAGTCGTCGTCGACGGGAGCACCGACGTCGACCACCGGGGCCAGGATGCGCGCCACCTCGTGCGCGACGGGGAGGTCCACCGTCTCGCACACCACCGGGAACGTGAGGCGCCCGTAGCGCACCTCGCCCGTCGTCGCGCCGCCCACGCCGCCCGGGCCGCCCGGTGCACCCAGGTGCGTGCCGGCGTCCGACGTCGAGGAGGAGCCGAGCAGGACGAAGGTGCGGCAGGCCGCCGGGAGCTGCTCGACGGTGGGGGCCACCCACAGGACGTGGACGCCCGCGTCCGCGCCGCGCTCCGCGAGGCGGGTGAGCCGCGACCGGTCCACCGGGGCGTCGTCCTCGATGAGCACGACGACGGTGGGCAGCACGGGCGGCGGCGCCGACTGCTCGCGTTCCTTCACCGGGTCCAGGTCGCCGCGCAGCACCGCGTGCTCCTCCAGGTCCGCGCCGCGCGACTCGACGAGGTCCTCGAGGCGGGAGAGGAGCGACAGCGCCGCGCCGGGGTTGTCGGCGAGGTGCGGCCCGTCCAGCGGGCTGTGCGGGGAGCCGGTGTGGGGCAGCCACTCGAGCCACTCCCAGTCGCCGCGGGAGCGCTGCGACGTGAGCCCCGCGACCACGAGCTCTGCCGGGGAGTGCAGGGCGACGAGCTGGAGCAGCATCGCGCGCCCGACGGCGTCCACAGCACCCGGCGGGCCCGCGATGCCGAAGCCGCCGGCCACGCGCAGCCGACCCACGATCGGCACGCCGTCGACGGTGGCGCACTTGGCCTGCAGCTCGTTGACCTGCTCCAGGAACTCGGGCAGCGTGTTGTTCTCCCCGAGATCCTCGATCTGGACGCGCGACGGCGCCGAGCCGACACCCATCCGCACCGTGAGGAACCCGGTGTGCTCCGGCCGGTAGGTCCACATGAGGCCCGACAGCCGGCGCACCGCGTCGACCGCGTCCGCGAGGGACGGCGTCTCCGTGAGCCGGACCGCCCGCTCCACCGCGTGCACGCGCTCGACGGTGGTGTGCATCGCCTTGATCGACGCCTGGAACTGCTCCACCTGGTGCTTGAAGCGCCGCTTCTCGTGTCGGAGCGTGTCCACGTACATCGCGATCATCAGCAGCGGAGTCAGCGCCACGAAGATGAGGGTCAGGGCGTTCTGGGTGACCGCGTAGAGGACCACGCCCATGATGATCGGGGCGACCATGCTGAGCCACGGCAACGGCTGCGACTCGCGGGGCGCCGGCGGCTTGGGCGCCTTGAGCTTGCGGTCGGGGAACCGGGCGACCACGCGCGGGGAGCGGTTGAACTCCACGACGGGCGTGCTGGGCGCCATGCTGCTGGACCGGTGCAGGGCCACCACCGACACGACGGACCCGCCGATGTTCACGGTGTCCGACGACGTCATCATCGCCCGGGCCATCCGCTCGCCGCCCATGACCAGGCCGTTCGCCGAGTCGAGGTCGGCGATCTCGATGGTCTCGCCCACGGTGATGCGCGCGTGCCTCTTCGACACCAGCGGGTCGGAGAGCCGGATGTCCATGCCGCGGTCGCGGCCCAGGTACGACGTGCCGACCGGCAGCGGGAACTCACGTCCGGCGTCCGGGCCCTGGAGCACGCGCAGCACGGCCACGGCCGCGCCGCGGTCGGCGCCCGGCGTCTCGAACTGCTCGGAGACGCGCACGATCGACACGGTGGAGCCGGAGCGCAGGCCGGCCTGCACCAGGTCGCTCGACGGGCTCAGCACGCGGCCCGCGCCGCCGCCCGAGGCGCCGTGCCCGTCAGCGGTGATCTGCAGCGTCAGGTTGGGGGGCGGGGCGGCCCCGCCGCGCGCGGGGTCGCCCGCGAAGAGCGCCTCGGCGACGTCCTGCACGGAGGCGGTGGCGTCGGCAGTGACCGCCACGTTCGCCGCCGTCGCGTCGGGGCGGGTCAGGGTGAGCTTGATGCGCACGTCAGGCGTCGTCCTTCAGGTCGAGGAGGGGCAGGTCGGCGGCGGTCACCAGGCGCGAGGCCACGGCGTACTCGACGAGGCGGGCCCGGCGGTTGGTCGCCAGGGCGCCCACCCCGCCGCGCAGGCCCTTCACGCCGATCCGGTCGAGCTTGTCGCAGACGTTGTCGAGCTTGCGGTTGAAACGGGTGGTGGCCCAGCCCAGCCGCTTCGCTGCGGCGGCCGACGACGGGATCTCGCTCAGGCCCGTGCCCTCACGGCGCAGCATGGGCTCCGCGAGCGCGACGATGAGCTGCTTCTGGCTGGTGGTGAAGCTGATCATGCCGATCGTCGTGGCGCCCGAGCCGTCGTCCTCGGCACGGATCTCGTGGTACGGGGCGTCGTCGAGCTGGGCCATCAGCTCGTACGTGGTGGGCCCGGCGGTGAAGACGATGGAGGTGGTGGGGAAGACCAGGGGCAGGCGGTTGCCGGGCGGCAGCCAGGACTGCACCCCGCCGCCCGAGTCGCACACCGTCGCGGAGATCAGGGAGCCCACGTTGGCGAGCCACCAGATCCCCTCCTCGTGCACCACCTTGAGGAACCGGCGGTGCAGGTACGGGTTGTCGTCGATCGCGAGGTCGCCCTCCCGGCCGATGTCGAACTCGCCGTCCTCCTCCGGACGGAACCACTCACCGCAGAACTCGATCGCGAGACCGCTCACAGCACTCCCCCTACCCCTCGGCGCAGACTGCGTCCCGCTCGGGCGACTGCGCCTTGTTGGGCTTGACCACGACCACCTTGATGCAGGTGGTCCCGCTGCCGTCACGCGGGACGGTGACCGTGGGCTCCTCGACGACCGTCCACGCCTTGACGCCGTTGATGGTGGCCATGGCCCACGCGAACTGGTCCTCCTCGGCCATGCCCTCGGGCGCGGTCCAGGTGAAGACCACCTGCTCGCCCTGGACGGTGCCCTTCGGGTCGACCACTCCCGGGACGATCCCGTCCAGGTTGTCGAGGGGCGCCTCGACGGACTGCGCCGAGGTGGGCTCGTCGCCCGGCTCGCCACCGCCCGCGCTGCTCACGAGGTTCCACACCACGATGCCCGCCACGACGAGCACGGCGGCCCCCGCAAGCAGGGGCCACAGTGCCCGACGGCGGTCGCTCGCCTCCTCCTCGGACGTCGCCCCGGTCTCGGGCTCGGCGGGCCGCGAGGTACGGTGCACCGTCTCCTCGACGGCGGCACCCGGCCAGGCCTGCGAGCCGACGACCGGCACGTCGGAGGACCACGAGCTCCAGCTCGCCGCAGGGGCGGCTCCAGCGCCCGTCCCGGTGACGGTGGCGGGGTGCCCGTTCTGGACCGGGGGCGCGGAGATCCCCGTCAGAGGCCGCGACTGCGGGGGAGCCGGCTGCCCGTGGAGCGCCGACGTCGCGGACGAGCCGGTGACGGCGGGCGGCGCGACCGGAGCGGCAGGCCGCCCGCCGGGGTCGATGGCGACGACCTGGCGCAGGCGTGTGCCGTCCTCGGCCGGCTCCTCCTCCTGCACGTGGCCGGTCTCGTCGAGGATGTCGATGGGGGTCACGTCGCGCGCCAGCTCGACCTGGACCTGCTGGAGGGCGCGGGCGAACGCGAGCATCGTCGGGTAGCGCGAGCTCGGCGACTTGGCCATCGCGGTCGCGAGGACCCGCTCCAGCGCCGGCGGCACGTCCGTGCGGCCGATCCGCGGCAGGGACGCCGTCTCGATGCGCTGCACCAGGTCGGCCGAGGTGTTGGACCCGCCCGGCACCTCGAACGGCGACCGGCCCGCGAGCAGGGTGTAGCAGGTGGCGGCCAGGGCCCACACGTCGGTCGCGATGCCGCTCATGGGCGGGTCGCCGAACGACTCCGGCGGCGACCACGGGATCGACATGCCCTCGGCCGCGGAGGCGGTGTCGACGGTCGACGAGATACCGAAGTCCGTCAGCGCGGGGTGGCCGTACTGGGTGACCAGGATGTTGGCCGGCTTGATGTCACGGTGCAGGATGCCGAGCCGGTGCGCCGTCTCCACGGCGCCGGCGATCTGGATGGTGATCCGGAGCGCCTCGGCGACGGGGAACCGCTCCGACCGGTAGCGCGAGCCCAGGTTGGGGCGCGAGCAGTACTCCATCGCGAGGTACGGGCGCCCGTCGGACGCCACGCCCGCCTCGTACATCGTGACGATCGACGGGTGGTTCGACAGCGTGGCCATGAGGTCGGCCTCGGCGTCGAACGCCGCCCGCTGCGTGTCGCTGGACCACTCCTTGAGCAGCACCTTCACGGCGATCTGGCGTCGCGGACGCTGCTGCTCGTACAGGAAGACGTCCGAGAAACCACCCGAGCCGATCAGCTTGCGGTACTCGAAACCCTCGATCTGCGGCGGCGCTGAGGGCGCGCGCTTGCTGCTCACTCGTCTCCCTCCGGCACCCGGTTCACCAGATGCCCTCGAAGGTCAGCGTGACGCCGTCGCCGAGGTCGACGACGTCGCCGTCCGCGACCAGCTCCTTCTCGTTGGGGTGCAGGCGGCGCGGCGGCTGGCCGGGACGCATCAGCGTGGTGCCGTTCGTCGTGGCGAGGTCGGCCACCAGGACGTGCCAGTCCTCCAGCGTGATCTGCACGTGCGAACGCGAGATGTCCTGCTGCGGGCTCGACACGGTGACGAGGCGCGGCATGTCGGACGCGCTCGTGGTGCTCGACCGCGGCCTGCGGCCCACCACCACCGGACGGTCCAGCTCCACGACCTGCCCGCCGCGGGAGCCCACGGCCCCGCTCGTCGCGGTGCCGCCGCTGATGACGACCCGGCCCAGCGACGGACGCGGCGCGAGGTGCGCGTCGCCCTCGAGCGGCGTGCCGCACGTGCGGCACGCGTCGCGCGACGGCGGGTTCGGGTGCCCCTGCGGGCAGGACAGGGCGAGGATCTGCTGCCCACCCGGGGCGGGGGGCGCCTGGAACTGCGGCGGCGGCGCCGTCATCCCGGCCGCGGCCCGGAGGTCGGCGATCGCCGACGACATGACGGTGTTGCCGTCGTGGTCCACGCCCTCGTCACCGGCGGCCTCCAGCTGGGCCTGCGCACGGTCCGCGCGGGCCTGCTCGGCCCGCGCCTCCTCCGCGGCCACCTGGGCGGCGCGGTGCGCGGCCGCGGGCGTGGCCCCGGTCCACTCGCGCGGGACGCCTGCGATGAGGCTCGGCACGCCGTCGACGGCGCCGTCGTCGTCGGGTGCCGCCGGGGCGAGCGCCTCCTCCGGCGCGGGCTGCGGCAGGGCCTGCTCGGAGGGTGCGTGGCCCTCCTCGTGGTCCTCGTCCTCCTCCTCGTCGACGCGCACGGCGGCGTCCTCGACGCGGCGCATCACCGTCGCGCCCCAGAGGTGCATGTAGTCGTCCTCGCCCAGGCCCAGCTGCGTGGCCTCCGAGGGTTCGGACGACGCGGGCTCCGGGCCCGCGGTGGCCGGCGAGCCGACCGCCTCGACCACCGGGACGTCGCCCGGCTCCTGACCGGCGGGCGCGAAGCCACCCGCGTCCGCGGGCCGGTCGTGGCCGGGGGCGATGGTCTCCTCGGACGCCACGCTGACCGTCGCGGAGAACGGCGGGAGCGCGTCGAGGATCCCGCTGGTGGTGGTACCGAAGTCGCTGCCGGCAGAAGACGCCGCGCCGGCGGAGGCCGCCGCGGCCGGAGAGGCCTGTGCGCCGGTGCTCGCGGCCGTGGCGGGAGCCGGCGCTGCCGGGGCGTCCACGATGTCGCGGCGCACCGCGCCCGCGAGGATCACGCCGGTGTCCACGGGCAGGCCCGGGCGCGCGAACGCCCCCGACGCGACCGCCTCGAAGGCCGTGACGCCGTCGAGCAGGCGCTCCGACCACGAGATGACGTCGGAGCCGTCCACGGCGACCGGGCCGCTCGTGGTCTCGACGGTCACCCTGACGTCGCCGCCACGGACGGCCACGTGGGCCGAGCCCGGCCCGTCGTCGTCCGACCGGACCGTCACCACCGCGAACGGCGGGACGGCGTTCAGGCCGCCGCCCAGGGAGGTCAGGACGCCGAGCGCCTCGGCCACGCCTGCGCCCGGGGCACCGAGGTCGGCCCAGAGGCGCGCCAGGACGTCGTCGGCGACGGGGTCCGGGAGCACCACCACGGCGTCGCCACGGACCACGACGTGCGCGGTCCCGCTGGTGTAGTGCACGGTCATGCGGTCCCCCTCATCCTGCCTGCGCCTCGACGCCTCGCTGGGCTGCGCCTGCGTCCGTCGCGGCCACGGTCACGCCACCCGGCGCGGTCCGTTCCTGCTCGTCGCGAGGCAGCGTGTCCTCGTCCACGGCTCCCCAGCCGCGGGGGGCCGTGTCGGAGCCCGTCTGGGACCCTACCCCTGTGGCGTCCACCACGATGACGGTGATGTTATCCCTGCCACCAGCCAGGATGGCCTCGGCGACCAGCTTGCCGGCCGCTTCCTCCGCGTCGGGGTGGCTGAGCAGGAGCTCGGCGATGCGCTCGTCCGACACCTCGCCCGTCAGGCCGTCCGAGCACACCAGCACCCGGTCGTGAGCCGCCACGGGCACGTAGCGGAAGTCCGCACGGGGCTCGTCGTGCGAACCGAGGGCCCGGGTGATGACGTGGCGGCGAGGGTGGGTGCGCGCCTGGTCGGGCGTGAGCACCCCGGCGTCGACCATCTCCTGGACCTCCGAGTGGTCCACGCTCACCTGGTCGAGGTCGCCGCCGGACAGCAGGTACGTGCGCGAGTCACCCACGTTGACGAACAGCCAGTACGCCACGTCCTCGAGGTACGCCACCACCACGCCGGTGAGCGTTGTGCCCGCGCCGCGGCCGGGCGTGCCCGTGTCGATCGAGCGCACGCGCTCCTGGGCGACGCCGAGCAGCGCCTCGACGTCGTGCGGCTCGATGCGCCCCATCTCCGTCAGCGGGCGGAGCGCCTCGAGCGCGGTGGCGCTGGCCACCTCGCCCGCGTCGTGCCCGCCCATGCCGTCCGCGACGAGGAAGACCCCGCCGGCGGCCAGATAACCGTCCTCGTTGAGCGCGCGGCGGACGCCGCGGTGTGACGCTGCACCCCAGGCGATCGTCAGCTCGCGGTCGCCCGTCACGCGTTTCCCTCGGGATGCACCATGACCCGACGGTCACCCAGGTGGATGGTGGACCCGACCGGCACGCGGACGCGCGCGCCCGGCTCAGCGACCCGCGGCGGCAGGCCCGGCGCGGAGACGACGGTGCCGTTGGTCGAGCCACGGTCGGTCAGCCAGAGACCCGCCGAGTCGACGCCCATCTCCGCGTGCGTCTTGGACACCGAGCGCGTGGGGTCGTCGATCTTGACCAGGATCCACGGGGACCCGTCCGGCGACTGCGGGTTGCGGCCGATCAGCGCCGCCCCGTCCACCACGTGCCGGGAGCCGGACTCCAGCTCGAGCACGACGGTGGAGACCGGCGCGGGCGACATGCTGCCCGCCGTGGTGGGCACATGCATGCGCGTGGTGTCCCACGACGGCTGCTCGCTCGTGGCCGGGTGCACGGCCGGGCGCGTGGGCCGGGAGTCGAGCTGCTCGTACGGCGCGGGCTGCTGCGCGGCAGGCTGGGCGGGCTGCGCGGCCGGCTGGGGCGCCTGGAACTGTGGCTGCGAAGCCGTGGGCGCGCTCACCGGGTAGGTGGGCTGCTGGGGCGCCTGCTGGGACGGCGTCTGCTGCTGCCCCGGGTCGGAGACCCCCGGCACGCCCGTGATGATGCTGCCGCCCTCGGTGGTGCCGAACGGCGCGGCCGGGCCCGGGCGGCCTGCCGCCGAGTCGGCCGGGAAGGCCCACGGGTCGGGGAGCTGCTGCTGGGGACCGCCACCCTGTGCGGGCTGACCAGCACCCGGCTGGCCTGCGGCCGGCTGCGCCGTGGGCCAGGCGCCCGGGGCTGCCGTGACGACCGGCTGCGCCGGGGTCGCCGAGCGCTCGTGCGCCGACGGCGGGGCCCACTGCGCGGGGGTGGGGGACCCCTTGACGTCGATCACGACACTGCGCGCCGCCTTGTCGTGCCAGCCCTGCTTACGGCCGGAACCGTCCCAGGCGGGGCTGAAGAAGATGACGAACTGGCCGACGGCGCAGCCGATCGTGCCCGCCGCGACGATGAGGTAGCGCAGGAACGACCGGCCGAAGCCGATGGGCCCGCGAGTCTCGGCGTCGACGGTGCGCAGGCCCAGGACGAGGCTGCCGACGGTCTTGCCGGTACGCCCCTCCCAGATCCACATCGCGACCCAGTAGGCGAGGGACAGCGCGCCGACCAGCGCGTAGAGGCCCATCAGGCGGCCGAGCAGCGCCGACGCCTCGTCGGCCGTGACCTCCTCGACGGGGCCGCCCAGGCCCATCACCTGCAGGCCCACGAGCAGCACGATGCCGGGGACCCCGCCGCCGATCAGCCCGTCGACGAGCCACGCCAGGAATCGCTTGCCCATCCCCGCGTACGGCTCCACCGTGCCCTGCTCGCGACCCATGGGCTGCACGGCCCGCTGGGTGGCGGTGTACGTCTCGGGATCCGTCATGGCGGACGGGTCGCTGTTCCGGTACACGGGCCCGTTGGGGTTGCCCGCGCCGAGCGACACGCCGACCCCTCCCGCGGTGGCCTGGACCTGGCCGCGTGGAGGCGCGGCGGGCTCCACCACCGGCCGCCCGGTGCGCGGGAACTCCCGCCCGCACACGGAGCAATAGGGCGATCCGGCGGTCTGCGGCGAACCGCACCCCGCACAGACGACGTCGGTCATCGAGCCTCCCGCTTCCGCAGTCTCTTGGCCCCCGCCTGACCCAGACCCTCCTGGACCCAGCGGGTAGCACGCGTCCCCCCGCCCGAGCGCATCCGGGCACGGATGGAGCGCAGCGACAACGCTGCGCGCAGGCGCTGCCGCCCGCTGACGTTGGAGCGTAACCCGCCAACCAGGTCGTCCACCTCTCGCCAGAACGCGGCGACCTCTGCGTCGGTGGGCTCGACCGGCCCGAAGACCGTCGCGTCGGCCCGGTGCGCGAGGGTCAGCGTGGCCGGCGCGCCGTGCGCACCGGCGATCAGACCCGCGCTCTCCCGGCGCGTGGCGGCCGCCGGCACGGTGGTGCCGAGGTCCGTCGCGAGGTCGACGACCTCGTGCCACCCGCCGCTGATCCGGTCGGCCAGGCGCTCGGCGCTCCGGCGGAGAGCCCGTCGCCGGGCCTTGTAGGCCAGGATCAGGGCGATCGGACCGACGATCAGCAGGATCGGGATGCCCACGGCGAGCAGGATGAGACCCAGGCGGCCCCAGTCGAAGCCCTGGTTCTCGGTCTCGTCCTCGGACTCGTCCTCGACGCTGCCGGCCTTCGCCTTGGCGGGCTCCTCCGGCGGCTCGGGCTCCTCGAGCACCGGCGGCTTGGGCACCTGCTCGCTCTTGGGCTCGGGCTGGATCTTCGTGTCCTCGTCCGGCTTGACGTCGATCGGCACCCAGCCGTAGCCCTCGAAGGGCACCTCGACCCAGGCGTGCACGTCCGCGCCGGTCGCCACGAACGGCTCACCCGCCTCGCGCGGCGTCTCCGGGTCGGGGTAGAAGCCCATGACGACTCGCGCCGGGATGCCCGACTGCCGCGCCATGAGCGCCAGGGCGACGGCGAACTGCTCGTCGTCGCCGATCATCTTCTCCTCGCCGACGAGCGTGTCGATGCGCTCGGCGGCGTGCCCCGGCCGCGACGGCGGCTGCGTGTCGAGGCCGTGCGAGAGGATGCCGGACGCCTGGAGCGCGTCGCGCAGCAGGTAGAGCTTGGTGACGGGGTCCGTCTCCTCGCCCGTGAACTGCGCGGCCTTGCCCGGGACGGTGGCGGGCAGCGCCCGCTTGTCGGTGCCGGGCAGCTCGGCCTCGTCGATCCGCCCGGCCTTGAGCTGGTCCTCGCCGGGGTCGGCGCTGACCAGCGTGCGCAGCACGTACGTGTCGCCCTGGCGTACGCGCGCCGTGGTGATCGCGGTCTCGGTGGTCGTGTTGTAGTAGGTGCTGTCCTGCTGCTCCTCGGCCCGCTCACCCGTCCACGTGACGCCGGTGAGGTCGCCGACCTCGGGCACCCAGACGCCGTCGTACGCCCCCACGGTGACCGTGACGGTGGCGGGCCGGCCGGTGGCCGACGTGGCGATCTCGTCACCCACGCGCGTGAACACGCCCGTGTCGCCGCCCTTGCCCGCCGCGTCGAAGACCACGCCGTCGTAGGTGTCGAGCGTCGCGAGCCGGACGCGCCCGTTCTCGGGCAGGCCCTCCACGGTGAAGAGCTCGGTCTCGCGCAGGTCCTTCGCATACTTGCGGAAGGCGACCAGCGGGCTCGTGTACTGGTGCACGTCGAACGGAGGGACCACCGTCTCGCGCAGCACCGTACGGGGCTCGGCCGGCATGATCGCGGGCCCGGCGAAGCCGGCAGCGACCGCCGCGACGCCGAGGATCGTGGCACCCGTGCGGACGCGGTACCAGCGCAGCCGGCGGTTGGCCTGGGCGCTCGACTCCGTGGCGATGGAGTGCGTGCCCACACGGGCCTCCGTCACGCGCGCAGAACCCCACAGGAGGGCCGTCACGGAGACGACGAGGCCCTGGACCACGGGCAGCGCGGGCTCGATGGTGCCGAGCAGGATCACGCTCACCAGGCCGGCCAGCACCACGACGATGGCCCAGGCCGCGTGCTTGGCGCGCCACGCGATGGTGCCGGCCACCAGCGAGACGATCATCAGGAGGAGGAACGGCACGACCGCCAGGTCGGGGAACGACTGCATCGGCGGGACGGTGGTGACGAACTCCTTCCAGCCCTGGACCGCGCCGAGCAACAGCTCGCGCAGGGTCTCCAGGGAGGGCACCACCGCGGCGATCGTGGTGTGCGGCAGCGCGAACGCCCCACCGAACAGCAGGTACGCCACGACGGCGACGGCCAGGACGGTGACCGCCGGCCAGCGGCGCCAGGCGCACAGCCAGGCGACTCCCAGGCCCACCACGACGCCGCCGACGGCCGGCAGGAGGTAGCCGGCGGAGCCCCAGACGGGCCCGAAGCCGATCACGACGGCGGCGAGCATCACGACCAGTGCCAGCGCGTCGATCGCCCCGCCGCGCGTGAGCGCGCGCGGGGTGTCGGAGCCCTTGCGGCGCGTGGTCCCGCGCCCGGTCCCGGTCCAGGTGCCCGACGGCGGCGCGGGCGTCCCGGTGCGGAGGTGGTTTCCTCCGCGCGTTGTGTGCTCTGCACTCATGCGTCGCTCATCTTTCGGAGTGCGAGGGGCAGGTCGCTGAGCCGGCCGAGCGTGAGGACGCTCAGCTCGGCGATGGAGTGGCGGCTCAGCGAGGCACCCGGCACGCACTGCATGGCCATGACCGTCACGCCCGCGGGGACGCGCGCCGAGGCGGCGCGCAGCTCCGTGGGCGTGACGAGGGCGCCCACCACGAACGCGATCACCGACGCGTCGCTGACCGTCGAGCCGGCCACCCGGGCCAGGTCCACAAGCTTGTTGCGCGCGGGCGTGCGCTCGATCCGGGAGAGGTCGTCGAGGAGGCGGGTGCGGTGGTCGCCACGGAGGGAGCCCTCGTTGACGAGGACGGTGACCCCGCGGTCCTCCTTGATGGCCTGGAGGCCGAGCGACCCACAGACGCTCACCGCGAGCTCGAACTCGTCGTCGCTGCCGTAGTCCTCGGCCCGCGTCGAGAGGAGCACCGCCAGGTGGGAGCGCCGGGTCTCCTCGAACTGGCGCACCATGAGCTGGCCCGTGCGAGCGGTGGTCTTCCAGTGGATGTGCCGGCGGTCGTCGCCCGGCACGTAGTCGCGCAGGGCGTGGAACGACACGTCGGAGTTGGACAGGTCGTTGGTGACCCGGCCTTCGAGGTCCTTGAGGAATCCGGTGGAGGAGCCCGCGAGGTTCTTCACCCGCGGGTGCACGAACAGCTCCTCCTCCTGGGTCCACGTGACCTCGCGGCGCAGGAGGCCCAGCGGGTCGGCGCGGACGGACTTGACCGGGCCCACGCTGATGACGCTGCGACGGTGGGTCGGGATCGTGAAGATCTCCTCGTGCGAGGCGCCCGCGCGGAGCCGCGGCACGGGGAACGCGGCGGTCCCGGAGCCGACCGGCAGCTCCATCACCGAGGGCAGGAGCATGCGGCCGGAGGCGTTCCGCACGTCGAGCCGGCCCACCGCCCGGTCACCGACGGTGACCCGCCGCTGGGCCAGGTCGAGCTCGACCTCGTAGCGGAACCGGCCGAGCACGAACGCGATGGCCGCGACCAGCACCACCGTGAGCAGCACGGCGGCGATCACGACCTCCATCCACGAGAGCATCAGCCCGGCGGCCCAGGCCGCCACCGTCGTGACGAGCACGCCGAGGCCGAACCGGCTGAAGGTGTCGGTGACCGGGGCGAGCGCCTCCGCCACCGCGTCGAGCCGCGGCCGGACGGCTGCCCCGAGGGACACCCCGCCACGGCGCGCCCGTGCGGCCAGAGCCTCCGCCCGCAGGCGCACCCCGGCCAGGCCACGGGTGTTCACCTGCCGCTTGCCGTACCCGGTCCCGGACCCGGTCGCCCCCGCGAACCCGCTCATGCCGTGCGACGCTCCTGCGGCGCGGCCACGTCGGACAGGATCCGGGACAGCACGACGTCGGAGCGGGCGCCCGCGAACTCCGCCTCGGGGTCGAGCACGAAGCGGTGGCCCCACACCGGGTGGGCGAGCTCCTTGACGTCGTCGGGCAGCACGTAGTTGCGGCCGTGGGCGGCGGCCCAGACCTTCGCGCAGCGCACGAGCGCCAGGGCGCCACGGACCGAGACGCCGATACGCACCTCGGGGGCGTTGCGGGTCTCCTCCGTGAGGCGGGAGATGTACTCGAGCACCGCCGTGTCGGTGTGGACCGCTGCCGCGAGGATGGCCATCTCGGTCACGGCCTTGGTCGTGATGAGGGGCGCGAGGGCCAGGCTGCGGTCACGGACCGAGGAACCCGACAGGATCTCCACCGTCGAGGCGTGGTCCGGGTAGCCCACCGAGGTCTTCATGAGGAAGCGGTCCAGCTGGGCCTCGGGCAGGCGGTACGTACCGGCCTGCTCGATCGGGTTCTGGGTCGCGATCACCATGAACGGGCGGCCCACCTCGTGCGCCACGCCGTCGACGGTGATCCGCGACTCCTCCATGACCTCGAGGAGCGCCGACTGCGTCTTCGGCGAGGCACGGTTGATCTCGTCGGCGAGCACGATCGACGCGAAGACCGGGCCGGGGTGGAAGTCGAACTTGCCGGTCTTCTGGTCGTAGATCGTCACGCCCGTCACGTCGGACGGCAGCAGGTCCGGCGTGAACTGGATGCGGTTCTGCGTGCCCTGGACCGACGCGGCGATGGCGCGGGCGAGCGAGGTCTTGCCGGTGCCCGGTGCGTCCTCCAGCAGGAGGTGGCCCTCGGCGAGCATGCAGGTCAGGGCCAGACGGACGACGCCCGCCTTGCCCAGCACGGCCTGCCCGACGTTGCCGACGAGCCGCTCGAAGGTCTGGGCGAACCAGGCCGCCTGCTCGGGGGTCATCGTGGTCATGTGTCGTCTTCCTTGCTCGTTCGAGTGGTCTCTGTGGCCAGGCGCGCGGGCGCTACCAGCCGTTGGATTCGTACGCCTTGCCGTCGATGACGACCCGCACGTTGTTGTTGCTGTAGCCGTAGTAGCACCACGTCTGGAAGCCGCCGTCCCCACCGAAGTTGTGGGAGTACGTACCGCCGGTGATGTTGTGCCAGCCGCCGTTGTCGCCCTGGCACTCCACCGTGTGGTTACCGGCCGGGAAGTCGCGGTAGTTCACGTAGAACCACGCGCACGACGGGTCCGAGCAGCCCGGCTGGCCCACGGCGTTGTCGCCGTGCGTGACCCAGGCCCGGGGGTTCGGTGCGGGCGCCGTGGTCCCGGTGTCGTTCGCGTAGGGACCGCAGCCCGCCTCGTTGCACGCCCGGGCGCGCAGCGTGTACGTGTGGTCGTAGTCGTTCCCGACGTCGATCGTGAACGGCCAGTCCTGCCGCGAGCCGCTGCGGTTGTCGCCCTGCGTGAACTCCCACTCGATCCGCTGGACGGCCCGGCCACCGTTGTCGCCGGGGCCGCGCACGGTGAACCCGCCGCTGTTGGTACCGGCCCGTGCCCAGGTGACGCTCGGGGCGCTCGGGACCGTGAACGGACGCACGGTGCCGGAGTTCGCCGACGCGGCCGAGCACGCGTGGTCGTTGCAGGCGCGCACCCGGAACGAGTAGTCGGAGCCGTTGCTCAGCCCCGTCCAGGTGTACGACGTCACGTTGCCGACGTTGCGCCAGGCCCCGCCGTTGGCACTCAGCTCGTAGCGCGGTCCGGTGCCCCGGAAGTCACCGATGGCGTTCCAGGCCACGTTCGCCTGGCCGCTGGTGTTGCTGCCGAGCGACGCCCGCGGCGCCGCCGGGGTGTCCGGCGTGCCGTAGGGGATCACAGCGTTGGAGCGCGGGCTCTGCGGGGACTCGCCGGCCTTGTTCGTCGCGGTCACGGCGAAGGTGTAGCTCTGCCGCACGTTGAGGCCGTCGACCGTCTGCGCCGTGCCCGTGATACCCGGGATGGTGCGGACGAGCGCGCCGTCCTGGAACACGGCGAGCGCGTACGACTTGACCGCGTCACCGTTGTTCGCCGGGGCCACCCAGGTCACCCGGGCCTGGCCGCCCACCGCGGTGTCCACCCGGGACGCCGACGGTGCGGCGGGCTGGGCCGGCGGGGCGGCCGGCGTCTCCGGCGCGGACCGCTCGGACCAGTCGGACGGGTCCGGTGCGGCGTTCACGGCCTGCACCGCGACCGTGTAGGCGGTGCCGTTGCGCAGGCCGGTCCACACGATCGAGTTACCCGTGACGCAGGTCTTCTGGATGCGCCCGTCCGTCGGGGCGGGGGAGATCTCCAGGTTGACGCACTCGATGGGCGAGCGGTCGGTGTACGTCTTGTTGACCCAGCTCACCGTCAGCGACGAGTCGCCGAACACCAGGGTGGGCGGAGCCGGCTTCTCCGGCTTCTCGTCCGGGCGCGCCTCGTCCGACGGCGGCGACGGCGGCCCCTCGTCCACCGCGTTCGTCGCGGTGACGGTGAACGTGTAGATCACGTTGTTGGTCAGGCCGTCGAGGGTGCACGTGGTCGTCGCGCACTCCTTGGTGTACCCGTTGTTCGAGCGCACCGTGTACCCGGTGATCTCGGCGCCGTTGTTGTTCGGCGGGTCCCAGGACAGCACGACCGTCTTGGACCGCACCTCGACCACCTGAGGCTTGTTGGGCGCGTCCGGCTTGCCGAGCACCGTGAGCTGGACCCGGCCCTCGACCTCGCGGTCGGGGTCCTTCGTCGCGTCCTGGACCCGGTACCGCACCACCATCACGCCCACGAAGTCCTCCGCCGGCGTGACGGAGACCTCGTCGCCCGCGTACACCGCCTCGCCCCGGCCCGTCTCGATGATGGGCTTGCCGCCCGTGAGCACGAGCGGCGTCTCGGGGAACGGGTTCGAGTCGTTCGCCAGGACCGGCACCGAGACCTGGTCGCCCTGGTGGGCGTCCGGGACCGTGTCGTCGTTGGCGCGGACGAGCGGGCGGATCGAGGCGACGACGTTGACCGTCACCGTGCCCGAGACCGGCGGGTTGTTGCCGTCGGTCACGGTGAAGGACAGGGGGAAGGTGCTGCCCTTGCGGACGTCGGGGTTGGCCTGGGCCTCGAGCGTGGAGCCGGACAGCGCCGTCGCGACGCCGTCGGCGTCCCCGGTCACCGCGAACTTCAGCGCGTCGCCCTCGGGGTCGGTCACGTACCGGCCGAGGTCGGCCGCCGCCTCCTCGCCGGCCGCCACCTCGAGGGTGGGCGTGCCGTCGATCACGGGCGGCATGTTCTTGGGCGGCACCACGTTGATCTGCAGGCTCAGCACGGCCTTGCGACCGTCGGGGTCGTCCGCGCCCACGCCGTCCGTCACCTCGAAGCTCACCGCCGTACCGCCGGAGAAGTCCTCGCGCGAGGTGTAGGTGAGGCTCGCCGGGCCGGTGACCGTGGCCGTACCGTCCGGCGTCTTGACCTTGCGGTCCTCCGTGATGCGCGGCGTGAGCCCTTCCGCCACGACCACGTACTGCGTGAGGTCGATCTCGAGCGGCTCGCCGCTGATCGCCTCGAGGGGCGCGAGCCCGGGGCGCAGGTGCGGCCCCATGCGGGACGGGTCGCCGGGGACGCGGAGGTAGGCCTTGGCCTGCAGGTCGTCCATGTCGGTGACCGTGTACTCGATGACCTGCGGCGCGTCGGTGAGCTCGACCACCACCTGGCCGTCCTCGCCGACCGTCGCGGTGGGCGCCTCGACGGTGATCTCGAGGTCGCTCGCCACGCCGTCGGGGTCGGCGTCGTTGCGCAGCGCGTCGACCGTGACCGTGGGTCCGCTGACCGCGTCCGCCGGCACCACGTCGTCGCGGGCGATCGGACGCAGCAGCGGCGCGTCCTGGGCGACGTCGATCGTGATCGAGCCTGCCGCGCGGGCCGCGAAGGCGTCCTGGATGCCGTAGTAGAAGCTGTGCGTGCCCTCGGCCCCCGGGACGGTGACGACCACCCGGTCGTCGGCCACCTCCGGAGCCAGATCGGGGGCGCCCTCGAAGGCGTCGTCCAGGAGGCCGATCTGGTCGCCGTCCGGGTCGGAGTCGTTCTCGAGCGCGTCGACGGCGACCGTGCGGCCGGGCCGAACCGCCGTCTCGTCGTCCACGGTGACCGGGGACTGGTTCACGTCGGGCGGCACGGCGACGCCCACCCGGATCGTGCCCTCGGCGACGGCGCCGCGGGTGTCGACCGCCGTGTACGTGAACGTGTCCATCCCGGAGGCCGACCGGGCCGCCGTGTAGTCGATGTACCCCTCGGTGATCTTCACCGAGCCCTTGGCGGGCGCCGACGAGATGCCGCTGAGCATCACGTAGTCGCCGTCGGGGTCCACGCCGTCCAGCGGGAGCGTGATCCGCACGGTGCCGCCGGCGAGCACGCGCTCCTCGATGTCGGGCAGCGCGGGCGCCTCGTTGGCCTCCCCGTCCACCACGTTGATGGTGACCTGCGCGGAGTCCTTCTGGCCGTTGGGGTCAGCGACCTCGTAGACGGCGTACGCCGTCCCGGCCGTGCTCCCCGCGCGGAAGCGCACGGTGTCCTCGGAGACGAAGGCCTCGCCCATCGCGGGGTCTGCCGGCTCGACCAGCTCGTCGTCGAGCGTGAGCTCGAGCCCGTCCGGGTGGCTGTCGTTCTTGAGCACGGGGATGGTCACCACGTCGCCCACGTGGACGGTGACCTCGTCGGGCCCGGCCTCCGGCGGGCGGAGCTCGCTGGGCGCGGGGATCGGCACGATGCGGACCTCGCCGTCGGCGCTCTGCGTGCCGTTCGACACCGTGTACCGCACGGTGACGGGGCCGTCGAGACGCTTGGCCTCGGTGACCCGGAGCACGCGGTGGGACAGCACCGCGACCATGACCGACGCGTCCTCCGCGGCGGTCACCGACCGCACCACCAGGACGCCGCCCGCGGGGTCGGTGTCGTTCGCGAGCACGTCGACCAGCGCGGAGCCGCCTGCGGGCAGGAGCACCTGGTCGGAGACGACGATGGGCGGCCCTGCCTGGTCGGGCGCGTTCATGACGTCGATCCGCACCAGGCCCATGGTGGCGTTCGGGCCGTCGCTGACCTGGTACGTGATGTCGTAGGTGCCGGGGCTCTCGCTCTGGAAGCGGAAGGTGCTGGCGGTGTAGTTCTTCGTGATGACCGCGGGCGACTGGTCCGTGACGCTGACGAGCCGCAGCCGGTCGCCGTTCGGGTCGGAGTCGTTGCGGAGCGGGTCGACCGTGACCGGCTGGCCGGCGAGCACCACGACGTGGTCCTGGACGGCGACCGGCGGCTCCTGCGTGGCCACGACGTCGACGAGGAGACGGCCCTCGGCCACGAGACCGAACCCGTCGGAGACGGTCACGTTGACGATCTTGCGGCCCGTCGTCGTGCCGCTGTCCCGGAACTCGATGCTGCCGTCGGGCCGGAAGCGCACCTCGTCGCCCGCGGCCGTCGGGCTGGCCGTCTGGAGGTAGAGGTCGTCGCCGTCGGGGTCGCGGAAGTACGGCAGCACCTTGATGGTGGCGACGCCGCCCTGCTCCACCCGCAGCACCGGCTCGCCCGTCTGGATGGGCTGGGCGTTCTCGGTCGTGGGGACGATGCGCAGGGTCACGTTCGCGGCGACGTTCCCGCCGCGGCCGTCGGAGACGGTGTAGGTGAACGACGCCGCCCCGCTCGCCGTCTCCGGCACCGTCGCCTGGAGGGCGGCGCCGCCGAGCACCTGGTTCACCACGACGTCGCCCTCCGGCCCTTCGGCGACCGACGCGGTCATCACGTCGCCGTCCGGGTCGATGTCGTTCGACAGGACGGGCAGCACGGTGGTGCGGCCGGGCCGCACGCCCAGGTTGTCGTCCTGGGGCTGCGGCGGACGGTTCTCCTTGCTGCGGTCGGCGACGAACTGGTCCACCTGCTCAGGTGTGGTGGTCTCCGACTCGGTCTTCTCGCCCTCGGCGTCCTCGGGCATCTTGAGGTCCCAGTCGTCCACCTTCTCGAACGTGTCGGCGGCCAGCCAGAGGCCACCCGCCGCCACATCGTTGAGGACGATGATGTTGCGGTTCACGCGGTACGCGAGCACCGCGCTCGCGTCGACGCCCTCGAGCGTCTCCGCGAAGTCGTTGTCGGTGCCCGGGCACTCGCGGATGACCTCCGCGGAGCTGGACCAGGCGCCGTAGATGCAGCCGCCGAGCTGGACGGGCTGGGCCGGCACGCCGGACGCCCGCCGGTTGGTGGCCTGGCCACCGCCGAGGGGCTGCGAGACGAGGCCGGAGGTGGTCGCCACGACGACCACGTCGGACTCGGCCGACGGCTGCTGGAGGCGCGCCTCCGCGGCGTCCGCGATCTCCACCGTCTCGCCGCCCGGCAGGACCAGCGAGTTCGAGGTGCGGTCGAGCACGACCGGCTTGTCGCCGACGGCGCTGACCTCCACCTCGTCGCCCTCGCCGACGGGAAGAGACTCCTCCGACAGGCCCTCCTTCAGAGCCGCGCCGGTGGCGCCGGTCTTCACCGTGTAGAGCTTGCCGTCGGACGGGACGGCGACGAACACGGTGCCGTCACGCGAGACCACCACCGAGCCGCCCTTGCCCAGCTCGGCGGTGGGGTCGGTCTCGTCCGCGTCGAACGAGGTGGCGCCGTCGAACGGCAGGACCCAGAGCAGGCCCTTCTCCGGGTCGAGGATCGCCGTGGTGTTCCCGCCGTAGGCGATCTCGGCGCCCGCCGGCATGCGCACGGTGCCGTCGATGACGAGGTGCGCCGGGTCCACGGGGCTCGCGGTGAACGTGCCCTGGTCGTCGAGCAGCACCTTCTGCGCGTCCTGCTGGACGTCGAACGACGACGACCCGGCGAGCAGCGTGCCGTCGAGGGCCTGCGACTCGTAGTTGAAGCGGCCGAGCTGGCCGGCGGAGGTCTTGGTGACCCAGACGCCGGAGTCGTTGAGGTCGACGTCGGCGGTGGCCTGACCGTCGTAGGCGAACGCGAGTCCGACGACTGCCCCGGAGAACAGCGTCACGATGCCCGTCGAGGCGACGCTCCGCCGGTTGTCGTAGACACGCGACAAGAAACCCACTAGTCCCCCAAGTTACGGTCGGCCGCCGCGCGAGCAGTTCTGCGGCAGCGCCTGCGCCGGATGCACCCTACCGAACGACCGGGTGAAGCGCGCCACCCCGCCATGGGGAGAAGTCCCCATGAGGGCGGCAAACGGCACATTTTATACGGAGCGGCGGCCCGGTCACCAGATCAGGTGGTTGCTCTCCCCCCAGCGGTCCGTCACCACGAAGACCTCCTGCCCGGCCGACGGCGTGCACGGGATGAAGGCGGCCCCGTAGTCGCCCTCGGCGTCGGTCCGGAGAGGCGCCCCGTCCACGCCCGTCGTGATCGCGCCGGAGATCGGCACGCGGCTGCCGCCCGACATCACGTAGCAGGTGGCGCTGAAGGAGGTGTTCGGGTCGGCGTACCGCACGTTGAGCTGGAGGTACGTCGCCCCCGGGGCGTGGTGCACCAGGACCGCCCGGATCGGCACCGGGTCGGTCTTGCCCGTGGCCTGGGCGTACGGGCCGCACCCGGCGGCGTTGCAGGCCCGGACGTCGAGCACGTAGGTGCGGTTGTACGCCTCCGGCGTCCCGAGCTCGCTGTACGGCGCCGTCGCCTGGCCGCCGCCGCTCCAGTCGCCGCTCTGGACGTACTCGAGGCGGTCCACGGACTCCCCGCCGTCGTTCCCGGGGAACGACATCGCGAACGCACCCTTGTCCACGTCGCTGCGCAGGTACGAGACGCCGGGTGCTCCCGGGACCGTGTACGGCGTCACCGACTCGGGCGCCTGCACCCAGGTGGAGCACGTGTACTGGTTGCAGGCCCGCACGCGGAACGTGTAAGCGGTGCCGTTCGCGAGACCGGTGTACGTGTAGGAGGTCGCGTTCCCCGCGTTCTGCGTGCCGGTGCTGTTGGCCTGGACCTCATAGCGCGGGCCGGGACCGCGGAACTGCTGCGCGGCGGTCCAGCGCACGTCCGCGCGGCCGTTGGTGTCGCTGCCGAGGGCCGCGTGCGCCCCGGACGGCGCGTCCGGCACCCCGTAGGGCACCACCGGCGCCGACGGCGCGCTCGCCGGCGACCGCCCGGCCTTGTTCTCGGCGGTCACCACGAAGGTGTACGACGCGCTCGTGTCGAGCCCCGTGAGCGTCAGCGAGGTCGCGGGCGTGGTCCGGGTCTCCACGCGGGCGCCGTCGCGCAGCACGTCGAGGTGGTAGGCGGAGACCGGGTCGCCGTTGGCTGCCGGAGCGGTCCACGTGACCACGACCTTGCCGCCGGCCGCCGCGTCCTCCGACCGGACGGCGGTGGGTGCCGCGGGCTGGGCGGGAGGGGCTGCAGGCGTCTCAGGAGCCGACGGATCGGACCAGTCCGAGGGGTCGGGCGCAGCGTTCACGGCCTGGACCCGGACCGTGTACGACGTGCCGTTGCGCAGCCCCTCCCACACGAGCGAGCCGCCCGTGACGCACGTCTTCTGGATGCGCCCGTCGGCCGGGGCCGGCGAGATCTCCAGGTTGACGCACTCGATCGGCGAGCGGTCGGTGTAGGCCTTGTTCACCCACGTCACGGTCAGCGACGCGTCGCCGAACACGAGGGTGGGCGGGGCGGGCTTCTCCGGCTTCTCGTCCGGGCGCGCCTCCTCGGACGGCGGCGACGCCGGCGAGTCCCCCACCTCGTTGGTGGCCGTGACGGTGAACGTGTAGGCCACGTTGTTGGCGAGCCCGGTGACCGTGCAGGTGGTCGTGGGGCAGGCGGTCGTGTCCCCGCGGCTCGACCGCACCGTGTACCCGGAGATCTCGGCACCGTTGTTGTTCGGCGGCTCCCACGAGAGCACCACCGTCTGCGACCGCACCTCCACCACCTGCGGCGCCGTGGGCGCCTCCGGCTTGCCGAGCACCGTCAGCTGGACACGGCCCTCGACCTCGCGGTCGCGGTCACCGGTGGCGTCCTGCACGCGGTAGCGCACCACCATCACGCCCACGAAGCTGTCCGCCGGCGTCACGGTCACCCCGTCCGACGCGGTCGCCACCGTGCCCTGGCCGGTCTCCACCACGGCCCCCACCACGGTCAGCGGGTCGGCCGGGAACGGGTTCACGTCGTTGGCGAGCACGCGGACGGCCGTGGGCTCACCCTGGTGCGCGTCGGGGACCGCGTCGTCGTTCGCCGTCGCGAGCGGCCGTGTCGAGGCGACCACCGTCACAGCCGCCTCGCCCGGCACAGGCGGGTGCCCGGCGTCGGCCACCGTGAACGGCAGCGTGAGGCGCGAGCCCTTGGCGAGGCCCGGCTCGGCCCGGACCGTCACGACCGTGCCCGACACGGCGCTGCTCAGGCCGTCCGGCCCGCCAGTGACCTCGACGGTGAGCGGGTCGCCGTCCGGGTCGGTGACGAACCGGCTCAGGTCCAGCACCGCCTCCTCGCCGGCGGCGACCTCGATCGCGGGCGTGCCCGTGACGGTGGGCGGCTGGTTCTCGCGCGGCACCACCACGATGTCCAGGGTGAGGACGGCGGTGCGCGCGTCCGGGTCGTCCGGCCCGCTGCCGTCCGTCACCTCGAAGGTCACCGCGGCAGGGCCCGTGTAGCCGTCGGCCGACGTGTACACGATGGTCGTCGGGCCCGTGACCTCGCGCCGCCCCTGGACGGCCGTCACCGCCGCCTCCTCGGTGATCCGCGGCGCGCGGCCCTCGGCCACGACCACGTGCTCGGTGAGGTCGATCGTCAGCGGCTCACCGCTGACGACCTCGAGCGGGTCCAGCCCGGCGCGCAGGTGCGGAGCGGTGCCGTCCGGAGGCACGCGCAGGAAGGCGGTGGCGACCAGGCCGTCCGGATCGGTGACCGTGTAGGTGAGGAGCCGCGGCGAGTCGGTGAGCGCCACGGTCACGTCTCCGTCGGCGCTCACGGTGGCCGTCGGGTCGTCGACCGCCACCTCCAGGTCGGCGGTCAGCCCGTCCGGGTCGGCGTCGTTGCGCAGCACGTCGACCGTGACGCTGCTGCCCTTCACCGCCTCGGCCGGCACGACGTCGTCCCGCGCGACCGGCCGAAGCAGGGGCGCGTCGCGCGCGACGAGCACGCTGATCGAGCCGACCGCGCGCGCCGCGAACGAGTCCTGGATGCCGTAGTAGAAGCTGGTGGTGCCCTCCTCGTCCGGGGTGGTCACCACCACGACGTCGTCGGCCACCCTCGGCGAGAGCGCGTCGGCGCCCTCGAACGCCGAGGCCCGGAGGGCGACCTGGTCGCCGTCCGGGTCGGAGTCGTTGGCCAGCGCGTCCACGCCGACCGTGCGGCCGGGCCGCACGGTGGTCTGGTCCGCCTCCGCGACCGGCGGCGAGTTCACCGCGGGAGGTGCCGCGATGCCGACACGGACCAGACCCTCCGCGACGGCACCCCGCGAGTCGACGACCCGGTAGGCGAACGCGTCCGCGCCCGTGGCGCCCGCCGACGTGTGATAGTCGAGGAACCCGTCGACCACCTCGACGGTGCCCTTGGCGGGCGCCGACGCGACCGCCGACAGCGTCACGTGGTCACCGTCGGGGTCCACGCCGTCGAGGGGCAGGGCGATGCGCACGCTCGCGCCGCTCAGGACCCGGGCCTCGACCTCCGGGGGCTGGGGCGCCGCGTTGTCCTCGCCCCCGGCCACGGTGATGGTGACCTGGGCGGAGTCCTTCTGGCCGTTCGGGTCCCGCACCTCGTACACCGCGTGGTAGGTGCCCGGCTCGCGCGGCGCCCGGAAGCGCACGGTCCCTTCCGAGACGAACGCGAGACCCGCCGACGGGGCCTCCACGAGCTCCTCCGCGAGCGTGAGCCCGAGCCCGTCAGGATGGGTGTCGTTCGCCAGCACCGGGACGGTCACCACGTCGCCCGCGTGGACGAGGGCCTCGTCAGCCGCTGCCTCCGGCGGGCGCAGCCGCCCGGGTGCGGGAACGGGCACCACCCGGACCTGGCCCGTGGCGGTCGCCCGCCCGTTCGACACCGTGTACTCCAGGGTGACCGGACCGTCGAGGCGGCGGGTCTCGGTGACCCGCAGCACCTGGTGGGCCAGCACCGCGACGCTCACCGGCGCGTCGTCGGGCGTCCGCACACCCTGGACCACCAAGACCCCGCCGGACGGGTCGGTGTCGTTCGCCAGGACGTCCACCAGGGCGGAGCCGCCCGCCGGGACGAGCACCAGGTCAGGCACTGCCACGGGCGGGCCTTCGGTCTCCGGCGGCGCCAGGACGTCCACCCGGACGAGGCCGACGGCCGCGTTCGGGCCGTCGCTCACCTGGTACGTGAGGTCGTAGCTGCCCGGGTCGGCGCTCGTGAAGCGGAACGAGCCGGCGGCGTAGTTCGGGACGATCTCGGCGGGCGCGCGCTCCCCTACGCCCACGAGCCGGAGCGTGTCGCCGTCCGGGTCCGTGTCGTTGTCGAGCGGCTCCACGGTGACCGGCTGCCCGGCCAGGACCACCACGTGGTCGGAGACCGCGACGGGCGGCTGGTCCGCGGCCACGACGTCGATCAGCAGGCGTCCCTCGGTCGTGGCGCCCAGCGCGTCCGTCACCGTGAGGGCCACGATCTTGCGGCCTGTCGTGGTGCCCCCGTCGCGGAACTCCACCGTGCCGTCGGGGCGGCTGCGCACCTCGTCGCCGGCCACCGACGCCGCCGCCGACGACAGGACGACGTCGTCCCCGTCGGGGTCGCGGAACGACGGCAGCACACGCGTGGTCGCCACCGCGCCCTGCGCCACGCGGAGCACGGGCTCGCCCGCCTGGACCGGTGCCTCGTTCTCGGAGAGCGGGACCACCCGCAGGTCCACGCGCCCCGGCGCCGACCCGCCGCGGCCGTCGTCCACCGTGTAGGTGAAGGAGGTGGTGCCGCTCGCGTCGGGCGGGACCGCGGCCTGCAGGGCCGCGCCGTCGAGCACCCGGTCCACCAGGAGCGGGCCGCCGGGGGGCTCGCTCACCGTCGCGGTCATGACGTCGCCGTCCGGGTCCACGTCGTTGCTCAGCACGTCGAGGACGGTGGTGCGGCCGGGCCGGACGCCGAGGCTGTCGTCCGCGGGCTGCGGCGGGCGGTTGGGCTGGAGCCGGTCCGCGACGAACTGGTCCACCTGCTCGGGGGTGGTCTGCTCCGACTCCTCCCGCTCCCCCTCGGCGTCCTCCGGCACCTTCAGGTCCCAGTCGTCCACCTTCTCGAACTGGTCGGCGGCGAGCCAGAGCCCGCCCGTCGTCAGGTCGTTGAGGACGATCACCCGGCGGTTCACCCGGTAGGCCAGCACGGCCGACGGGTCGAGGCCCTCGAGCCGCTCGTCCTTGTCCCGGTCCGTGCCGGGGCAGTCGCGCAGGACCTGGCCGCTGCTCGACCACGCGCCGAACGAGCAGCCGCCGAGCTGCACCGGCGCTGCCGGCGAGCCCTGGGCCCGCCGGACGGTCGCCGCACCACCGCGCAGCGGCTGCGACACCAGGCCCGACGGCGTGGCGACCAGCACCTGGTCCGCCGGCGCCGACGGCTGCTGGAGCCGCGCCTCACGACCGTCGGCGACCTCGGCCGTGCGCCCGCCGGGGAGCACCAGCGTCGCTGACGACCGGTCCAGGACCACGGGATCCTCGCCCACCGCGCTGACCTCGACCTCGGCGGCCGCGGAGACGGGCAGGTCGGACCGCTCCACCTCGCCCGGCGCGCCCTGAGCCGTGGTGCGCACCGTGTACAGCGCGCCGTCCTCGGGTACCGCCACCAGGACGGTGCCGCCCTGCGAGACCGCCACGACGCCGCCCGGGCCGAGCTCCGCCGTCGGCTCCGTCTCCTCCTCGTCGAACGAGGTGGCGCCCTCGAACGGGAGCACCCACAGGCGGCCCGTGGTGGTGTCGAGGACGGCGGTCGTGGCCCCGCCCGAGGCGACGAGAGCGCCGGCCGGCGCGCGCAGCGTGCCGTCGAGGACGAGGTGGGCGGGGTCCACCGGGGAGGCGGTGGCCGCCGATCCCTCGGACCCGTCCGCACCGGCGGTGAGGAGGACCCGCTGCGCAGCCTGCTGCACGTCGAAGCTCGAGCTCCCGGCGAGCAGGGTGCCGTCCAGAGCGCGGGCCTCGTAGTTGAAGCGGCCCAGGAGGCCGGCCGACGTCTTGGTGACCCACACGCCCGAGTCGTCGAGGTCGAGGTCCGCCGTGGGACGGCCGTCGTGGGCCAGTGCCAGACCAACCGCAGAGACGGAGAAGACCGCCACGACGGCCGACGACGCGACGACACGCCACCGCCGCCGCAGTCCCGAGACCACGTCCACGTCGATTCCCCCTGTTGAGCCCGTCCCCGCAGGCCACGGCACCGGTGCGAGCCACCGCGCCCCCGCCCGGAGGAACCCTACCGAGATCCCGGCGGTCGCGGGCGCGCTCGTCCACAGGCCGTCCCGCGAGACAGGCCTCCAGCCCGCTGGCGCGCACATTGCTTCGGCAGTTCGGCGGGGGGGGGGGGGTGGGGGCGGGGCCCCCCCCCCCCCCCCCGACGAACTGCCGAAGTGATGTGCGCGGGAGGTGGGGCGCGCGGGAGGTGGGGCGCGCCCGGTGATGCCGCCGCCCGAAGTGATGTGCGCGGGAGGGGCCGGTCAGACCGCGCGGTCCGCCAGCGCCTGCGCGAACGACGCCAGCGCCTCCTTGACCGGCCCGGCCGGCAACGGCGCCAGCTCGGCCTCCGCCTCCGCCGCCCAGCGCGTGGCCAGCTCCCGCGTCTCCGCGAGCACCTGGTGCCCGCGCAGCCCGGCGAGCGCCCGGCCGAGCGCCTCGTCGGAGGTCAGGTCGGAGTCGAGGAGCTCGAGCAGCTCCCGGTCCGCCGCTGTGGCCTCGGGCGACGCGACCCGGCGCCGCAGGAGCAGCACCGGCATGGTGGGCACGTGCTCCCGCAGGTCGGTCCCCGGCGTCTTGCCCGACGACGCCGACGGCGACGCGACGTCCAGCACGTCGTCGGCGAGCTGGAACGCGACGCCCACCTTCTCGCCGTACTCGGTCACCGCCTCGACCACGTCGGACGGCGCCCCGCCGAACATCGCGCCCAGCCGGGCGGACGTGGCCAGGAGCGACGCCGTCTTGTCGGACAGCACCTGCAGGTAGTGCGTCACCGGGTCCTCGCCGTCGCGCGGGCCGGTGGTCTCGTGCAGCTGCCCCAGGCACATGCGCTCGAACGTGCGGGACTGCAGGATGACCGCCTCGGGCCCCAGCGTCGCCACGCGCGCGGACGCCCGGGCGAACAGCATGTCGCCCACGAGGATCGCCACCGAGTTGCCCCACACGGTGTGGACCGACGGCGCCCCGCGGCGCAGCGGCGCGGAGTCCATCACGTCGTCGTGGTACAGCGACGCGACCTGCGTCAGCTCGACCACGACCGCCGCGTCGATCAGCTCCGGCCGTGACCCGTCACCGAGCTCGCCCGTGAGCAGGGTCAGCAGCGGCCGGAACCGCTTGCCGCCCGCCGCGACGAGGTGGCGCGACGCGTCGTCGGCAAGCGTGTCGGCGCTCGCCACGGCCTCCGCGAGCGCCGCGTCGACCTCGTCCAGGCGGTCCGCGAGACGGCCCGCGAGCGCCGGGTCGGTCACGGGGATGCCGAGGGCCGGCGACGACGACGTCGCCGGCCCCGGGTGGGCGATGGGCTGCTGTCCAGAGGTCACGGCACGAACTTAATAGCCTCACCGGCAAGTTCGAGAACCGGACCGGGAAAAACGCCCAGGAGGAGGGTCGCCACGGCGCAGACCACGATCGCCACGGCGGCCGGTCCGCGCGAGCCCACGACGGTCACCACGGTGCGGGTGACCTCCGTACGCGTCGCGGTCGCGACGCCCCCACCAGCCGGTTCGGACCCTTCGGTGCCCGACGACGCGCCGGCCTCGCCGGCCTGGACGTCGCCGTCCGCCTCGGCCTCCCGGGCCCGGGCCTCCGCCCCGGCGAGCAGCTGCTCCTCCGCCGGGGGCGTGAACACCATGAGGACGATCACACGGACGTAGAAGAAGACCGCGACGACGGACGCGAGCACGCCGACCACCGCGAGCCACCACAGCCCGCCCGCGACGGCCGCACCGAACGCGCCGAACTTGGCCACGAAGCCCGCGGTGAGCGGGATCCCCGCCATGGAGAGCAGGAACAGCGCGAACGCCGCCGTGAGCCAGGGCGCGCGCCGACCGAGGCCGGCCCACTGCGACAGGTGGGTAGCTTCTCCCAGCACCACGCCGTCGTCGTCGCCGTCGGGCCCGTCCTCGGCCGTGGCGCGGCCGGGGACGATCGTGCGCTCGCGCACGAGCGTCACCACCCCGAAGGCACCCACCGTCGCGACGCCGTAGGCGACCATGTAGAAGAGCACCGCACGGACGGCCTCGGTCCAGGCGGTGCCTGCCAGGTCGAAGGCCGAGACGGCGACCAGCAGGAAGCCGGCGTGCGCGATCGACGAGTAGGCGAGCAGCCGCTTGACGTCCGTCTGCACGGCACCCACGACGGTGCCCACGGCCATGGTGAGCACCGCGACCACCACGACGACCGTGCGGACCTGGTCCACCACCTCGGGCGGCAGGCCGATCGCGAGCGTGTAGAGCACCTTGACCAGCGCGCCGACGGCCGCCACCTTGGTGCACGCCGCCATGAAGCCGGTGACCGGGGTGGGGGCGCCGGTGTAGACGTCGGGAGTCCACGCGTGGAAGGGCACGGCCCCGAGCTTGAAGAGCAGGCCGACCATCACGAGGAGGATGCCCGCCACGACGAGGACCGTCATGCCGTCGAGCGTGACGCCGCCGTACAGGAGCTGCGCCACCCCCGGAGCCTCCTGGGTGCCGACGAGCCGCACGGTGCCCGCGAACCCGTAGATCAGCGCCACGCCGAAGATGAACAGCGCCGAGGCGAACGCGCCCAGCAGGAAGTACTTGGCCGCGGCCTCCTGCGAGAGCAGACGCCGGCGGCGGGCCGTGGCGCACAGCACGTACAGGGGCAGCGACAGCACCTCGAGCGCCACGAACATCATCAGCAGGTCGTCGGTCGCGACGAACAGCATCATGCCGCCCGTGGCGAACAGCAGGAGCGGGTAGACCTCGGTCTGCTGGAGGCCGGCCCGCCGGGCCAGGTCCTCGTACGCGGTGCCCGGCACGGCGGCCGCCGTGGGCGCGAACGCATCCTGGCCGCTCGACGTCCGGTCGGCAACCACGAGGGCGCCGAGGAACGCCAGCACCACGATGGTGCCCTGCAGCGCCAGCGCGAAGGGCGTGACCATGACCGTGCCGCCCACGAGGACGTCGGAGACGGCGTCCAGGTCCTCGGGCCAGCCCGTGATCCGGTCCCAGCGGAGCGCGATCAGCACCACCGTGGCGGCCAGCGCCGCCAGGGTGAGCGTGATCTGGGTGGCGCGGCGGACGGCGTCGGGCACGAAGGCCTCCACGAGGACGCCCACCACCCCCGCGCCGAGGACCACCAGGAGCGGCGCCAGCGCCGCCCAGTCGATGAGCGGGGCGGTGAAGTCGGGGATCACTGCTCGCTCCCTTCGTTCTCGAGGACCGCGACCACAGACTGGTCGGCGGGGGCGTCCACATACGTGAGCGCGAGCTGCGGCACGAGCCCGAGCACCAGGAGCGCCACCACCAGGGGGACGGCGACGAGGCGCTCACGGCGTGTGAGGTCGGGCAGGGTCTCCAGGCCCGCGGCCGGGGCCCCGGTGAAGATCCGCTGGTACGTGAGGAGCACGTACACGGCGGCGAGCACGACGCCCAGGATCGCGACGAGCGCGGCGACGGGCGAGCCTCCGAACGCACCGATCAGGACCATGATCTCGCTGACGAACGTGGCCAGCCCGGGCAGCGACAAGGTCGCGAGGCCGGACACGAGGAACACGCCGGCGAGCACCGGCGTCACGGTGCGCAGGCCGCCGTAGTCGGCGATGAGCTGGCTCCGGGCCGGGTGGCGGGCGATGAGGAAGCCCGCGACCAGGAACAGCGCGCCGGTGGCGATGCCGTGGTTGAGCATCATGAAGCCCGAGCCGGCCACGCCGAGCGGCGTGAACGTGAAGATGCCCAGGATGATGAAGCCGAAGTGGGACACCGAGGTGTACCCGACGAGGCGCAGCAGGTCGTCCTGCCCGATCGCCATCACGGCGCCGTAGAGCACGCTGATCACGGCGAGCACCACGATCACCGGCGCCGCCCACTGGCTGGCCCCGGGGAAGAGGGGCAGGCAGAGCGTCAGCATCCCGAAGGTGCCGACCTTGTCGAGCACGCAGATGAGCAGCGTGGAGGTGCCCACGGGGGCGTTCTCCGCGACGTCGGGCAGCCAGGTGTGGACCGGGAAGAGCGGCGCCTTGATCGCGAAGGCGAGGAAGAAGCCGAGGAAGATCAGCCGCTCCACCGTGGGGTCGAGGCCCAGGCCGGTGAGGTTCTCGGTGAGGAACGCGTTCTCGGGCCGCAGGCCGGTCTCGGGGTCTGCCGGCACCTGGAAGTACAGGGCGATGACCGCGGCCAGCATGATGAGCCCGCCCGTGAGCGAGAAGATCAGGAACTTCACGGCGGCGTAGCGGCGCTGCGGGCCCTGCCCGAACGCCCCGATCATGAAGTAGGCCGGGATGAGCATGGCCTCGAACAGGACGTAGAAGAGGAAGACGTCCCGCGCGCTGAACACGGCCACCATGAAGGCCTCGAGGACGAGGATCAGCACCAGGTAGCGGCGCAGGCGGCGGTCGTCGCCGCCCTGCTCGCGCCAGGCGGCGAGGATCACGAGCGGCACCAGGCCCACCGAGAGCGCCACGAGCAGGAGGCCGACGCCGTCCACGCCGACCGCGTAGGACGCACCGATCTGCGGGATCCACGGGACCGTCTGGTCCAGCTGGTGGTCTGCGGCGCGGCCCTCGTCGAACTGCCGGATGGCCCCGACCAGGAGCCCCACCTCGACCAGCGCGCCCACGAGCGCGACGTGGCGGGGGCTCGGGGCGCCCGAGCGCGTACGCCCGCTCACGGCGGTCACCGCCGCGGCGACGAGCGGCCACGCGATGAGCGCGGTCAGCCACGGGAACATGTCTCCTCCGTTCACTGGGTCACCGCCGCGGCGATGCCGGCGACGCCCGCGATCACCAGCACGCCGGTCAGGATCATGGCGGCGTACGAGCGGGCGTAGCCGTTCTGCATGCCGCGCACCTTCTCGCCCACCCGGGTGACGGTCCCGGCCAGGCCGAGCCAGCCGCCGTCGACCACGGCCTTGTCGCCGTAGACGAGCGAGCGGGTCAGGACCTGGCCGGGGAGCATCACGAGCGTCTCGTTGGTGGCGTCCTGGAACAGGTCGCGGCGGGCCGCGCGCGTCAGCGGGCTGCCGACGGGCGGGGTGACCGGGACCCGGGACACCGCGTACTGGCGGAAGGCGAGCAGGGCCGCGCCGATCACCAGGACGTGCGTGAGGATCACGAGCGGCCAGAACGGGATGACCGGCTCGCCGTGCTCGGCGTGCCCCGTCACGGGCTCGAGCCAGGTGGTGAACGTGCCGCCGATGGCGAGCAGGCCGCCCAGGGCGACCGAACCGACCGCCAGGATGATCATCGGCACCGTCATCAGCGCCGGGGACTCGTGCGGGTGATGGTCGTCGTCCCAGCGGCGCTGGCCGCCGAACGTCATGAAGAACAGGCGCGACATGTAGAAGGCGGTGATCGCGGCGCCCACCAGGGCCACCGAGCCGAACAGCCACGCCCGCCAGGGCTGGCCGTCCACCGGGACGAACGCCGTCTCGATGATGCCGTCCTTGCTCCAGAAGCCGGAGAAGGGGAACACGCCGAGGATCGCGAGCCAGCCGAGGCCCATCGTGATCCACGTGACCGGCAGGAACCGCGACAGCCCGCCGAAGCGGCGCATGTCCACCTCGTCGTCCATGCCGTGCATCACCGAGCCGGCGCCGAGGAACAGGCCCGCCTTGAAGAAGCCGTGCGTGAGCAGGTGGAAGATCGCGAAGCCGTACCCGACAGGGCCGAGCCCGGCGGCGAGCATCATGTACCCGATCTGCGACATCGTGGACGCGGCGAGCGCCTTCTTGATGTCGTCCTTGGCGCAGCCCACGATCGCCCCGAAGAGCAGGGTCACCGCTCCGACGCACACCACCACGAGCTGCGCCGTGGGTGCCGCCTCCAGGACGGGCGCGCTGCGCACCATGAGGTAGACGCCCGCCGTGACCATGGTGGCCGCGTGGATCAGGGCGGAGACCGGCGTGGGGCCCGCCATCGCGTCACCGAGCCAGGCCTGCAGCGGGAACTGCGCGGACTTGCCGCAGGCCGCGAGGAGGAGGCAGAGGGCGATCGCCGTCCACGTCGCCGTGCTCACGTCGCCCGCCTCGCCGGCGGCCGGCAGCACCTCAGCGAACTGGACCGAGCCCACGTTCGCGAACAGCAGCGCCATCGCCGCGATGAGCCCCATGTCGCCCACGCGGTTCATGACGAACGCCTTCTTGGCCGCCACCGCGTTGGGCCGCTTGTGGTCCCAGAACCCGATCAGCAGGTACGACGCCAGGCCCACGCCCTCCCAGCCCACGAACAGCAGCAGGTAGGAGTCCGCGAGGACGAGCGTGAGCATCGCCGCGACGAACAGGTTGAGGTAGGCGAAGAACCGGCGGCGGTGCGCGTCGTGCGCCATGTACGCCACCGAGTAGACGTGGATGAGCGTGCCCACGAAGGTCACGAGCATCACGAACGTCATCGACAGCGGGTCGAGACGCAGCCCGAGGTCCACGTCGAGCCCGCCCGCAGACAGCCACGTCCACAGGTGGTGGTCGACGACGCGCTCCTCGGCGGGGGTGCCGATCATCGCGAACAGCAGCACGAAGCCCGTCACGGCGGACGCCGCCGAGGCGACCACGCCGAGCCAGTGGCCCCAGCGGTCGGTGGCCCGGCCGCCGAGCAGGAGGATGGCCGCGCCGAGCAGGGGGAACCCCACGAGCCAGGGCGCGAGCCCTATCACGTTGTCCATGTGGCCTCAGCCCTTGAGGAGGTTGACGTCGTCGACCGAGGCCGAGCGGCGGGTACGGAAGATCGTCACGATGATCGCGAGGCCGACGACGACCTCTGCGGCCGCGACGACCATGACGAAGAACGCGAGCACCTGGCCCGTCAGGTCGCCGTGGAGACGGGCGAACGTGACGAACGCGAGGTTCGTGGCGTTGAGCATGAGCTCCACGCCCATGAACACCACGATGGCGTTGCGGCGCAGCAGCACCGTCGTGGCGCCGATCGCGAAGAGGATGCACGCCAGGACGGCGTAGTTGGTGATCTCCACGTCAGGCCTCCCGGGCCGGCTGGGTCGGCGTGCTGTCGCTCGTGTCGGTCCCGGCGGGGCGACCGGCGGCCGGGCCGACGGCGGTGCCGGCGTCTCCGCTCGTGTCGCTGCCCACGATGGCGGCCTCGGCGTCGAGCAGGTCGGTCGCCGACCGCTCCTGACCGCGGATCCGCAGCACGCGGGGGACGGACTCGGGCACCGGCCGGCCGGCCGGGTCGAGCGCGGGGGTGTCCATCGCGTTGTTCTGCGCGTAGACGCCCGGCGCCGGGAGCGGCGTCAGCGACACGCCCTCGGTGAGGGCGCGGACGCGCGCGTCGGCGGTGGTGCGCTGCGTGCGGCGCGTGGTGAGCCGACGGCGGTGGGTGAGCACCAGCGCACCCGTCGCCGCCGTGACCAGGAGGACGCCCACGGCCTCCATGGCGAGCACGTAGTCGCCGAACAGGACGCGCGCCAGCCCCACGGGGTTGCTCACCGCGTTGGCCTGCTCCAGCCCGACGGCGGGCGGGAACACGGCCTGCGCGACGACCCCGGTGAGGACCACGCCGAAGCCGAGGCCGAGGAGCACGCCGATCCAGCGCTGGCCCTTGATGGTCTCGGTCAGCGAGTCCGACGCGTCGACCCCCACCAGCATCAGCACGAAGAGGAACAGCATCATCACGGCGCCCGTGTAGACCACGACCTGCACGACGCCGAGGAACGGCGCCTCCTGCGCGACGTACATGATCGCCAGGCTGATCATCACGAACACCACGCACATCGCGGCGTGGACGGCGCGGCGCACGAACAGCAGCCCGAGCGCCGCCAGCACCATCAGCGGTGCCAGCACCCAGAACAGGGCGGTCTCACCGCCGGACACCTCCAGACCCGGGGTCATGCCGTCACCTCGCGCGTCTCGTTCGGGCTCCGGACCGAGCCGATCGCGGCCGCACCGGCCGCGCGCTCGGCGGCACCCGGGCCGTGGTCGGGTCGCAGCTCGTGCTGCAGCGGCGTCGGGAGGGGCGCCTTCCCGGAGGCGACGGCGTCCGCGGCGTCCACCGTGGGGTCGTCGGGCCGGTGCTCGCGCACCCAGGCGACCTGCGCCGCCGTCGGGCCGACGACGTCCCCGCGGTAGTACTCCGTGGCGGCCGTGCCCTCGGCCATGGGGTGGGGAGCCGCGAGCATGCCCTCCGCGAGGGGCGCGAGGAGGTCCTGCTTCTCGTAGATCATCCCCGCGCGGCTGTTGCCCGCCAGCTCGTAGTCGTTGGTCATCGTGAGCGCGCGCGTGGGGCACGCCTCGATGCACAGGCCGCAGAAGATGCAGCGCAGGTAGTTGATCTGGTAGACGCGGCCGTAGCGCTCGCCCGGGCTGATGTGCACGGGCACGGGCGAGCCGTCCTGCGGCACGTCGGCGTTGTCGGCGCCCTCCACGTAGATGGCGTCGGCCGGGCAGGCCCAGGCGCACAGCTCGCAGCCGATGCACTTCTCCAGGCCGTCGGCGTAGCGGTTGAGCTGGTGGCGGCCGTGGAAGCGGCGCTGCGGCGCCACCTTGTCGCGGGGGTACTGCTCGGTGACGACCGGCTTGAACATCGACGACAGCGTCACCCCGAAGCCCGCGACGGGCGCGAACAGCTCCTTGACCGGGCCCGCCTTGGGCCTGATGGGTTCGTAGTCACTCACCGGTGACACCTTCCTTCTGCAGGTCGTCCTGGTGCTCCTGGTCCGGCTGGTGCTCCAGCGGGGCACGGCGGCCACGCGGGGACGGCGGGAGCTTCTGGCCGGGCAGCGGCGGGACGGGGTACCCGTCCGCGAACGCGTCGAGCACGGCCGAGTCGTCGGGCTTGGCGGGTCTGGCGCGCTCGGGCCACAGCCAGATCGCGAGGAAGGCGACGCCGCAGACCACCGCGATGACGACCAACGTGCCCTGGAACGGCACCTCGGCGATCCGGCGGGCCCACTGCATGACGGCCACGACGACGGCGAACGCGAGCGCGACCGGGATGAGGACCTTCCAGCCGAAGACCATGAACTGGTCGTACCGGAGGCGCAGCAGCGTGCCGCGCACCCAGACGAAGACGAACATGACGGCCCACAGCTTCACGAGGAACCAGAGGACGGGCCACCAGCCCTCGTTGAGCATGCCGTCGCCGATCGCCGACAGGGGCCACGGAGCCCGCCAGCCGCCCAGGAAGAGGGTGACGCAGACCGCCGACACGTTGAGCATGTTGATGTACTCCGCGAGGAAGAACCACGCGAACTTCATCGACGAGTACTCCGTCATGTACCCGGAGACCAGCTCGCCCTCGGCCTCCGGGAGGTCGAACGGAAGGCGGTTGGTCTCGCCGATCATCGAGATGACGTAGACCACGAACGCCGGGAAGAGCGGGATGAACCACCAGAGCTGCGTCTGCGACTCCACGATCTGCGACGTCGACATCGACCCCGCCATGATGAAGACGCTCACCAGCGACAGGCCCATGGCCAGCTCGTACGAGATGACCTGGGCCGTGGACCGCACGGCACCGAGCAGGGGGTAGGTGGAGCCGGACGACCAGCCGCCCAGCACGATCCCGTAGACGCCGAGCGAGGCGCACGCCAGCACGTAGAGCACGGCGACCGGGAAGTCCGTGAGCTGCACGGGCGTGGTGAAGTCCGTGAACGGGATCGTCACCTCGGGCCCGAACGGGATGACGGCGAACACCAGCAGCGCGCAGAACACCGAGATCATCGGCGCCAGGAGGTAGGTCACGCGGTCGGCCCGCGTGACGTTGACGTCCTCCTTGAGCAGGAGCTTCATCGCGTCGGCGAGCGACTGGAGCAGACCGAACGGCCCGTGCCAGTTGGGGCCGGGCCGCACCTGCATGCGGGCCACGACCTTGCGCTCGAACCAGATCGCGAACAGCACGCTCGTGAGCAGGAAGACCACGATGAGCACGGCCTTGACCAGCGAGACCCAGATGTTGTCCTGCGAGAAGTCCGCGGCGACCCCGGGGATCATGCCTCGCTCCTCTCCACGCGGACCAGGTCGCCGGGAACGGCGCCCAGGGTGTCGTGCACGCGGCAGCCGGCGGAGGCCAGGGGGACCCAGACCACGCCGTCCACCATGTCGGCCACCGCGACCGGCACGGTGACCGCGCCGCGGTCGGTGGCCAGGGTGACCGTGTCGCCGTCGTACACGTCGAACGACGCGGCGGTGGCCGCCGACATGCGGGCGACCGCGCGCTTGGCCGTGCCGGCGAGGAAGGCCTCGCCGTCCTGGCCGCGGCCGTCGTCGAGCATGAGGCGCCAGGACGCGAGGACCGCGTGACCGGGGGCCACCACGGGCGGCTCACCCGCCTCGCCGTCGGGTGCGGGGGCGCGCAGGCCCTCCCACGGGCCGGGAGCCGCGACCGCGAGGTGCGCCTGGGCCGGCGTCGCGACGCCGAGCGGGGTACCGAGCTGCGCGGCCAGGGCATCCAGGACGCGGTGGTCGGGCAGGGCGGCCGAGTCGAGGGCCGCGGGGAAGGACCGGACGCGTCCCTCCCAGTTCCAGTAGGAGCCGGCACGCTCCACGGGCGGAGCGACCGGGAGCACCACGTCGGCGTACCGCGTGGCCTCCGAGGCCCGCACCTCCAGGCTCACCACGAATCCCGCCGCCTCCAGCGCGCGGCGCGCGTGGGCCGGGTCGGGAAGGTCGGCGAGCTCGACACCGCCCACGAGCACGCCGCCGAGCGTGCCCACGGACAGCGCGTCGAGGATGCCGGAGGTGTCCAGGCCGGGCTCCGCGGGCAGCTCAGAGGCGCCCCAGGCTGCGGCGATCTCCGCGCGGGCAGCCGGATCCGTGACCGGGCGTCCGCCGGGAAGCAGGTTGGGCAGGAGACCCGCCTCGACGCCGCCGCGCTCCCCCGCGCGGCGCGGGATCCACGCCAGCCGGGCGCCCGTGGCGTCCGCGAGGGCCAGGGCGGCCGTGTACGCGCCGGGCGAACCGGCGAGCCGCTCGCCCACGAGGATCACGGAGCCGGGCTGCGCGAGGGCCTCGATCTCGGGGCCGAGCAGGGCCGAGCCCGCCTCGGGCGGCAGCAGGCCGCCGGAGAGGCGGGTACGGAGCCCGTCGAGCCACTCGGCCTCGGTGCCGGGTGCCGCGGGCAGCAGCGTGCCGTGCATCCGGTCGAGCCCGCGCGAGGCGTACGGCGCCACGGAGAACACCTTGACGCCGTTGCGCTCGGCGCCCTTGCGGAGGCGGAGGAACGTGACCCCGGCCTCCTCCTCGGCCTCCAGGCCCACGAGCAGCACCGCCGGCGCCTTCTCCAGGTCACCGAAGGTCACGCCGACGCCCGTGCCCGCCACCGCGTGGGCCAGGAACGCGGCCTCCTCCGCGGAGTGGACGCGGACCCGCTGGTCCACGTCGTTGGTGCGGAGCACCGTGCGGGCGAACCGGGACCAGGCGTACGCGTCCTCGACGGTGAGACGCCCGCCGGGCAGCACGCCCACGCCGCCCGCCGCGCGCGCGGCGGCCAGACCGTTCGCGGCGACCTCGAGCGCCTCGGCCCAGGAGGCGGGCCGCAGCTCGCCCTTGGTCCCGTCGGCGGCGACGTCGCGCACCAGCGGGGTGGTCACGCGGTCGGGCGCGGACTGCCACGCGAAGGCGAAACGGTCCTTGTCGGTGATCCACTCCTCGTTGACGACGGGGTCGTCGCCCGACAGGCGGCGCATCACCACGCCGCGGCGGTGGTCCACGCGGATCGCCGAGCCGCACGCGTCGTGCTCGCCGATCCCCGGCGTCGACACGAGGTCGAACGGCCGCGAGCGGAACCGGTACGCCGCGCTCGTGAGGGCGCCCACCGGGCAGATCTGCACCGTGTTGCCCGAGTAGTAGGAGGAGAACGGCTGCCCGGACGTGTCGGGGTACGCCTCGCCCACCGGACGGTCCACAGCGGTGCCGCCGCGCGCGCCGCCGTCGAGCACCTCGACGTCGTAGCGGCCGATCTGCTGGTGCGCCCCGCGCTGCTGCAGCGCGATGAACGTGTCGCCCGCGATCTCCTCGCTGAACCGGGTGCAGCGCTGGCACAGCACGCACCGCTCGCGGTCGAGCAGGATCTGCGTGGAGATGGTCACGGGCTTGGGGAAGCGGCGCTTCACGTCCTGGAAGCGGGAGTCGGCCCGGCCGTTCGACATGGCCTGGTTCTGCAGGGGGCACTCGCCGCCCTTGTCGCAGACCGGGCAGTCGAGCGGGTGGTTCATGAGCAGCAGCTCCATGACCCCCTGCTGCGCCTTGTCGGCGACCGGCGACGTGACCTGCGTCTTGACGACCATGCCGGGCGTGGCCTCGAGCGTGCACGACGCCTGCGGCTTCGGCATGGGCCGCACGTTGCCCTCGCGGTCGGGGGTGGCGACCTCGACCAGGCACTGGCGGCAGGCGCCCGCGGGCGCGAGCAGCGGGTGGTCGCAGAACCGCGGGATCTGGATGCCGGCCTGCTCGGCGGCACGGATCACGAGGGTGCCCTTGGGCACCGCGAGCTCCACGCCGTCGATCGTGAACGTGACCAGGTCCGGCTTCTGGACCGGGCCCGGCTCGGCCGCGGCCGGCTTGGGGGTGGTGACGGTCATCGGTGACCTCCGGCGCCGGCGAGGACCGGCTGCGCTGACTTGGGGGTGTACGGGAAGAGTGCCGCGGCGCTCGGGTCGAACGGGCAGCCGTGGCCGTCGACGTGCGCCTGGTACTCGTCCCGGAAGAGCTTGATCGAGCTGGTGACGGGCGACGTGGCGCCGTCGCCCAGGGCGCAGAACGCCCGGCCCAGGATGTTGTCGCACAGGTCCAGGAGCAGGTCCATGTCCCCGTCGGTGCCCTCGCCCGTCTCGAGGCGGTGGAGCACCTGCTTCATCCAGTAGGTGCCCTCGCGGCACGGCGTGCACTTGCCGCACGACTCGTGCGCGTAGAAGTCGGTCCACCGGCTCACCGCACGCACCACGCAGACCGTCTCGTCGAAGATCTGCAGCGCGCGCGTGCCGAGCATCGACCCGGCGGCACCCACCGACTCGTAGTCGAGCGGGGTGTCGAGCTGGTCCGCCGTGAAGATGGGGGTCGACGACCCGCCCGGCGTCCAGAACTTCAGCTCGTGGCCCTCCCGCATGCCGCCCGCGAGGTCGAGGAGCTCGCGCAGCGTCACGCCGAGCGGAGCCTCGTACTGCCCCGGGCGCTGCACGTGGCCCGACAGGGAGAACAGGCCGTGGCCCTGCGACTTCTCGGTGCCCATGGCGGCGAACCAGTCGGCGCCGTTCTTGATGATGCCCGGCACGCTCGCGATCGACTCCACGTTGTTGACCACCGTGGGGCGCGCGTACAGGCCGGCGACCGCCGGGAACGGCGGCTTGAGCCGCGGCTGCCCGCGCAGGCCCTCCAGCGAGTCGAGCAGCGCGGTCTCCTCGCCGCAGATGTACGCGCCCGCACCCGCGTGGACCGTGACCTCCAGGTCGTACCCGCTGCCGAGCACGTCCTTGCCGAGGTACCCGGCGGCGTACGCCTCCTCGACCGCGGCCAGCAGGCGCCGGTACACGTGCAGCACCTCGCCGCGCACGTAGATGAACGCGTGGTGGCACCCGATGGCGTAGCTCGTGATGATCACGCCCTCGATCAGGTGCTGCGGGCTGGTGAGCATGAGCGGGATGTCCTTGCAGGTACCCGGCTCGGACTCGTCGGCGTTGACCACGAGGTACCGCGGGCCGCCGTCGGGCGGAGGCAGGAAGCCCCACTTCATGCCCGTGGGGAACCCGGCGCCGCCACGGCCGCGCAGGCCGGAGTCCTTGACCGCCTGCACCACGGCGCCCGGCTCCATCGCCAGGGCGGCGCGCAGGCCGTCGTAGCCGCCGTGCGCCTCGTACGTGCTCAGCTTCCAGGACCGCTCGGCGTCCCACGTGTCCGTCAGGATCGGGGTGAGCGTCATGACTGGCCTCCCTTGCCTGCGTCGGGCTTGGCCTCGGGCGTGCCGGGCTTGCCCTCGGGCTGCGTGTCGGACGGCGTGGTGGGCGTCCGGGCGGCGCTGGAGCCCTCGTCGCCGGGCTTGGGCGAGGTGGCCGACGGCGGCGCCGTCGCCTCCTCCTGTGCGGCGGGCTCCTGTGCGGCGGGCTCCTGTGCGGCGGGCGCGGCGCCGGCTTCCGGCGCCGTCCAGCCGCGCTCGCGGGCGATCCGCAGGCCCGCGAGGGTCGGGTCGCCGATGCCGGCGTCCTCGTCGGCTCGCCCGTCGGAGAACCCGGCCAGGACCCGGCTCATCTGCTTGAACGAGCACACGGAGGCCGCGCCCCGCGTGGGGGCCACCGCCTCGCCGGCGCGCAGCCGGTCGGCGAGGTCCACGGCCGAGCCCGGCGTCTGGTTGTCGAAGAACTCCCAGTTGACCATCACCACCGGCGCGTAGTCGCAGGCCGCGTTGCACTCGATGCGCTCGAGGGTGATCGCGCCGTCGTCGGTGGTCTCGTCGTGGCCCACGCCGAGGTGGTCGGCCAGCTCGTCGAAGATCGCGTCGCCGCCCATCACCGCGCAGAGCGTGTTGGTGCAGACGCCCACGGTGTACGTCCCGTTGGGGTGGCGCTTGTACTGGGTGTAGAACGTCGCCACCGCGGAGACCTCCGCGGCGCTGATCCCCAGCCGCTCCGCGCAGAACAGGATGCCGTCGCGGCTCACATAGCCGTCCACCGACTGCACCAGGTGCAGCATCGGCAGCAGGCCGGAGCGCGGGTCGGGATAGCGGGCCGTGATCGCCTCGGCATCGGCGACGAGCTGGGCGAGGGTCTCTGGGTCGTAGCCCGTCCGGGTCGGCTTCGCCGCTCCCGGGCCTGCGACCATCGGGTCGGCCGTCATCGGTCCACACCTCCCAGCACGGGGTCCAGGGACGCGACGGCGACGACGACGTCGGCCACCTGGCCGCCCTCGCACATCACCGAGACGGCCTGGAGGTTGTTGAACGAGGGGTCGCGGAAGTGCGCGCGGTAGGGACGCGTGCCGCCGTCGGAGACGAGGTGCACCCCGAGCTCGCCGCGCGGGTGCTCCACGGTCTGCCAGGCCTGGCCGGCCGGGACCCGGAAGCCCTCGGTGACCAGCTTGAAGTGGTGGATCAGGGCCTCCATCGAGGTGCCCATGATCTTCCGGATGTGCTCCAGGGAGTTGCCCTGGCCGTCGCCGCCGATCGCGAGCTGGGCGGGCCAGGCGATCTTCTTGTCGGCGACCATCACCGGCGAGCCGGCCGAGGCGTCGAGGCGGCCGAGGGCCTGCTCCACGAGCCGCATCGACTGGTAGCACTCCTCGATGCGGAGCACCGCGCGGGAGTAGCAGTCGGCGGCGGTGTCCGTCGGGACGTCGAAGTCGTACGTCTCGTAGCCGCAGTACGGCGCCTGCTTGCGCACGTCGTACGGCAGACCGGTGGACCGGAGCACCGGGCCGGTGATGCCGAGCGCCATGCAGCCCGCGAGGTTCAGCGCGCCCACGTCGGTGAGGCGGGCCTTGAAGATGGGGTTGGCGACCATGAGGTCGGCCAGCTGGCCCATGTAGCCGCGGACCCGCTCCATCGCCGACCGCGCCTGCGCCGTGAAGTCCTCGGGCACGTCCAGGGCGACGCCGCCCGGGCGGATGTACGCGTGGTTCATGCGCAGCCCCGTCACGGCCTCGAACAGCCGCAGGATCTCCTCACGGGCGGTGAACGCGACGGTCATCACCGTGGTGGCGCCCATCTCGTTGCCGCCCGTACCCAGACAGATCAGGTGGGACGAGATCCGGTTGAGCTCCATCATCAGCACCCGGATCTCCGAGGCCCGCTCGGGCACGTCGTCCGTGATGCCGAGCAGACGCTCGGTGGCCAGGCAGAACGCCGCCTCCTGGAACAGGGGCGCCACGTAGTCCATGCGGGTGCAGAACGTGGTGCCCTGCGTCCACGTCCGGAACTCCATGTTCTTCTCGATGCCCGTGTGCAGGTAGCCGATGCCCGCCCGGGCCTCGGTGACCGTCTCGCCGTCGATCTCGAGCATCAGGCGCAGCACCCCGTGCGTGGACGGGTGCTGCGGGCCCATGTTGACGACGATGCGCTCCTCGCCCACCGCCTCGCGGGCGATCTCGTCCCAGTCGCCGTCGCCGAACGCCTCGAAGGCGCGGACGGTGGAGGCCAGGTCGTCGTCGGCGGAGCGCGTGGCGCGGGGGGTTGCGGTAGGCGCACTCATGAGTACGACCTCCTCGTGTCCGGCGGGGGCACGGTGGCCCCCTTGTACTCGACGGGGATGCCGCCGAGGGGGTAGTCCTTGCGCTGCGGGTGCCCCACCCAGTCGTCGGGCATCTCGATGCGGGTCAGCGCGGGGTGGCCGTCGAAGATGAGGCCGAAGAAGTCGTACGTCTCGCGCTCGTGCCAGTCGTTCGTCGGGTACACGCTCACCGTCGACGGCACGTGCGGGTCCGCGTCCGGGGCGGCCACCTCCAGGCGCAGCCGGCGCCCGTGCGTGATCGACACCAGGTGGTACACCGCGTGCAGCTCGCGGCCCGTCTCGTGCGGGTAGTGCACGCCCGACACCCCGAGCGACATCTCGAAGCGCAGGTCCTGGTCGTCGCGCAGCGCCTGGCACACGGGTACCAGGTGCTCGCGGCGCACGTACAGCGTGAGCTCCACCTGCGGCGCGTCGGCCGTCGCGGCGCCGTGCCGGTCCACCACGACCTTCTCGACCGCGTCGTCGTACGCCAGGCCGCCCTCGGCCAGGACCTCCGCCAGGACGTCGACAACCTCGTCGAACCAGCTGCCGTAAGGACGCGCCGACGGGCCCGGCATGACCACGGGTGCCACCAGCCCGCCGTAGCCGGACGTGTCGCCGGCGTCGCCCACGCCGAACATGCCCTTGCGGACCTCGACGACCTCGAGCTGCGTGGCCCCGGCGGGAGGGGCGACCACGTCGCCGCCCGGGCCGCCGCCGTCGGGCAGCATGGCGCCGCTCATCGCAGGAGCCCCTTCATCTCGAACGTGGGGGTGGCCTCCAGCGCGGCGGCCTCGGCCGCGGCCGCGGCCTCGCGCCGGTTCACGCCCAGCGGCGACTGCTGGATCTGGTCATGGAGCGCGAGGATCGCGTTGATCAGCATCTCCGGGCGCGGCGGGCAGCCGGGCAGGTAGATGTCGACCGGCAGGATGTGGTCCACGCCCTGCACGATCGCGTAGTTGTTGAACATGCCGCCGCTGCTCGCGCACACGCCCATGGAGAGCACCCACTTGGGCTCGCTCATCTGGTCGTAGACCTGGCGCACCACGGGCGCCATCTTCTGGCTCACGCGGCCCGCCACGATCATCAGGTCGGCCTGGCGCGGCGACGCGCGGAAGACCTCCATGCCGAACCGGGACAGGTCGTACCGCGGCGCGCCGGCGGCCATCATCTCGATGGCACAGCACGCCAGGCCGAACGTCACCGGCCACAGCGAGGCCTTGCGGAGATAGCCGGCGAGATCCTCGATCGTCGTCAGCAGGAAACCTGATGGAGCTTCTTCGACACCCATTGCGCTTCCTTACTCGCGGGGCCCCCGTGGGCGCCGCACTAGTCAGACGTCACACCCAGTCGAAACCGCCGCGGCGCCACTCGTAGACGAACGGGACGGTGATGAGGGCCAGGAAGCCCAGCATCGCCACGAGCCCGAACGTCGCGAGGGTCGTGAAGTCGACCGCCCACGGATAGAGGAACACCACCTCGATGTCGAAGACGATGAACGTCATCGCGACCAGGTAGTACTTGATCGGCAGGCGCCCGCCGCCCGTTGCGTGGGGCGTGGGCTCGATGCCGCACTCGTACGCATCGAGCTTGGCGCGGTTGTAGCGCTTGGGCCCGATCACGGCGCTCGCCGCGACACCGCCCAGCGCGAGGACTGCCGCCACGGCCATCAGGACCAGGACGGGGACATAGGGGTTGGTCATGCTCGGATCTCCCTCATGAACGAGGCACCACCCTGGTGAGCCCGGCGATGACGCGGTCGATCCAGTCGCCGCCGCGGGGCTCGTAACAGTCGGACAAGAGCTTGAGCGTGAACTGCATGACGACCTTGCGCGGAAGGCCGTACCGGACGCACACCCGCATCACCTCGGGGTGCTCGATGAGCCGCACGAACCAGCGGCCCAGCGTGTAGTAGCCGCCGAGGTCCGCACGCATGCGGTCGGCGTACGTGGCGAGGGCGGCCTCGCGGGCCGCTCCGGTGTTCTTGACCCGGGCCTGGACGATCGCGTCCGCCGCGACCCGGCCGGCCTGCAGCCCGTACGCGATGCCCTCGCCGTTGAACGGGCTCACCATGCCCGCGGAGTCGCCCGCGAGGAGCACCCCGCCGGAGTACAGCGGGCCGCGGTTGAAACCCATCGGGAGCGCGGCACCGCGGACCGGGCCCGTGGCGGCCTCGGGGCTGAGCTCCCAGCCCTCAGGGGCGCTGTTGCGGAGCCACGTGTCCTGGAGGCGGCGGTAGTCGATGCCCGCGGCGGACTGGCGGGCGGGCGTGGAGTGGACGCTGCCCAGCCCCACGTTCGCCGTGCCGTCGCCCAGCGGGAAGATCCAGCCGTAGCCGGGGAGCAGGTCGCTCTTGCCCGGCGCGCCCGACCACAGCTCCAGGTGCGACTCCATGAACGGGTCGTCGTGCCGCGGGGTGCGGTAGTAGGCGCGCACCGCCGTGCCCATCGGGCGGTCGTCGCGGCGCGTGATGCCCAGGCTCGTGGCGAAGCGCGAGCTGACGCCGTCGGCCGCGACCACGACGGGGGCGCGGAGCTCGCGCGGCTCGCCGTCGGCCCGCCCGGCCGCGTCCAGGCCCTGCACGACGACGCCCGCGACCCGGCCCGACCGCTCGTCGCGGACCGGACCCGTGACCTTGGTGCGCTCGAGCAGCTTCGCGCCGCTCGCCTGCGCGTGCTGCGCCAAGGTGTGGTCCAGGGTCATGCGGGAGCGGGCCATGCCGTACCCGGGGTAGCTCGTGAGGTCGGGCCAGTCGAGCTCGTAGCTGCGGCCGCCGCCGTGGACCCGCAGGCCACGGTTGCGGATCCAGCCGTCCTCCTCGCGGGTGGCCACGCCCATGCGGGCCAGCTCGGCGACCGCGCGCGGCGTCAGGCCGTCGCCGCAGATCTTGTCGCGGGGGAACTCGCCCTTCTCCAGCAGCAGCACGTCCAGGCCCGCGGCCGCGCACCAGTGCGCGGTGGACGAGCCGGCGGGGCCGGCGCCCACCACGATGACGTCCGCGTCGTCGCGGGATGCTGCTCGCACGTGCTCACCCCCAGGTCGTGAACTCGCTGCTTGATGACAGGGCCTTGTGAACCCTGTCACAACACCGTCACCCTAGCCACACAGACGGGGGTTTCACCAGCAAGGCTGTCCTAACCTTTTGCTGGGACTTTTCGGGCACTGCGCGGACCCGGCGGCGGCAGGGTCATGTGATCGGCAAAACGGGGCATGATCGGCAGTTCGAACTGCCGATCATGCCCCGAACTACCGATCACGCGGGGTGCGGGCGGGCGGGTACGCGCGCGGGGTGCGGGCGGGTAGGTCAGGCCGGGCGCGAGCCTCGGTGGAGCGCCACGATCCCGCCGGACACGTTCCGGTACGCGACCCGCTCCCAGCCGGCGCCGAGCATCAGCCGGGCGAGGGCCTCCTGGTCGGGCCACTCGCGGATCGACTCGGTGAGGTACTCGTAGGAGCTGCGGTCGGTGCTGACCGTCCGGGCCAGCACCGGCAGCACCCGCAGGAAGCCCTCGTGGTACGCCAGGCGGAACGGCGCCCAGGTAGGCGTGGAGAACTCCGCGATGACCACGCGCCCGCCGGGCCGCACCACCCGCAGCATCTCGCGGAGCGCGGCGCTGGTGTCCACGACGTTCCGCAGCCCGAAGCTGATGGTCACGGCGTCGAAGCTGGCGTCGGCGAACGGCAGGCGGGTGGCGTCACCCGCGACGAACGGCAGGTCGGGCCGCCGCTCCTTGCCGACCCGGAGCATGCCGAGCGAGAAGTCCGACGGCACCACGTACGCGCCGCCGTCCGCGAACGGCTCCGAGCTGGTGCCGGTGCCGGCGGCCAGGTCGAGCACGCGCTCGCCGGGCATCGCGGCGACGGCGTCGACGGTGAGCCTGCGCCAGCGACGATCCTGGCCCAGGGAGATCAGGTCGTTGGTCAGGTCGTACCGGCGGGCGATGCCGTCGAACATCGACGCGACCTCGTCGGGCTTCTTCTCCAGGCTTGCTCGGGACATGGCCCGATCTTTCCACGGACGGGGCCTCGGCGGCTGCGCGGCCCGTGCCGTGTGTGAGGCCTGCCACGGCCGTCCGGCGAGCCCTCCCGGCCGACCTATCCTGAGGAGTGATGACCGCACTGCCCGCCGGCGTGAGCACGCCGCACCTCGACACGTCCCCCGTGGACGCCACGCTCGTGGTCCGCACCGTCCCGATCGACCTCGGCGACGGGCTCACCGCCCTGACCGACCTGCTGCCCGACACCCAGCCGCTCGCCTGGGTCCGCCGTGGCGACGGCCTGGTGGGCTGGGGCGAGGTGCTGCGGCTGGAGACGCTGGGCCCCGGCCGGTTCGCGGACGCCGAGGACGCCTGGCGCACGGTCCTCGCCCGGGCCGTCGTGGTGGACGACGTGGGCCTCCCCGGCACCGGCCCGGTCGCGTTCGGCTCGTTCGCGTTCGACGACACCGAGCCCGGCGACGAGGACGAGGACCCCGCGCGCCCCGGCGGCGTCCTCGTCGTTCCCGAGGTGGTGGTGGGCCGTCGCGGCACGGTGGCCTGGCTCACTGTCGTCTCCCGCCTGGACGACGCCGCCCCCGCGCCGGGCGCCGCCCTCCTCGCGGCCACGCCACGCTCTCCCGTCACCTCGCCCGGCCGCGTCACGGTGTCCGACGGCGCCGTGGCCGCCTCCGACTGGCCCGAGGTCGTCGCGGAGGGGGTGGCCCGGATCAAGGCCGGCGAGCTCGAGAAGGTGGTGCTCGCGCGGGACGTGCTGGCACGTGCCGAGCGGCCCGTCGACCCGCGGTTCCTGCTGGGGCGCCTCGCCACCGCCTACGAGGCGTGCTGGACGTTCAGCGTGGCCGGGATGGTGGGCGCCACGCCGGAGCTGCTCGTGCGGAGCGAGAAGGGCCTGGTCACCTCGCGGGTGCTGGCCGGCACCATCGGCCGGTCGGCGGTGGCTGGCGGCCCGGAGGGCGACGCCGACCTGCTGCGGGCCGCCCAGCTCGCGCGGTCGTCCAAGGACCTGGAGGAGCACGAGTACGCCGTGGCGTCCGTCGCCGCCGCGCTCGACCCCTTCTGCACGTCGATGAACGTGCCGGAGGCGCCGTTCGTGCTGCACCTGCCCAACGTCATGCACCTGGCCACCGACGTCACGGGCGTGCTCGACCAGGCCGGCGACGAGGCGCCGTCGTCCCTCTCCCTCGCGGCCGCGCTGCACCCCAGCGCCGCCGTGTGCGGCACCCCGACGCTCGCTGCGCGCGCGCTGATCCGCGAGATCGAGGGCCTGGACCGGGCGCGCTACGCGGGTCCGGTGGGCTGGCTGGGCGCCGACGGCGACGGCGAGTGGGGCATCGCGCTGCGCTCGGCGGAGCTGTCGGCGCGCGACCCCCGGCAGGTCCGGCTGTTCGCGGGCTGCGGCATCGTCGCGGCGTCCGACCCGCAGGCGGAGCTGGCCGAGTCCGAGGCCAAGCTGGAGCCGATGCGCCACGCGCTGGGCGCCTGAGGGCGCGGGTGGCTCTCCGGTTCGGTCCCGCCGCCGGGGGGTTGTGGCGTCGCCGAGAGAGGCGTCCGGAGGGCCTGTCCCCGCGTCCGGACGCCTCTCTCGGCGACGCACATCGCTCTCAGCTGCTCCAGACCTGCTCGCGGAAGCCGTTCCAGACCTGGACGTCCGACGTCGCGCCGACCAGCCCCATCCGGGCGTCCACCAGGCCGAGCAGGATCTCCACGAACGAGGCGCCGTCGGCCACCCGGGTGGCCACCTCGACCAGGTCGGACCCGTCGGGCAGGTTCGCGTGGATGGACGACACGTACATCTGGACGTTCCCCCGCAGCTCCACCGATCCCGCGTTGGTCTCCGTCCCGGCGACCGTGCCGGAATGGCCGGGCCGGTCGTCGTAGGCGTACGTCCTGAGCCAGAAGCCGTCGACGGTGAGCTCGCTCGCCGACAGCCGGATCACGTCCCGGCGCCCGTTCCCGTTGGGGTCACCGCCCGTGACCGGCACGTTCACGAGGCCGATCCCCGTGAGCCCGGTCAGAGGGTGCAGGTCGCGGCTCTCGAGGTCACCGGGCAGGGAGAACAGGTTCCCGTCGGCGGGCGAGCCGCAGTCGCCGGGCAGCTGGAGGTTCACGTCGAACTCGCCGCCGAGCACCAGCTCGACGCACTCGCCCAGCTCGAGCTCGACCGCCTCCGCGACGATCGCCTCCGCCTCCTCGGGCTGGATCTCGCCGTCCTCCTGGGCCGCGGCGACCGCCCCGTCGGGACCCTCCACGGGCTCGCCCTCCACAGGCTCGCCCGGGGGATCGCCGTCGACGGCGTCCCCGACCCCGTCGACCACGCCGCCGGCTGCGTCGCCGACGCCGTCCACGACGTCGTCGACCGGGTTGCCGTCGCCGCTGGGCGAGGCGGACGGGGACGGGGTGGGCGTGGGGGACGGCGTCGGGCACGTGACGATCGGGAGCCACGGCACGGGGTCCCAGCAGTCGGCGGCCGCCGGCAGCGGCGCCGCCGACAGCCCGCCGGTCGCCAGCACACCCGCCAGCACCACGGCGGCGGAGCGCTCGCCCGCGGCCCGTCGTCGGCCCGCGTCCACCGCGGGCGGCGCGGGCGGCGCGGGCGGCAGGGGGATTCCCGCCCGGCTGCCCGACGGCGCCTCGGCCGCCTCCGGCTCGGGCGTCACGGCAGGCACGGGGCCGGGCTGGTTGGCCGCCTCCGCGGCCGACGCCTGGTCGGCCAAGGCCGACTCGTCCGCCGCCTCCGCGGCGGGCGCCTCGGCGGGGGCCGCGTCGCCCGCAGCCGGACCGGCTGCCGCGTCGTGACCCACCTTCGGCGCGAGCCACGACACGATCGTCACGCCGCCCGCGACGCCCAGCAGGAAGCCCACGAAGAAGCCCCCCAGGTTCACGCCCACGAGCGTGTACACGGAGATCAGCAGGGCCACCACGCCGTAGAACACGTGCTGGACGGGCTGCAGCACCGCCAGCACGCCCACCACCATCAGGACCAGCGGGAGGAGCGTGGCCTGGGCACCCTGGACGCCGAACGCGACGGACATGTGCTCCAGGTCGATGGGCCCGGAGAGCAGGAGCTCCACGCCGGCGAGGATCGTCAGGAGCCCGCCGACGAACGGCCGCTCCCTCCGCCAGGCACGGAAGCCCCGAGGCATCGCGACGGTGGAGCGCGCGGCTGCGCCGAGCGCGCGGACCCTGCCCCGGAGCCCGCCGCCCGCCGAGCCGTCGCCCGGGCTCAGAAGCACTCCTGACCGTCCGTGACCTTGAGGCTCAGGTCGGTGAGCTGGAACACCGCTGCCTGCGTGCTCCACGCGACCTGCTTGAGACCGTCGATCGTGATGGTGTCGGAGTCCATGGCGAAGTCGCCTGCCGCGCCCTTGGCGTCGGTGGTGACGGTGGACGCGTCCACGCCGATCCGGATGTTGTTGAAGACGGCCGTGCCCTGGAGGTCGTTCATGCCGATCTGCAGGTCGGTGGCGCTCGCGGGGACGTCGCCCGCGCCCGCGCTGATCAGCACGCCGACCTTGCCCAGCGGCGTGTCCTGAACCATCGACTGGCAGAGGTTCGTCAGCTTGGCCTCGCGGATGTTCGCGATGGCGGTGGGGTGCTCCACACCGTCCTGGCCGGTCGCCAGGCCTGCGTACTGGGAGAAGCCGACGCCCTCGAGGTAGTCGGCGGAGATCTTGAACTGGCTACCCGACACGGTGAACGCCACGGGCACGGCTCCCTGGGCGACACCGCCCAGGAGCACCGTCGACGCGACGACGACCGGTACGACGGCGAGAGCGACACGTCCCTTGCGTGACGCCGTGAGCTTGCTGAGCTTCATAGGGGATCCCCTCGGACGCAACGGGAACGACAGCCTTGTCGTCCACGCGAGACCCTAGGCAATTACTGACTCAGCGTCAATTGTCCGCGCGGCGCTCCTCTGCGACCTGCCCGATATGCTCGCCCCATGGCAACCGGCCGGCGCACCCGCCTCCGCCCCGAGGAGCGACGCAACCAGCTCGTCGCGCTCGGCGTGGCGACCCTGGCCGACCGCGCCCTCGCCGACGTGACGGTCGAGGAGATCGCCGCCGAGGCAGGCGTCTCGACCGGGCTCGTCTACTACTACTTCGGCTCGAAGAACGGCCTCCACCAGGAGATCGTCCGCCGGGCCCGCGACTCGATGCTGCACGCGTCGGAGCCGCGCGACGACCTCCCGCCTGTCCCCCGCCTGCGCGACACCCTCACGCGGCTGGTCCGGTACGTGCGCGAGCACGGGCCCACCTTCTACTCCCTGGTGCGCGGTGCCGCGAGCGGCGACGAGGAGGTGCGGGCCGTCATCGAGGACGCCCGGCGCGAGCAGACCGAGCGTGCGCTCACGGGGATGCTCCAGCTCGGCGCACCCGACACGCCGCTTGTGCGCATCGCCGTGCGGTCGTGGGTCGCCCTCGCCGAGCAGACCCTCGTCGACGGCGGCATCGGCACCGACCTGCCCGCTGAGGACCTGGTGCGCTATCTCGAGCACAGCCTGCTGGCCGTCGTCGGCGCAGCAGAGCCCGGGTCGGCCGCGGCGCTCGTCGAGGCCGCCGTCGCCGGCGGAGCCTCGCGCGACGAGGCGCTCGGCGCTGCACCTGCCGTCGAGCTGCCCAGCCGCGCCTGAACGCCCGCCCTACAGCACCTTCACGAGGAGCAGGCAGGGGTTGTCCGGCCACAGGTCGGGGAACTCCTCGACGGGGACGAAACCGCACGCCTGGTAGAACGCCCGGGTGTGGTCGTACCCCTCAGGATCCGGGCGGGACGGGCCGAGCGTCTTCACGCTGAGCAGCCGCACGCCCTGCGCACGCAGGTCCTCCTCGACCTGGGCCAGGAGCGCACGACCGATCCCCGTGCGGTGCCGGGCCCGCCGGACGGCGAGCAGGTGCACCTCGGCGCTCGTCGGGTAGCGGTGGTTCAGCAGCAGGATGCCCTGGGCGTCGTGCACGTCGAGGGGCGGGGCGGGGAGCACCGCGGGAGCCAGCAGCGGCACCGACGTCGCCACCGGCAGCGGGGCACCCACCAGGGAGGGCGCGGCTACCGCCGCTCCTGCCGTCGACGAGACGAGCGGCGCCACGGGGAGCGGGGCCGAGAGCCTCGCGGGCACGTGCCCGCGGCCGGCCGTCGAGGGCTTCACGGCGCGGGTGGCCTCGGGCGCGGGGACAGCGGCAGCCACCTGCGGCCCCGCATGCCCGGACCCGCCCGGCAGGGAGGCGGCCGCGACGTAGTTGACGTACCGGTCGGCCGCCTCCACGTACTCGTGCGTGTACTTCTCCGAGCCGAACCACTCCGGCAGCTCGGCGAGGATGTCATGGGCGACGTCGGACCGGCCGAGCGTCCGCACGACAGTGAACGACGCAGTCACGGGCACAACGTATCCCCGCGATCACGCCTTCACCGAGTGAAGGTGAGGTTCGCCACTAATGTAGTTTTTCTCCCCGGAGTGGCGCGCGCCGCGCGTGTCGCCCAGCCCCCTCCCCAAGCCGTGGGGGGGTTGGGGTGGGGGGGCAGAAAGCGGGGGGAGTTGGGCCCCACCCC
>NZ_JBXTSN010000029.1:0-17424 GCF_057158775.1 Antribacter sp. NEAU-D49 | reverse complement strand
GTTTTTCTCCCCGGAGTGGCGCGCGCCGCGCGTGTCGCCCAGCCCCCTCCCCAAGCCGTGTGGGTATGGCTGTGGCGACAATTCTCGCTGGAATTGTCGCCACAGCCATACCCACACGGCTTCGGGACGGGGTCAGCCCTGGTTCAGCAGGTCCCGCAGCCAGTCCGGGATGTTGTCCGGGAGCGTGGAGTCGCTGCCCTGCGAGCCGCCCCCCTGGTCGGAACCCTGGTCCGACCCCTGGTCGGTGCCCGGGTCCTGCTCCGGCTGCTCGGTCACGGGCGCGTCCTCGCGGACCGCGAGCGTGACCTCGACCTGCTGGGCCTCGCCCCCGCGCACGAGCGTGATGGTCACGGTGTCGCCGGCCGAGCGCTCGCGGACGAACGCGGTGAGCGACTCCGCCCCGTTCACGGCGTCCTCGTCGATCGCGACGATCACGTCGCCGGCCTGGATGCCTGCGGCCTGCGCGGGCGAGTCGGCACTGACCTCCTCGACCTGGGCGCCGCGGCGCGTGACGTCGTCGGCGGTCGCGGTGCCGTCGCTCATGGAGACGCCGAGGAACGCGTGCTCGGCGGTGCCGTCCTCGACGAGCTGGTCGCCGATGGTGCGCGCCAGGTTCACGGGGATGGCGAAGCCGAGGCCGATCGAGCCGCCCTGCCCGCCAAGGCCGCTCGACAGCGTCGCGATCGACGACGTGATGCCGATGACCTGGCCCGACGCGTTGAACAGCGGTCCGCCGGAGTTACCCGGGTTGACCGCGGCGTCGATCTGGATCGCGTTGGTCACCACCTGGTCGCCGCCGCCCTCGCCGCTCGCGGTCACCGGCCGGTCGAGCGCGGAGACGATGCCCGTGGTCGCCGTGTTCGCGAGGCCCAGCGGGTTGCCGACGGCGAGGACCGGCTCGCCCACCTCCACAGCGTCCGAGTCGCCGAACGAGGCGGCCTGGAGGTCGTCCGGCGCGTCCTGCAGCTGCACCACCGCCAGGTCGGTCGTGGGGTCGGTGCCCACGATCTCCGCCTCGAACACGCGACCGTCGAACAGGGTCACCTGGACGGTGCCGTTCGCGCCGGGGGCCACCACGTGGTTGTTCGTCAGGATCCGGCCGTCGGCGTCGAGGATCACGCCCGAGCCCACCGACCCGCCGCCCTGGCTCGCCACCTGGATCGCCACCACCGAGGGCGCCACCGCCGCCGTGACCTTCGGCCAGTCCGGGTTGGTCACGTCCGAGCTCGACACGGGGGCGCTGTCGGTCTCGCGCGTGCCGACCGCCGCGAGCGAGGCGCCCGCCGAGCCGTCGTCGGTCGCCGTGAGGATCCCGGCCGTGCCCGCGCTCGCGAGCAGCGCGGCCACCGCCGCGACGCTCACCAGCGGGACCCAGCCCCGCCGCTTGCGGGTCGGGGTCCCGCCCTCGGGCTCGTTCGGCGCCAGCGAGTACGGGTTGGCGTAGGTGGCCGACGCCGGACGGGTCGCCCCGGCAGCGCCCGCCGCCCCCTGCACAGGGTTCGCGGGCAGCGGCGGCTGCACCGTCTGCACGTGCTGTGCGGGCGGGCCGGCGGGCGCGTCCGCGGGGGCGGGCGCGGCCGCCGGCGCGGGCGTGCGCGGGAGCTGCTGCGTGACCTGAGCGTCCCGCACGTCCTGCGGGTTCTCAGGCTGAGCCGCCGGCTGCTCGGGCCGGGGCGTCTCGGGGTTCTGCTCGGTGCTGTTCACGGTGACCCTCCTCGGTGTCTGAGAACAGTGGACACCCTCGGCCTGACGCCATCCTTGAACGAACCTGAGAGTTCACTGCAAGCCTATGCCTCTCGCTGTGCAATGACCGGACGAACTCACTGTCTCGGCAGAGTACGAGGGCCGAGAGAGTGCCTCTGTCCGACGGAGTCACTGTGTCGGCAGGGTGGCCCTGACCGCCTCGGACACCCGCGCAGCCAGGTCGTGCGCGCGCGCCAGCCGGTCCGACCGCGGGACGCGCACCTCCAGCACCTGGATCCCCGGACCGGGCTCCGCGAGGGCGACCCGCAGACCGTCCACGTCCTTGACGAGCTGGTGCTCCACGCCGTAGCCCGCGCAGAGCCGGCCGAGGTCGGCGCCGTGCGGGGTGCCGAATACGCGCTCGAACGTCGCCGCCCCGGCGGGGGACGCCTCCGCCAGCGCCCCGTGCTCGAGGGTCGCGAAGATGGAGCCGCCGTCGTCGTTCACGACCACGACCTGCAGGTCCACCGCCGGCTCGCCGGGTCCGCGGAGGAGGCCGCCCGCGTCGTGCAGGAACGTGAGGTCGCCCAGGAGGGCCCGCGTGCGGCGACCCTGGCGGGCTACCGCGAGCGCCACGCCGACGGCGGTCGACACCGTCCCGTCGATCCCGGCCAGCCCGCGGTTCGCGAGCACGGTGGGCAGGGCGGGTTCGTCCCGCCTCGCGCCGAGGCCGAGGACCAGGTCCAGGTCGCGGACGGGGTTGGACGACCCAACCACGAGGACGTCGTCGGCCCGGAGGGCGGCTGCCACGGCGCGTGCCACGGCGAGCGCCTCGGGCTCGCCCGCGCGGTGCTGCCCGGTCGCCTCGGTGAGCAAGCCCTCGGCGGCCCGCCCGGCGGCCTGCCACCGCTGGAGGAACCCCGGGTCGCGAGCGGCTGCGGCACCCGCGAACCAGTCCGGCGCCAGGCCAGGCACCACGAGGGTGGCGTTCCGGGCGGCGTCGGGCCAGGGCGCACCACCTGGCGCGACGACGGTCACCGCCACCCCCAGCCGCCCGAGCAACCGCTGCACGGGGCGGGACAGCGTGGGCCGTCCGAGCACGACGACCTGCTCGATCTCGCTCGCGAGCTCCTCCACCCCGAGCACCAGCCGGTACGCGGCCACGGCGTTGGGCCCGCCCCGCGACCCCGACGACGGCTCCGCCAGCAGCGGCCAGCCCTGCGCCTCGGCCAGCCGCCGGGCTCCGGGACCCGCGCCGTCGCCGGCCACCACGACGGTCCGCGCCGGGTCGCCGGGAAGGGCAGGACCGGCGGTGTGCCGCACCTCGGACGGGGCGACGACGACCCGCCGGGCGTCGGCGGACGGCCGGACCGTGTCACCCGAGGTGAGTCCCGCCGAGGCGACGTCGGCGCCGGGGCCGGCCGGGCCGACGTCGGGCAGCGGCGGCTGGAGCGGGTCGCGGAAGGCGAGGTTCAGGTGCACCGGGCCGGGGAACCCGGTCCGCGAGCCGAGGGCCGCGGCGACGGCGCGCGCCGCCACCATGGACAGGTCGCGGGTCTCGCCGGGGCGGCCGTCGGGCGCGGGGACGTCGACGGCGAACCGGACCGCCCCGCCGAAGATGCCCACCTGGTCGGTGGTCTGCGACGCGCCGGTACCGCGGAGCTCGTGCGGGCGGTCCGCCGTGAGCAGCACCAGCGGCACCCCGGTGTGGTGCGCCTCGAGCACGGCGGGGTGCAGGTTCGCGACCGCGGTGCCGGAGGTCGTCACGACGGCCACGGGGCGGGGAGCATCGGGTGTCGTAGCGCCGCCAGGTGTCGCCGCGCCGTCCGGTCCGAGGCCCGAGCCCCGGGACAGGCCCAGCGCGAGGAAGCCTGCTGTGCGCTCGTCAACGCGGACGTGGAGGGTCAGATCCCCGGCGTCGGCCGCCGCGGCCAGCGCGTACGCGAGGGGGGCGGAGCGCGAACCTGGGGCGAGGACGACGTCGTGCACCCCGAGGGCGACGAGGTCGGCGACGAGGGCCCGGGCGGCCGCGACGGACGGCGGAAGCCCGCTCACCGGGCACCGTCCAGGACCGCGACGAGCCGGTGGTACCGGGCGAGCCAGGCGTCGCGCACCTCCGGCGGGGCGGGTGCTGCGGCGAGCACCTCCGGGTCGGGCGCGACGGGCCGCACGGGCAGCGCGCCGTCGACGGGGAGGAGCGGGGCCCCGGTGACGTCCCGCTGGAGCAGCTGGGACGTGGCGAGGCCGCAGGCGTACGGGAGCTCAGGGAGAGCCGCCGCGAGCGCCACCCCGGCCGCGAGACCGACCGACGACTCGAGCGCCGACGACACCACCACGGGCAGCCCGAGCTGCTCGTACAGGTCGAGGCAGGCGCGGACGCCGCCGAGGGGCTGGACCTTGAGCACCACGATGTCGGCGGCCTCCTCGCGGAGCACGCGCAGCGGGTCCTCGGCCCGGCGGATCGACTCGTCCGCGGCGATGAGCACGGCCTGCTTGCGCCGGAGGAACGCGAGGTCCTCGACGGCGGCGCACGGCTGCTCGGCGTACTCCAGGCCGCCGGCGGCGCGGTCGAGGACGGGCAGCCGGTCGAGAGCCTCGTCGAGGGTCCAGCCGCCGTTGGCGTCGACCCGGATCGCACCGTGGGGTCCGAGCGCCTCCCGGACGGCTTCGAGCCGCGCGGCCTCGGCGGCCACCGGCTCGGGCTCGCCGGAGGGCGACCGCTGCGCCACCTTCACCTTGGCGGTGCGGCACCCGCCGGACGCCAGCACGATCTCCCGAGCCTGGTCGGGGCCCACGGCGGGGACCGTGACGTTGACCGGCACCGTGTCGCGCACAGGGGCGGGCCAGCCGAGCGTGGCGGCCTCCCGGGTGGCGCGGAGCCAGGTGGCGGACTCGACGTCGTCGTAGTCCCAGAACGGGGACAGCTCGCCCCAGCCGGCGTCACCGCGCACGAGGAGCCCGTCGCGCACGTCGATCCCGCGGAACCGGGTGCGCAGCGGTGTGGACCAGACGACGGGATCACCCAGGAGAGGCACCCCTCCAGGCTAACCGCGGCGGGGCGGCCGTCCGCACGGTGACCGACGCCGCGCCCGCCATGCCCGCCACGGTCCACACGTGGCGGATCTCGCCCGCGACGGGGTGCAGGGCGTCGCGGTAGAGCGGCGTCGGGTCCCACCAAGTAGACGCGCTCATGCCGGGAACCCTATCGACACAACCCTCCTGACCTGGCTACTTGCATAAACTGAACGCTAGCTTGCAGTTTATGCACGTTGGACCTTCCCCCCGCCCAGCGGCATCCGACCGCACAACTAGGCTGGTCCGCGTGAGCACGAGCACCGCACTCCCCCGCAAGGTCTCCGAGACGTTCGACCCGTCCCTCTGGCGAGACGTCACCGGGTTCGAGGACCTGACGGACATCACGTACCACCGCGGGGTGGACCGCAGCGGGCCGGAGCCCCGTGACCTACCGGTGGTCCGCGTCGCGTTCGACCGGCCGGACGTCCGCAACGCGTTCCGCCCGCACAGCGTGGACGAGCTCTACCGGGTGCTGGACCACGCCCGCATGACGAGCGACGTCGGCACGGTGCTGATCACGGGCAACGGGCCGTCGTCGAAGGACGGCGGCTGGGCGTTCTGCAGCGGCGGCGACCAGCGGATCCGCGGCCGGGACGGGTACCGGTACGCGGAGACCGAGACGGCGGACAGCATCGACCCCGCCCGCGCGGGCCGCCTCCACATCCTGGAGGTGCAGCGCCTGATCCGCACCATGCCCAAGATCGTCATCGCCGTGGTGGACGGCTGGGCCGCGGGCGGCGGACACTCGCTCCACGTCGTGGCCGACCTGTCGATCGCGTGCCGCGAGCACGGGAAGTTCAAGCAGACCGACGCGAACGTGGGGTCGTTCGACGCCGGCTACGGCTCGGCGTACTTCGCCCGGCAGGTGGGTCAGAAGCGCGCCCGCGAGGTGTTCTTCCTCGCCCGTGAGTACTCCGCCGACGACGCCGAGCGCTGGGGCGCGGTCAACGAGGTCGCGGAGCACGCGGACGTGGAGTCGCTCGCGCTCGAGTACGCGCGGACCATCGCGACCAAGTCACCGCAGGCCGTCCGCATGCTCAAGTTCGCCTTCAACCTGGCCGACGACGGCATCGCGGGCCAGCAGGTCTTCGCCGGCGAGGCCACGCGGCTCGCGTACATGACGGACGAGGCGGTGGAGGGGCGCGACGCCTTCCTGGAGCGCCGCGACCCGGACTGGTCGGGCTTCCCGTACTACTACTGAGGCGCGCGGAACCGCAGCCCGGCTCCGCTCAGGAGACCGCCCACGCCCCGGTGCCCACCGGCACCAGCTCGACCCACGTGATGCCCGGCTCCAGCTTGACCGGCGTCCCGTCCGCGAGGGTGAGGACCACCGGCGCGTCGAGCGCCGCCTTGGACCACTTCACGGGAACCGACTTGCCGGCGGAGGCGACGACGCCGTCGCCGGACCCCACGAGCTGCGTCTCGGGTACGGGCGCACCGGACGGGTCCCGGAACGGCGTGTTCACCACCTGCACCGACAGCAGCACCACGTTGGCGGCGGAGTGCCGTGCGCCCGACGTCGAGACCGACGCACGGGCCCCCTCGCTCCGCAGGTAGCTGCCGCCGTCCCAGTCCCACAGCGACTGCTGCGCCCGGGACATCGCGACGTCGAGCCTGACCGCCGGTGTGCCGACGGTGGCCGCGGTGCTCTTGCCCGCCGCGCGCGCATAGACGAACTGCGCCGGCGGGGGCACGGCGCGGTTGCCGTCGGCCTGGGCCCAGAACGCCGACGGGTCGCCGACGACGTTGTGGGGTGCGCGCCGGCTCCGGTCGCGGCGGAAGCCGGCGTCGTTCGCGTCCATGATCACGGACTGGATACCGGCGGCGCCCACGGCGTCGATGAAGGGCCGCTGGGCGCCCGAGTACGCGAGGATGCCGCGCATGGGGGCCACGATCGCCGGGTCCATGGGCCGGACCGACCGGACCGGCTCCACCGCTTCCGGGACCTGAGAGTGGTACACGGCGACGAAGCGCGTGATGCCGCCCTCCACCACCTCCTCCCAGACGATGTCGGCCTGCTCCAGGCCCGTCTGGGGGCGCGACTCCGCCGAGTTCTCGATCTTGATCGCCAGGGCGGGCCGTGCCGCCACCTCGGCGGTCGGCACACCGGTCAGCGGCCAGACGACCGGCACCACGGGCTGGGGCGGCGCGCCCCTGGCGCTGACGACCTCGGCCGGCACGGTGACGGTCGGCGCTGCCTGGGGCTCCTCCTCCTGCCCGGAGGTGCAGCCGACGGAGACCAGGGACAGGACCACCCCGAGCGCGACAGCGGTACCCCGTCGAGCGCCAGCCGTGGACCCCCGGCGCGGAGCCCCGCTGCGGGCGGTGGGTCGCCGCCCAGCGGCACCCCTCTTGACCATGCCTGATGTCCCCTGTCGGTCGTCGTGAACGCGGCCACACTACATCGCCCGGATACCCTGACCTGGTGACACCGGACCTGGCCGAGACAGTGTCCGCGGTGCGGGCGGCGCTCGCAGGCGGCCCGGCGTTCGCCCCGCAGCCTCGGCTGCACCGCGGGCCGGTCCCCGACGGCACCGCTCTGGTGCTCCGCACCTCCGGCTCGACCGGCACCCCCCGCGAGGTGGCGCTGACCGCGTCAGCCCTGCGTGCCTCCGCCGCGGCGACGCACGAGCGCCTCGGCGGGCCCGGCCGCTGGCTCCTGGCGCTGCCTCCCACGCACGTGGCGGGCGTCCAGGTCGTGACGCGGACGGTCGTGGCGGGCACAGAGCTCGCCGCCGTGCCGGACAGTCCCTTCACCGCCGACGGCTTCGCCCACCACGCGGGCGCTCTCCTCCGCGGTGACGGCCCCGCCTACGTCTCGCTGGTGCCCACCCAGCTCCACCGCCTCGTCGACGCCGCCGACGCGGGCGCCACCGCGGGGCTCGCCGCCCTCGCCCGGTTCGACGGGGTGCTGGTCGGCGGCGCGGCGACGCCGGTCCCGCTGCTGGCGCGCGCCCGAGCGGCGGGCGTCCGCGTCGTGACGACGTACGGCATGTCCGAGACCAGCGGGGGCTGCGTCTACGACGGCGTCCCGCTCGCCGGGGTCGCCGTCCGGGTCACCGACGGGCTCGTCGAGATCTCCGGCCCGGTGCTGGCCGCCGGCTATGTCGGGGACGACGACGCCACCGCCGCCTCCTTCCGCGCCGACCCCGACGGCACCCGCTGGTTCCGTACCTCCGACCTGGGCTCGCTCGACACCTCGGGCCGGCTCACGATCCTCGGCCGGGCCGACGACGTCGTGGTCACCGGCGGCGTCAACGTCGCCCCGGCCGCGGTCGAGCAGGTGATCTCGGAACTGTTCGCCGCCCGGCCCCGCCTCCTGGCCGGCGCAGGGAGCACGCCGGGAGCCGGCGGCGAGGTCTGCGTCGTGGGCGTCCCGGACGACGAGTGGGGGCAGGCAGTCGTGGCCGTCGTGTCGTCCGGCGTCGGCCCGCTGCGGACCGCGCCTGGCGAGGTGACCGCGCAGGTCCGGGCGGCCGTCGCCGCCCGGCTGGGCCGGGCGGCCGCCCCGCGGGAGGTCTACCTGACGGACGGCCTGCCCGTCCGGGGGCCCGGCAAGGTGGACCGGCGCGCCGTGACGGAGTTTGTCGCCGCCCTCCGGTGAGGCGCGCATTCGGTGGCAGGGGCGGCCGCGACGTACCGTGACGTGGGCGCCCCGCCGGAACTCCGCAGGGGCGCCGGCGCGTTGGGCAGCATGGAACCTCAGGACAAGGAGCAGGTAGATGGCGACAGCCGCCGAGTGGATCTCCGGGGCACGGCCCCGCACGCTGCCGGCGGCGGCTGCGCCCGTGATGGTCGGCACGGGGGCCGCGGCCCAGGTGGGGGAGGCGGCCCTGCTGCCCGCGCTCCTGGCGCTCGGCGTCGCCCTCGCCCTGCAGGTGGGGGTGAACTACGCCAACGACTACTCGGACGGCGTGCGCGGCACCGACCTCGACCGGGTAGGACCCATGCGGCTCACCGCCTCCGGCGCGGCCGCGCCGCGTCAGGTCCGGAACGCAGCGTTCGCGGCGTTCGGCGTCGCGGGCGTGCTGGGGTTCGCGCTGTGCGCGATCACCGGGCACTGGTGGCTGCTGGCCGTCGGCGCGGTCTGCGTGGCCGCCGCCTGGTTCTACACGGGCGGGCGGCGCCCGTACGGCTACCTGGGCCTGGGCGAGGTCGGGGTGTTCGTCTTCTTCGGCCTCGTGGCCGTGCTGGGCACCACGTACACGCAGGCGGACCGCGTGACGTGGCCGTCGGTGCTGGGCGCCGTCGGCGTGGGCCTCATCGCCTGCGCGCTGCTCATGGTCAACAACCTGCGCGACATCCCCACCGACGTCCTCGCCGGCAAGCGCACGCTCGCCGTCCGGCTCGGCGACTTCCGCGCCCGGCGGGCCTACGCGGTGCTGCTCTGGGTCCCCGTGCTGCTGGGGACGGCGTGCGCGTTCTGGGCGCCGTGGTCGTTCGCGGTGGTGCTCCTGGTAGGCCCCGCCGCGCTCCTGTCACTCCCCGTGCTGGCCGGCGCGCGCGGTCGCCTGCTGGTCCCCGTCCTCGCCGGGACCGGGCTGTTCGAGCTGGGTTACGGCGTGCTGCTGGGCATGGGCCTGTCGCTCTGACCCCTGCCGAGACAGTCAGCTCGTCCGGCGGTCGTCGCCCTCGAGGCGCGCGTCCACCGCGGCGTCCTCCACGTCGGCGTCGTCCACGGCCTCGCGGGTGAAGCCGCGCGCGGTGGGGTCCCCGGCGGCCGCCCGGCCCGACCGCTCCGCCAGCCACCGCGCCGACGCGTCCCGAGGCCCGCGCAGGAGCAGGTAGGAGAGGGCGAACGCAAGGATCGCCGCGACCAGCACGAGCAGCCAGTCCCGCAGGCCCACCCAGTAGAGGGCGAGCGCGAGGACGGCGAACAGACCGACCCGGAGCAGGGAGTAGACGAGGAGAGGCACCCCTCCAGGGTAGGCGCTCCACGGGGGCGGACGGGCGGGCGGCCCCGACGGCCTAGGCTGGGGTCATGCTCCGCGTGGTCCTGACCCTCCTGGTGATCGGCCTCGTCGTCTACGCGCTGGTGGATCTCGCCGGCGCCGAGGAGGACGAGCTCAAGGGACTGCCCAAGTGGTTGTGGGCGATCCTCATCGTGTTCCTGCCGCTCGCAGGCTCGCTGGCCTGGATCGTGGTGCGCGCGTCGAGCAGGGGACGGCGCGTCGCGCCCCGGCAGCCTCGGCCCGGCGCGTCACCCGCCACGCGGCAGGCTCCCGCCCGGCGCTCGAACGCGCCGGTGGCGCCGGACGACGACCCCGAGTTCCTCTGGCGCCTGGAGCAGGAGCGCCGCAAGCGCGAGCGCGAGGCCGGCCAGGTGTCAGGCACCACGGCCGACGACGGCGCCGCGGACCGCCCGGCCGGCGAGCCCGACGGGCCTGCTGGGCCGGCCGGCAACGGCGGCCTCACGGACAAGCCGGACGAGGACGGCGGCACGCCGCAGGCCGGCTGAGCATTCCCCGGCACGGTCCGCTTCCAGAACGTCATGAGGTACCGCCTGCGACCGGCAGGCGATACCTCATGACGTTCTCGGGGCGGACAGCACACCAGCTACGGAGCCCGCAGGGTCAGGACAGGCCCGAGTACGAGTGCTTGCCGTTGAAGATCAGGTTCACTCCGGTGAAGTTGAACAGGACGCAGGCGTAGCCGGCCACCACGAACCAGGCGGCCCGGCGGCCGGACCAGCCGCGCGTGGTGCGAGCGTGCAGGTAGGCCGCGTACACGACCCAGATCACGAAGGACCACACCTCCTTGGGGTCCCAGCCCCAGTACCGGCCCCAGGCGTCCTCGGCCCAGATCGCGCCGCCGATGATGGTGAACGTCCACAGCACGAAGCCGACCGCGTTGAGCCGGAACGACTGCGCCTCGAGCACGCTCGGCGTGGGCGTGCTGTCGAGCCAGCCCCACCGGGCGAGCGCGGGAGACCCGAGGTCGCGCGAGTCGCGGAGCAGCTGCAGCGCCGACACCACGAACGACACGGTGAAGATGCCGGTGGCGGCGATCGCGACCCCCACGTGGATCACGAGCCAGTACTTCTGGAGCGCCGGCTGCACGCCCATCGCGTCGACGTAGAACGCGTTGAGGCCGAGCACCAGGAAGAGCGCGCCGAGGCCGGTCACGAACGCCCCCAGGAACCGGGCGTCGCGGCGCAGGTTCACGCCGAGGAACACGGCCAGCGCCACGAACGTGCCCACGAGCGTGAACTCGTACATGTTGGCCCACGGCGTGCGGCCCGCGGCGATACCACGGAGCACGATCGCGGCGAGGAGCAGCACGGCCGCCAGCCACGAGACGGACATCCCGATCCCGGCGGCCTTGCGCGAGACGACGGCGGGGGCGCCGTCGTCATCGGGCCCTTCGCCCGAGGGCCTGTCCGCGGGCCCGTCCGACGCGTCGTCGGCGGGGCCGTAGGCGGCCCCGACGCGGGCCGTGGCACGCGCCCCGGCACCGGCACGTGCGCCGTCGCGCGCGACGACCTTGGCCCCGGAGAGCCGCGCGAGGTCGGTCGCGAACGCGGCGAGCGCGACGGCGAGCGCCGTCGCGGCAGCCCAGACGAGCAGGGCGCTCAGCTCGGCGATCTGCATGGTCAGCCTTCCGTACGAGGGGTGGTCGTGGGACGGGTGGAGCCTGGTACCGCGTCGAGCGCCCGCTCGACCTCGCCGTCCAGGCCGGCGTCGTCCCCGCGGGCGAGGCCCGCGACCTCGACCACCGTAGCGCCGCCGGAGACCTGGGCACGCGCCCAGACCCGGCGACGCGGCGTGAAGAGCGACACGGTCAGGCCGCCGAGCGCGGCGAGCGCGAAGACGAGCACGAAGGCGAGGGACGGGTCGTGGCGCAGGTCGAGCGCGACGTACCGGGGGATGTCGGCGCCGAGGCTCACGGTGCCGAGGCCGTCGGGCAGCTCGACCGTCTGTCCCGGCCGGAGCAGCACCTTGACGCGCTCCCCCGTGGCCTCGACAGACGGTGTGAGCGTGGCGGTGTCGAGCCGGTAGACGTTCTGCGGCACGCCCTCGTCCAGCCCGAGGTCACCGCGGTAGACCTCGAGGATCAGCAGCGGGTCGGTCGGCAGCGGGAACCCGGACCGTGCCGACCCGTCGGCCTCGACGATCGCCGTCGGGAGGAAGTAGCCCACGAGGCCGATCTGCTCCAGCCCGGGTGACACGTCGGGCACCTTGACGACGCCGCGCGACGTGTAGTTGACGTCCTCCGGCAGGAAGGGGACGCGCTGCGAGAACGCGACCTGGCCGGCGGCGTCGGTCACCGTGAGCTCGGGCGCGAAGCCGTTGCCCTGGAGGTAGATCTTGGCGCCGTCGACCACGAGCGGGTGGTTCACCTTGACAGTCTCGGGCCGGGTGGCGCCCGAGGGCTCCGTGATGGTGACGTGCGCCGTGAAGTCGCGGGCCTGCCCGAACGCCGCCACGTCGCTCGTCTCGAACTCCGAGTCGAACGAGTCGAGGGTCATCGCGAACGGCGAGAGCGACGACGGCTCGAACCACGACCCGTTCTCGAACGTGTCGTAGTCCACGACGGCGTTGGCGAAGCCGCGCCCTTCCGTGACGATCGCCTGGCCCCGGTAGTGCAGCATCTGCCCGGTCGCCACGGACACGAGCAGGCCCACGAGGGCCAGGTGGAACACGAGGTTGCCGGTCTCGCGCAGGTAGCCGCGCTCCGCGCTGAGCTCGTGCCCGCGCACGTCCACGCGGAAGGTCGGCAGCCAGGGGCGGCCCCGCAGGTGGGCCGCGACGGCGGCCACGGCCTCGTCGGGGCTGGCGTCGGTGGTGACGGTCCCGGTTGCCGGGAAGCGCGAGAACCGCGCCGGCACGCGCGGCGGCCGGCCGCGCAGGTTGCGCCAGTGCGCCGCCGACCGCGGCAGGATGCAGCCCACCAGCGACACGAACAGCAACAGGTAGATCGCCGAGAACCACGGCGAGGTGTACACCTCGAAGAACCCGAACCGGTCGAGCCACTCGCCCGCGGTGGGGTGGTCGGCCAGGTAGGTGAGCACCGCTGCGGCGTCCTGGTTGCGCTGCGGCAGCACCGAGCCGGGCACCGCCGCGACGGCCAGCAGCATGAGCAGCATGAGCGCCACGCGCATCGAGGTGAGCTGGCGCCACGTCCAGCGCAGCGTCCCGGCCCAGCCGAGCCGCGGCAGCCCGGCGTCGGGCCCGCCCTGGCTGCCCGACGCCGGTCGGTCGCCCCGGGCGGCGGCGTCACCCTCGCGGGGCTCGCCCTCGGCCTGCTCGCCCTCGGCGAAGGCGTCCGAGATCCCCTCGGGCACGTAGGCGCCGTCGGCCCGCCCCGAGGCGTCGGTCTCCGGGGCCACGGCTGCGGCCGGGTCTGTCTCACGCATCAGAGCACCGTCTCGAATCCGCTGATCCAGCCCTGCATCAGGCCCGTCACGTGACCCCACAGCCCCGTCACGAGCGCGAGACCCACGAGCACGAGGAGGGACCCGCCGAGCCGCATCACCGCGAGGCGGTGACGGCGCAGGAAACCCATCATGCGCTGCGAGCTCTGCAGCCCGAGGGCCACGAGCAGGAACGGCACGCCGAGCCCCACGCAGTAGGCGACGCCGAGGATCGCGCCCCGCCCCGCCGACGCCTCGTCGAGCGCGAGGGCCTGGACGGCGCCCAGCGTCGGCCCGATGCAGGGCGTCCACCCGAGCCCGAACACGACCCCGAGGAGCGGCGCGCCCCACAGGCCGGCGCGCGGGTTCACGTGAAACCGCGCCTCCCGCTGCAGGAACGGGACGGCGCCGAGGAAGCCGAGGCCGAGCAGCACCACGACGACCCCGAGCACGCGGGTCAGGACGTCCTCCCAGCGGACCAGGTACACGCCCACCGCGCCCGCCGCCGCCATGAGCGACACGAAGACGACGGTGAAGCCCAGCACGAACAGCCCCACGCCGAGGACCACCCGGCCGCGGCCCGGCGCGACCCGCGCACCGGCGACCCGACCGCCCGAGGCGCGTTCCGCCGCCCCCACCCCACGGTTCGGCCCCCCGGCGCCCCCCGCCGTGGCCGCGGCCAGGCCGCTCACGTAGCCCACGTACCCCGGCACCAGCGGGAGCACGCAGGGGGACGCGAAGGAGACCAGGCCGGCGAGCAGCGCGACCGGGACAGCGAGGAGCAGGGAGCCGCTGAACGCGGTGGTGGCGAAGCCCTCGCCCACGGACGCGGCCCCGACGAGGGCGGGGACCATCACGCGGCCTCCGCGAGGAGGTCCTCGAGGAGGCTCTCCAGGGTGGACCGGTCGACCTGGCCGATGACCCGGGCGGCGACCATGCCCTCCGCGTCCAGCAGCACGGTGGACGGGACCGCCTGCAGCGGCACGACGCCGGACAGACCCGCGCGGACCGTCGCCGACCGGTCGTCGATGCTCGGGTACGGCACCTCGAAGGTGCGCTCGAAGGCCTGCGCGGTGGGCGCCTCGTCCTCCGTGTTGATCCCGACGAACTTCACGCCGTCAGGCGCGAACGTGGTGGCGAGCTCGGCCAGGTCGGGCGCCTCGGCCCGGCAGGGCGGGCAGCCCGCGTACCAGGTGTTGACCACGACGACGTCGCCGGCCCAGTCGGCCACGTCGACGGCGTTGCCCGCGAAGTCCGTGCCGGCCACGGTCACGGGGCCCTTGCGCTCGCCCGGTTCCCAGGTCTGCACCGACCCGTCGCCCGAGACGTACCCCTGGCCCACCGCGTCGGTGGCGGCACCGGAGTCGCTCGTGCACGCGGCGAGCGTGGTCGCCATCGCCAGGACCGCACCCGCGGCGAGGACCCGCCGGAGCCTGTGGATCGCCGCCACCGTCACGCCCCGGGGACGGGGCTGGCGCCCGGGAGCAGGTCGGCGACGGGCTCGCTGTAGTGCAGCCGCACGAACCGGTCATCCTCGAAGGTGAGGGACGTCAGCGAGGCGAGGGTGCACTGGCGGTTGCGCGGGTCGTGCCACAGGCGGCGGCCCTCGAAGCTGGACCGGGTGAGCCAGACGGGCAGCTGGTGGCTGACGAGCACGATCTCGTGCCCCTCGACCGCGCGGCGTGCGTCCTCCACGGCGGCGCGCATGCGCGCGACCTGCTCCGTGTACGGCTCGCCCCACGACGGGAGGAACGGGTTCCACACGTGCCGCCAGTGGCGCGGGTGCTTGAGCGACCCCTCGCCCACGCCGAAGGTGAGACCCTCGAAGTGGTTCTGCGCCTCGATCAGGCGGTCGTCGGTGGCGAGCTCCAGGCCCAGCGCCTCGACGAGCGGCGCGGCCGTCTCCTGCGCCCGCTGCAGCGGCGAGGCGACCACGCGCACGATGTCGCGATCCTGGTCCACCAGGTGCTTCGCCACCCGGCGGGCCATCTCGTGGCCCAGCTCGGAGAGCCCGTAACCGGGCAGACGACCGTAGAGCACGCCCTGGGGGTTGAAGACCTCGCCGTGCCGGAGCAGATGGACCGTGGTGGAGACCATGGCCCCCAGTCTCCCATCCGGGAGGGAGTGGTGCGTGCGCCCGGAAACGGCGGCAGGACGGTGATTACGTCACATCGCGCCGGATCGCCGAGGCCCGCCTACTGTCGCAAGCGGGGGTGGCCCCGCACCGCGGACGCCCACACCCGTCCCACTGCCGGTCTGCAAGGAGACACCCATGGCCAAGTCCACGTCCGGCGTCCCCACGGGCGCCCCCACCACAGGGACCGCCCCGTCGGTCCCGAGCCCCACGACGGCCGGCCGCCTGGCGGCCGAGGTGCTGGGCACGTTCCTGCTCGTCCTCGGCGGCGTGGGGACCGCGGTGTTCGCCGCGAACTTCCCCGACGCCGAGTCCAACACCCTCGGGGTGGGCTTCCTGGGGGTCTCGCTCGCGTTCGGCCTGACGGTGCTGGTGGGCGCGTACGCGTTCGGACCGGTCTCCGGCGGGCACTTCAACCCGGCGGTGACCCTCGGCCTCGCGGCCGCGGGGCGGTTCGCCTGGCGTGACGTGCCGGGCTACATCGTGGCGCAGCTCGTCGGCGGTGTGATCGGCTCCAGCGTGATCGCGGCGATCGCCGCGGGCGGCGAGGGCGACTTCTTCACGGCGGCGCGCGAGGGCGGGTTCGCCTCGAACGGGTTCGGAGAGCACTCGCCCGGCGGTTTCGGCCTCGGGGCGGCGATCCTCACCGAGGTGGTGCTGACGGCCGTGTTCCTGCTCGTCATCCTCGGCACCACCGCGCGGGTCGCGGCGCCGGGCCTCGCGCCGCTGGCCATCGGCCTCTCGCTCACGCTCATCCACCTGATCTCGATCCCGGTGACCAACACGTCCGTGAACCCCGCCCGGTCGCTCGCCGCGGCGATCTGGGGCGGCGGCGACGCGCTCGCCCAGCTGTGGGTCTTCCTCGTGTTCCCGGTGGTGGGCGGCCTGATCGCGGGGTTCCTCTACCGGCCGCTCTTCGGGCGCTCCATGACGGACTGAGGCGGTCGTGGCCCCGGCCCCCGGCACCCGGAGGGGCGTACCGTCAGCAGGCGGTGCGCCCCTTCGGGCCGCCGTTCGCGGCGGTGGCCGCACGCCCCGCGGCGGCCACCTTCGCCATGGCGCGGCCCAGCGCCTCGAACTCCTCGGGCTCCAGCACGTCGACCATGAGCCGGCGCACCGCCCGCACGTGCCCCGGGGCGGCGTCGACCAGGGCCGCGTAGCCGGCGTCCGTCAGCTGGCAGTTCACCCCACGCCGGTCTCCGGACGCGGCGCAGCGCGAGACGAGCCCGCGCTCCTCCATGCGGGCGACCGTGTGGCTGAGCCGGCTCCGCGACACCACGAGCCCGTCCGCGAGCGCCGACATGCGCAGCGTGCGGTCCGGCTGCTCCGACAGCTTCACCAGAAGCCCGTACTCGCCGAGGCTGAGCGGCAGCTCGGCCTGGTGGATGGACTCGAGGGCCTCGACGAAGCGCGCCGTCCCCTCCAGGTAGTGCCGCCAGATGTCCTGCTGGCTGGCGTCGAGCCAGCGAACCTCGTCCTCGTTCGTCATGCGCCTGATCTGATCCTCCTCGGTCCACCTGGGAATAAGGTACGCGACCCGCTATGTTGAGACCCCGGAAGGTAGTTGAGCCATCAACTACACGACTCGTCCCGAGGGGAACTCCTATGGCTACTCCGCTGCCCGCCGGCCTCACCACCGGTGCTTACGACATCGACGCCTCGCACTCCACCGCGTCCTTCCAGGTCCGCCACGCGGGCATCGCGAAGGTCCGCGGCACCATCGCCATCACCTCCGGCTCCATCGTGGTGGGCGAGGACCTCGAGTCCTCCAGCGTCACCGCCGAGCTCGACGCCGCCTCGGTGAACACGGGCGACGCCAACCGCGACGGCCACCTCAAGAGCGCCGACTTCTGGCACGCCGAGGAGAACCCCGTCTGGTCCTTCACCTCGACCGGCATCGCGGCCGACGGCGACGACTACGTCATCACCGGCGACCTGACGATCAACGGCGTGACGCGCTCCGTCGAGCTCGAGACCGAGTTCGAGGGCACCGCGGTGGACCCGTTCGGCAACTCCCGCGCCGGCTTCTCGGCCGCGCTCGAGATCTCGCGCAAGGACTTCGGCCTCACCTGGAACGCGGCCATCGAGGGTGGCGGCGTCCTGGTGGGCGACAAGGTCAAGATCGCCCTCGACATCTCGGCGATCGCAAAGGGCTGACCCCCCGGCTCCTCGCGGTGGG